>NZ_CP113343.1:4755690-5072737 GCF_026683955.1 Arthrobacter sp. MMS18-M83 | reverse complement strand
AGCAGAATGCCTAAGGAGCACCCGTGACCAACATCCTCCTGATCACCGCCGACGACATGGACGGCAACACCCCCGGGTCATTCGGAGGCCCGGCCGAGGCGACGCCGAACCTGGACCGACTCGCAATGGAAGGGATGGTTTTCCGCCGGGGGCACGTCCCTGCGGCGGTTTGCCAGCCCAGCCGGTCCGCCCTGATGACCGGGCTATGGCCGCACCGCAACGGCGCCGAGGGCTTCGAGCCGATCAACGATCGGATCGTAGTCATCAACGACCTCCTCAAACAGGCGGGCTATCGCTTGGGCATCCTCGGCAAAGTAGACCACCTCCAACCGGTGGAACGCTTTGCCTGGGACACCGCTGTGAACATGCGCGAGCTTGGCCTGGGCCGCAACCCCGCGGCCTACGGAAGGCGGGCCGAAGAGTTCATCGCGGAGGCAACAGGGGAAGGACGGCCATGGTTCCTCATGGCCAACGCGCACGATCCACACAGACCCTTCCATGGCAGCGAGAACGAGCGGGACAAGTGGACTTCGGAAGAACGCGAGTTCTACCCGGAGCCCTCCAAGGTATACGACGCCGACGAGGTCCAGGTCCCCGGATTCCTTCCGGACCTGCCCGGCGTCCGTACCGAGTACGCCCAATACCTCAGCTCCGCCCGCCGCTGCGATGACGTCGTCGGGGAGGTGCTGGACGCCTTGGAACGTTCCGGCGCTGCGGGAGAAACCCTGGTGGTCTTCCTCTCCGACAACGGCATGGCGTTCCCTTTCGCCAAGGCCAACTGCTATTTGCGCAGCACCTTGACCCCTCTCATCATCCGCTGGCCCGGGGTGACCACTCCCGGGACCAGCAATGCGGACGACTTCGTGAACATGCTGGACTTGTTCCCGACGTTCTGCGACGCGGCCGGCCTCCTGACGCCAGCCGATCTCGACGGCAGTTCCCTCGTCCCGCTGCTCCTCCAGCGGCGGGAGGAACGGCGGGAACAGGTATTCACGGTATTCCACGAAACCGCGGCAAAGCAGCGCTATGAGATGCGTTGCGTGCAGGACGCACGTTACGGCTACATCTGGAACGCCTGGGCTGACGGCCAGGCACAGTACCGGGCTGAAAACATGTTCGGCCTGTCCTGGAAGGCAATGCTTGCCGCAGCCGAAGATGACGCCGATATCCGCCAGCGCGCAGACTTCTACGTCTCCCGCGCGCGCGAGGAACTTTACGATCTCGCATCAGACCCCGAGTGCCTGCGCAACCGCGCAGCCGAGCCTTCCCTCGCCACCGTGCTTGCCGCAAAACGCAACGCACTGGCGCGATGGATGACTGAGACGGGCGACCCCCTGGTCGCAGCGTTCGATGCCGAGGTACCCCGCGAACTATTGGGCAGCGGCGACAAATGAACCGGCCCAACATCCTGTGGATCTCCACTCACGACATCAACCCCGACCTTGGGTGTTACGCGGGAGTCTGGCCGGGAGCAGAGTACGCGGTGACGCCCAACCTTGACCGGCTCGCTGCCGAAGGGGCGAGGTTTGACCGCGCGTTCGCTTCCGCTCCGGTGTGCGCGCCCGCGCGGTCCGCGATCATGACCGGGTGTTTCCCCACGGTGATCGGGACCATGCACATGCGCACCAAGGCCGTACCCCTGCCAGAGGTGAGACTACTGCCGGAGTATTTCCGGCAGGCTGGCTATTACTGCACGAACAACTGGTTCACGGACTTCCAAGTCGACATTCCACCCACCGTTTTTGATGATTGCTCACCAGTTGCCCATTGGCGGAACCGTCCGAACTCCGGCACCCCGTTCTTTGCGGCATTCCACGGAATGGCCACCCACGAATCCCGAATCTATGTGGACGACGAAGCGTTCGAGGCGAGTACGGCGAACGTTGGGGCCGCTGACAGGCATGATCCGGCGTCGGCGCCCTTGCCGCCGTACTATCCGGACACGGCCGTGTTCCGGCGTTCGTGGGCACGGTACGCGGACCTCATTACCGAGATGGACCATTGGGTGGGGACCATCCTGGACCAGCTGGAAGAAGACGGCCTGGACCAGAACACCATCGTGGTGTTCTGGTCCGATCACGGCAAGGGCATGCCGCGGGCCAAGCGTTGGGCCACGGAAGCAGGCCTCCGGGAGCCACTGCTCATTCGCTGGCCGGGCAAGATCCCCACCGGCACGGTCAGGAGAGATCTGGTCCACACGATGGATCTGGCCCCGACGATGCTCCACGCCTGCGGACTGCCTGTCCCCGAACACATGCACGGAGTCCCGCTGGTCGGGCCGGACGGGTCCTTCATAGAGGAGCCGAACGAGTACGTTTACGGCGCACGGGACCGGATGGATGAAGCCGAAGACACCTGCCGCACCGTCCGGGACCAGCGATTCCGATACATCCGAAACTTCCACCCCGACCGCCCGCCGATGCTTCACACCGACTACCCGGACCGGCTCCCGACGTGGACCGAGTTTCGCCGTATCGCAGCAGAGGAGGCCCGGCAGCTCGCCTCCGGTGAACCCCGCAGCCTCTTCACCGAGCTTCAGCGCACGCTGGTGGCCCCTTCCAAGCCCGCCGAGGAGCTCTACGACCTCCTCAAGGATCCCCACGAAACCCGGAACCTGGCCGCCGATTCAGCCCATGCCGCGGACCTTGACCGGTTCCGTGATGCGCTGGCGCGGTGGCAGGGCCGCTTCGGCGACCTCGGTCTGGTCGACGAAACGGAACTGATCGAGCGCTGGCGGCCCGCGGGCCTGCCGCGCACCACGGCGGAACCGATGATCGTCCAGACGCCACACGGGTTGGAAGCTGAATGCGTCACCGACGGGGCGTCCATCGCGTGGACCGCGGATCCACCCGGTGCACTCGATGGCCGAAACCCCGTGGAACGGGCTGCGGGCAGCCCCGAGCACGACGGACGGCGCTGGCATCTGTACTCAGGACCGGTCCGGAACGACGGCGGCGATCAGCTGTGGTTCCGTGCCTGGCGGATCGGCTTCCAGCCCAGCGACGAAATCCTTGCGCCGGTGCCCGTCCGCGCCGAACACGCCACGTAACACGAACTTCCGAAATCAGGGGGCCAAGTGCCCACCAACCAACATCTTCAAGATAGGGAACCTTCATGGAAACGCTCACCCCAGGCCGCCGTTCAGCGGATCAGATTGCCATCGACCAACGCCTCGAATCCCTCCTGGCCCGGTTGAGCCTGGAGGAGAAGGTGCGGTTGTTGACGGGCCGGGATTTCTGGACGACGTGGCCGGTGGAGCGGATCGGGTTGCGGCGGATGTTGTTCTCGGACGGGCCAACCGGGGTGCGTGGTGAGGTGTGGGATGAGCGGCAGCCGTCGATGAATTTCCCCTCGGCCACGGCAATCAGTTCTTCCTGGGATCCTGCGATGGCGGATCGTTTGGGGGCGGCGTCGGCGGTGGAGGCCCGGCGCAAGGGAGTCGACGTCGTGCTGGGCCCGACGATCAACCTGCACCGTTCCCCGCTGGGCGGCCGGCATTTCGAAGCGTTCAGCGAGGACCCGGTCCTGACCGCTGAGCTCGCAGCGGCGTATGTGGCCGGGGTGCAGCGCAACGGCGTCGGGGCGACCCCCAAGCATTACGTGGCAAACGATTCGGAGACGGACCGGTTCACGGTGGATGTGAACGTGGGGGACCGGGCCCTGCGCGAGCTGTATCTGCTGGCGTTCGAGAAGGCGATCGTGGACTCGAAGGCGTGGCTGGTGATGAGCGCGTACAACTCGGTCAACGGCGCCACGGCCACGGAGAACGAGCTGCTGGAGTCCCCGCTGAACACTGAGTGGGGTTTCGATGGCGTGGTGATCAGCGACTGGACCGCGGTGCGCAGCGTGGAGAGCGCAAAGCACTCCCAGGATCTGGTGATGCCGGGCCCGGACGGTCCCTGGGGTTCCGCGCTCGTGCTGGCGGTGAAATGCGGCACGGTTCCGGAGGCCGCGATTGACCGGAAGGTGTTGCGGATCCTGCAGCTCGCCGCCCGGGTGGGCGCCCTGGAGGGGTTCGAACCCGTGGCCGCGGAACAGCTTGACGGAGCGCCGGCGGAGCGTGAGGACCCGGTCGCGTTCGCCCGGGAAGCGTCCGCAGCCGGCACGGTGATGGTGAAGAACGACGGCGTGCTGCCGCTGGCTCCTGCCTCCGTCACAAGTGTGGCGGTGATCGGGCACAACGCCCGCCATGCCAGGACCCAGGGCGGCGGGTCCGCGACCGTGGTCCCGGAAAAGATCGTCACCCCGCTGGACGGGATCCGCGCCGTCTTCGGCCCGGAGAACGTCACTTATAGTGTGGGCGCGGTGGTGCAGGAAGGCATCGCGGAACTGCCCCTGGAACAGCTCAAGAACCCGGTCACGGGTGGGCCGGGGTTGCGGGTGCGGTTCTTTGCCTCCACCGGCAAGGAACTCTTCGCGGAGGACCGCCGCTCCACCGCGCTGGTCTGGTTCGGCGGGGACGCCCCGATCGCGGAGTCCTCCATGGTCCAGTTCCACACGATCTACACCCCGGAGGAGACCGGCACCATCCGTCTGGGCTTCTCCACCGTGGGGCACGGCCGGATCTTCGTGGATGGGCAGCTGCTGCGCGAGGCGTCCATCGAGGCCACGGGAACGGACCTGGGCGCTGCGTTCCTGGCCCCGCCCTCGGCCTCCGTTCCGGTCGCGGCGACCGCGGGTGTTCCGCTGGAGGTCACGGTGGAACTGGATCTCGCCGGGCGCACCGGCGCCCTGGGCAACGCCCTGGCCGTGACCATCGGGACCGAAGCGGACCACACCGACCCCGAGGCCCTGATCAACGACGCCGTCGCCGCGGCCCGGGCGGCGGAGGTCGCCGTCGTCGTGGTCGGTACGAATTCCCGCGTCGAATCCGAAGGCTACGACCGCACCACCCTGGAACTGCCGGGTCTGCAGGACCGCCTGGTGCGTGCCGTCGCGGAGGCCAATCCGCGCACCGTGGTGGTAGTGAACTCCGGGGCCCCGGTGCTGCTGCCTTGGCGCAACGAGGTGGCCGCGATCCTCATCGGGTACTTCGGCGGCCAGGAATTCGGCACCGCCCTCGCCGACATCCTCACCGGCTCCGCGGAGCCCGGCGGCCGGCTCCCCACCACCTGGCCCGCAACCCAGGAAGACGTGCCCGTCATCAACACCACCCCCGACGCGAACGGGGAACTCGCCTATACCGAAGGCATCCACATCGGTTACCGCGCCTGGCTGAAGGCAGGAGTCGCTCCGGCGTATGAGTTCGGGCACGGACTCGGCTACACCAGCTGGACCCTCGACACAGCCGGGGCCCCCGGCGCTGACACCTCCGCGATCACGGTGCCCGGCGCCGTCGTGCCCCTCGAAGTGACCCTGTCCAACACCGGCGACCGCGCCGGCAAGCAGGTGGTGCAGGTTTACGCCGAACGGCCCGGCTCCGCCGTGGACCGTCCCGTGCGCTGGCTCGTCGCTTCCGCCCCCGTGTGGGCCGAACCCGGCGAGACAATCACCGCGGTCATCAACATCCCAACCCGGCTGCTGGCCTACTGGGACAACGGCTGGACCTACGAACCCGGCACCTACCGGCTGCGGATCGGCACCTCCGTCAGCGAGCTTCCGCTCGCCGTGAACGTGGAGCTGAGTGCCTAGGCAGGCCACCTGCTAGCCGGTGTTGGAGCCGTCGGAGGCGTGTTTACGGTCAGTGCGGGAGGTGCCGCGACTTGCACGGTTCCGGGGCAACGGCCATGACCCGTCGTGGGCGTCGCAGACGTGCGTAGGGTCCAGAGCGATGAGCGCCCCCACAAGTCGTGCCGACAAGGGGAGCAGTAGACAGCTGGGTGGTGATGAGCTGGATTTGGTAGACGCCTTCGGAGTCGGCAATGACGGTGCCGCGAAGGTTCCATTCGGGAAGGCCGGGGGCGAATTGCGAGTAGAAACCGAGGTCGTCCGCGTGCCAGATTTCCACGCCGGCGCCCGCGAGGGGTTCACCGTTGACGCCGGTGACGCGGCCTTGGATCGGGAGCGGGTGCCGGGCTCGTCGTCGCGCACTGGAAGCGTTGCCGGGGTCCCCAGAACAGGCGAACCAGGGACATAGCAGGGGCCTTCGATGGTTCCCTTGCTGCCTTCTCGGTCCGCGTTGGCCACTTCCTCGACCGCGTGTTCAATCCAGACGTCAAGGAAGAGCGGCCATTCGCCGTCTCGCCCAATCTGATTCTCTCGGGCGCGGCTCCGGCGCCGGATCAGGGAGTCGGCCGCCCATGGCCTCAACCATGCGGAGTAGATCCGGAAAGGGAATCAACGCACCTGTTTCGCTTTGGTTGTCGGCCAATCGAGTGATCGTGTTTGGTGACACTCGCATCATCGCCGACGAGAAACGCCTCGTGGGAGCGGACGAGAGTCGGCCTTTGGGGACGTGCAGGACGTCGGTTGAGGTTGTATTAGGCAAGTCCGGCTCCGCGCTCTAGGAGTGTTCCACTTCGAACTCCGCCTAACCGTAGCGAATCTATTGCCAGGTGGCAATAGATGGCGCGCTTGTTATTTTTCCCCGACTTTCTCGAGTGGCCATGAAGGGCCGGAAACGCTTGAAAACAGGTGGCGGCTGGCGCGCTCCATCGAGCGCGCGAGCTTGACCACCAGGCGCTCGAGGAAGATCAGCTCATCCTCGCTCCACTCGTCGAGCACGCTCGAAAAGATCTGCTCCCCTAGGTCGACTATCCGCTGACCCACCGTGCGGCCGCTCAGGGTGAGGCCTATAACGAGGGCGCGATCGTCATTCGGGTCGGGCGTACGCATGATTAGCCCGGCCGCTTCGAGGCGGGTGACAATCCGCGAAACGCTCGACCTGCTTGTCTGGATGGCGTCGGCCATATCGGTTGGCCTTGCGGCGCCACGATAGACCAGCTGGTTCAGGAGCAAGAATGCGGGCATGTCTCCCCGCAGCGGGAAATCGCTTCGCTCCATGACGAGCTCGCGCATTGCGGCCGAGTTGGAGGCCGTCACGATGAAGTTGAGTGCCGACCCCAGCTCCGGTCGCTGCCCTGATCGGATTGGTTGCATGCCTTCAGTATCCAGATGAGGCAGTTCCGCGACTGTTTTCGGCCGAGGCATGTTGAACCTTCCTTCGATTTGCAGACGACACTCAACTCGACAAGTCTAAGCCGGTTCTGGCAATTAATACTTCTTAGGGCGCGTCCGTCTGGGGCAATATTCCAAGGGTTGAGGCAGTTCTTCGGCCTGAGCGATTGTAGGAAGTATTGACATATGGCAATACTTTCGATTAGTTTCGGCTGGAATCGCTGGGGTCCAATGACTGCGGCCGAACTCAAAGGAGAGTCAGATGACCTTGCCCGAAAGCATTGCCCTGGACAAGGGCGTGGCCCTGCGGGGCTTGGACGTGATCGAAGCTCCGATCGCGCGGCCTGCAACGCGAAGTCTCACGCCGTGGCTCCTGATCCAGGCTCTCGTGACGTATGGCGTGTTCGGCGCTGTTCAGGCAGTCCTTATCCCGAACCAGCTGAGCATCATCGATCCGATACACAAGATCGGGGACTACGCGACGATCGCGGCCTTTTTCGCAACTGTCTCGGTCGTCTCGCAACCACTCATTGGCGCATTCTCGGACCGGACCCGATCGCGTTTGGGCCGACGAGCTCTGTGGATGCTTATCGGAGCAGCACTAGGTGCCGCGGCAATGGCGGTCATGAGCGTGTCGAACAATGTGATCGCCGTGGGTTTGTGCGCCGCAGTCCTTAGCCTAGGGCTCAACGCAATTATTGCCCCGATGAGTGCGGTGCTGCCCGACCGCTACCCGGTAGAGCGTCGCGGGATCGCGTCGGCCATGATTGGTCTTGGCTCCCTTTTAGGAGGAACCGTCGGTTCAATCGCCGCTGCGATGTTGGCCGCGCAGCTCGGAATTGCGTATATGAGCTTCGCAATCGCGCTCTTGGCCATCACGGTGCTGTTCCTGGTCTTTTACCGCGATTTCTCCTCGAAGGACGTGCCGCTGGAGCGGTTCTCGCTTAAGGCCTTTGTCAAATCGTTCTGGGTGAGCCCCCGGAAGCACCCTGAGTTCGGGTGGGCGTTCCTGGCCAGATTCCTTTTCGTACTCGGGTTCGCGTCGGTCAGCACGTTCACTTTCTTCCTTCTCACCGACTATGTGGGACTCTCGCTTGACGAAGCGAACGCAAAAGTCGGCTTGGTTGGACTCGCGGCGCTGCCCGGGATGATCATCGCGGTCCTGCTCACCGGAATCCTTTCTGACAAGCTCGGGCGGCGGAGGATCTTTATTTGGGTAGGGTCAGCGATTCTCATCGTCGGCGTCCTCGTGCCGCTGCTGATGCCGACCGTCCTGGGCATCATCGTGATGACCGTTCTCAGCGGATTCGGGTACGGCATGTACCAGGCATCCGATGTCGTCTTGATGACCCAGGTTTTGCCGAAGGGGGGAACGGCTGTCGGCAAAGACCTTGGCATTCTCAACATCGCTACCGGCATCCCGCAGGCACTCGCCCCGGCTGTGGCCGCGTTCGTCATCTCAACCGTCTTCGCCTACCCGGGGCTCTTCATGTCCGCCGGAATCATCGTCTTCATCGGAGCCATTGCCATCATCCCTATCAAGAGTGTCCGCTGAGGTCAGCCACACAATGACAACAATCCCCGCCCCCACTGCTCTCACCACCAATCGACGGGTCAACCCCATCGGAATCGACTCGACGATCCCAGAATTCGGCTGGCAATCCGAGAGCGGCCAAGCGCAGTCTGGCTACGAGATCGAGGTCTTCGCCGACAACGGCACCGCCGTATGGTTGTCCGGCTTCATCGCTGGCACAGAGCCCTTCGGAGTTGCCTACCGAGGAGAATCACTGGTCTCACGCCAGCGATACATCTGGCGGGTGCGGGTGACGCTCGAAGGTGGAGAGCAGTCCGTGTGGAGCCGATCAGCGACCTTCGAGACCGGAATCCTCGACGCGTCAGAATGGTCCGCATTGTGGGTTACGGACAGCGATCCCGAACCGCAAAAAACCCTGCGATCACTGTACTTCCGTGCAGAGACGGAGCTTCGGGGTGACGTACGGAGGGCGCGAGCGTACGCAAGTGCCTTGGGCTGGTACAAATTGTTCATCAACGGAACCGACGTCACAGGAGACGCCCTTGTGCCGCGATTCACTCCGTTCGACGATTATGTCGAATATCAGGCTTACGACGTCACCGACCTGCTCAAGTCGGGGAGCAACATTCTCGCCGCGGCCGTCGGGGATGGACGCTTCCGTGGGCGCAACGGATACAAGTCCACGGGAGTCATCTATGGGGACCGCCTAGCCCTGATTGTTCAAATCCATGTGGAGTTCACCGACGGCACCGAGGCGGTTCTCTCTACGGATCGGAACTGGGTCGTCGGTGGAGGCCCCATCTTGACCGCCGATCCGAAGACCGGCGAGCGGGTCGATCTCCGCATAAGCACGACTGATTGGCTGCAGCCAGGCGGAGCGCCTATCAACGCCACTCCAGTACGCCAGCTTCCAGCCCACCGTCGCGTTCTGGTAGCCGAGGAACTCGAGCGGGTGACATTGGTCAGCACCCGACGGGGGACGATTTCCCGTACCCCTTCGGGGGTTCAGATTGTCGACTTCGGCCAGAACTTTTCAGGCATTGCGCGAATCCGACTGAAGGGATACTCGGGTCAGTCGGTGCGACTTTCGTACGGTGAAGTGCTGACCCCACAGGGCGAGTTCGATGAGCACTACCTCGATTTCCCAACGAAAACGAAGGAGTGGTTCCAAAGGGACGAGGTGACTCTCCCCGCGGGATCAGTCGACTACACGCCCTGGTTTACATTCAAGGGATTCCGATACCTCGCCGTTCAACCGGCCGAAGGCGACGTCGTCATTGAGGACGTTCAGGGCCTCGTTTACACGTCCGATATTGCAGCGGCAGCGCAGTTCGAAACCTCCGACCCGCGACTGAACCAACTCTGGTCGAACATCGAGTGGTCCCTCCGCTCCAATTTTCTTGACGTTCCCATGGACTGCCCGACGCGGGAACGCAGCGGGTACACCGGAGATCTCCAGGTGTTCGGGAAGACAGCGGCCGTCATGGTCGATTCCGACAATTACATCCGTCGATTTCTCCGTAATCTCGAAGCCGACCAGTATGAGGACGGCGGCGTGCCCGCTTACGCACCGCGCGAATGGTCGGACTTCCGCCGGGAGCGGGAACCGCTCAGGAACTGGGGGCCGGTCACCGGATGGGGAGATGCGACCACCATCCTGCCGATGGTGCTGCACGAGTACTACGGTGACATCGAGGTACTCCGGCGCCAATACGCCTCCGCCCGCGCCTGGGTCGAATACCTCAGGGAGTTCGCTGCAACTAAGAAAGGGCTCGTGCGCCGGTTCGGACATCGGTTTGGCGTCCACGAGAAATACATCGTCGACCACGGCCGGCAGGTAGGGGAGTGGCTCCGGCCCGGCACCAACATCATCACCGAGTCGATCGCAACCATGATCCGGCCCCCCGCAGAGGTTGCCACGGCATATCTCGCCTATTCCGCCAAGTTGCTTTCGGCAATGGCGGAATTGATCGGCAACGGCCCCGACGTCAAGCGATTCGAAGCCATCGCGACCGAGGTGCGAGCCGCATACAGAGCCGCCTTCGTGCGCAGCAGTGGCCGGAGAATTGGCGCGGACATGCAAGACGACTACGTCCGGGCATTGGCGTTCGACCTCCTGGCTCCGCACGAGCGAGCCGGTGCACTCGGGCGACTTGTCGAGCTCGTGCAGAAGGCCGACTATCACCTCGGGACCGGGTTCCTCAGCACACCCATGCTCCTGCCGGTTCTCTGCGACAACGGGCGACCCGATATTGCGTATCGACTCCTTATGCAAACAACTGTTCCCTCCTGGCTCGCCGAGGTCGACATGGGAGCGACCACCGTCTGGGAAACGTGGGAAGGGTACAAGAAGAACGGCAACGCCTTCATGTCTCACAACCACTATGCATTCGGGTCAGTCGCAAGCTGGCTTGTCGAATACGTTCTCGGAATCCGCCCGCTGGAGGCCGGATATCGTCGCATCCTGTTCGCGCCCACCCCGGGCGGTGGCCTCGCACGAGCGGCCGGGTCAGTGACCACACCATATGGCCAGGCCAGCTCAAACTGGTCGATCGACGATGGCGTCGTTTCCCTCAACGTTACCGTGCCAAACGGCACGTCCGCGGAGGTGCGCCTCGGTGATGGAACCGCGCATGAGGTCGGCGCCGGCGACCATCAGTTCACCTGGCCGGTCAACGCAGTACTCACCCGTGTCTGACCCAGCGTGCGATTCAGGGATTTCGCACGCACTCACTCACAAGAAAGATGACCTGCCCCAGGGATTGGTTACCCGAAATGGTTTGAGTTTTGGGCTCTCGCTGAGAACTTACCGGTGCCGGGTTCCCCGCGAAGGTCTGTTGCCGGCTGCTGGGCGTGAGCAGTCCCGGCTACTACAAGTACCGGAACCGGCCGATGTCACTGACCCGGATGCGCCGGCAATGACTGACCAGGCTCATCAGGAAGTCCACACCGCCAGCCGCGGCACCTACGGGTCCCGCCGGATCCACGCCGAACTGACACGGGGCATGGACGTCACCGTCAGCGAGCATCTGGTCGCGGAGCTGATGAGCCTGGCCGGAATTGCCGGCCTTCCTGGGCCGGCCAAGGTCAAACGCCTGCGAGGCATCGCCACCAGCGATGACCTCGTGCACCGTAAATTCCACCGTCTGTCGCCGAACGAGCTCTGGGTCACGGACATCACCGAGCATCCGACCAGAGAGGGCAAGGTCTACTGCTGTGCCGTGATGGACACCTTCAGCCGCAGGATCGTTGGGTGGTCGATCGACAGCAGCCAGGACTCCGTCTTGGTCGTCAACGCCCTGGACATGGCCATCAGAAACCGCCGACCCGTCCCGGGCGGCATCGTCCATGCCGACCACGGCGTCCAGTTCACGTCCTGGGCTTTTACCAACAAGATCCGCTCTGCCGGCCTGATGCCCTCGTTCGGGACGATTGGGGACAGGTATGACAACGCAATGATGGAGTCCTTCTGGTCCAGCATGCAACAAAACCGGGGGCAGTCCCAACCGTGCTGGAAACCGCAGAGGCATGCAGCTCGGACCGAGCCGAGCTGCATGCCTGCGTGGGGTACTGATTGCGCCTACACCGCCGAAGCGAGGGCGAAGTCGTAGGTTACCTCGCGGCCCGTGCCGTCCGCTTTGTCCTTCGGCTCGAGGACGAGCTCGGGTTTGACGGCCGAGGCTATGTCGTCCGAGAGGTGCTCGTCAGCTGTGAAGTACAGCTGGGTGGTGATGAGCTGGAATCCGGGCGCGCTGACTTTGAGGTGGAGGTGTGCCGGGCGCCAGGCATGCCAACCGGCGGAAGCGATGAGCTGGCCGCAGGCGCCGTCTGTGGGGATCTGGTAGGGCGCGGGTTGCACGGTGTTGATTTGGTAGACGCCTTCGGAGTCGGCAATGACTGTGCCGCGAAGGTTCCATTCGGGAAGGCCGGGGGCGAATTGCGAGTAGAGGCCGAGGTCGTCAGCGTGCCAGATTTCGACGCTGGCGCCCGGGAGGGGTTCACCGTTGACGCCTGTGACGCGGCCTTGGAACAGGAGAGGGGTGCCGGGTTCATCATCGCGCATTGGAAGCGTTGCCGGGGTTTCCAGAACAGGCGAACCCGGAACATAGTAGGGGCCCTCGATGGTTCCCTTGCTGCCTTCCCGGTCCGCGTTGGCCACTTCCTCGACGGCGTGTTCAATCCAGACGTCCAGGAAGAGCGGCCATTCGCCGTCTTCTCCTACCTTGATGAGCCAGGATTTCAGGGCGTTGTATTCGTCGTAGGTGACCTTTTCTTCCTTCACGGTGTCTACCAGAGCTTTGATGGCGCGGGAGGCGAGCACGTTGACGCGTTCGACGCTTACTTCCGCAGCCACGGACTTGTCCGAGCGGAAGCGTTCGGTGGCGTTGGCCCCGGACGCGGCGGCTGTTGCGGTGGTTTCGACAGACATGGTGGTTTGTCCTTTCATTGTCATTCCGACTCAGCGGTGAGTCGGTAGTAGCAGGGGTGGGTCAATCGAGGTCGTCAGGAAATCGACGACGGGTGTTTGGCGAGCGCAGTGACCTGGACGTCCATATAGGGGAACAGCGGAAGGCTCTGTAGGAGCTCGTGTAGCTCGTCGTTGCTTTCGACGTCGAAGATCGAATAGTTGGCATATTGCCCCACCACGCGCCATAGGTGTGGCCATCGGCCGTCGCGTTGGACGCCTTGTGAGTAGGCCTTTTCTTCCGCCTTGATGGCTGTGGCCCGATCTTCGGGCAGATTGGCGGGGAGGTTGACGTCCATTCGGACCAGGTACAGCACGATGCTCCTTTGCATTCGGGGGGAATCGGAGGATGGGGGGTTTGCCCCGGCCGGCTATTTGTCTTGCCGGTAGTGTGCGAGTTTGTGCTCGTCGATGTCAGCTCCGACGCCGGGGACATCCCGGACACGGATTCGGCCGTCCGGGATGGTTATCGGATCGGCCAGGAGGTCATCGGACATGTCAAGGAAATTGGAGAGTTCACCGGCACGCCGCGAGGTGGCCTCGTGCGCGGCGCCGAAGGTTACGGTGGCGATCGTTCCAAGCTGGGTGTCGATCTGGTTTCCCATCACGACGTCGACGCCCAGTCCGGTGCAGAGGCCAAGTATTTGCTGTGCTTCGGTGAAGCCGCTGCGAGCGGTCTTGATGCTGATGGCGTTGCATCCCCCGGAGAGCAGCTCCCGGGATGCGTCGCCGGCGGTGGGGACGCTTTCATCACCGACCACAGGGATGGGGGATTTCTCTACCAGGCGCCGGCGGCTCATTCCTTCCTTGGCGTCGCACGGTTCCTCCAGGAGGGACAGGCCGAGGCCTTCCGTGCGGCGCAGGACTTCGAGGGCCTCGTTGGCCGTCCAGCCCCGATTGGCATCGAGGTACAACTCGGTGTCAGGTCCGAGCCCTGCGCGCAGTACGCGGCATGCTTCGATGTCCAGCGACAGCGGGCGGCGCCCGACTTTGAGCTTGAAGGTGTTGATGCCGTACTCGTGCTGGAACTTGAGGGCCTCGTCCAGCAGTTTTTGCGCCGGTTGGAAGCCGAGCATGTGGCTGACTGCCATGGAGTCGGTGAAACCGCCCAGCAGCCTGCTGACGGGAGTTCCGGTGGCTTTGCCGATGATGTCCCAGAGGGCGATGTCCAGGCTGCCTTTGGCGACCTGGTTATGGATTGTCCGGGCGAGGATCTGATGGATTTTTCCGCGGTCCATGGGGTCGAGCCCTGTAAGGGCGGGTGCGAAGATTTTGGTGACCACCGAGATGATGGAGTCCTGCGTCTCACCGTAGGTGAACGGGCGTGGTGGAGCATCCGCCGTGCCCACGATGCCGTCATTAGTGTGGACCCGGATGAGGACGTGCTCGGCGTCGGATACCCGCCCGCTGGCGAACTCCAAGGGCTTGGAGTAGGGGATCGAGTAGGGGATCGCCTCAATGCGCTCAATCTTCACGGGGTGCCTTCGGGGGACGGGAATAGTTGCTGACGAAGGTGATGCCTTCCCTCAATATCCTTGCGTTGAATTCCGTGCGTGGAAATGCGGGAAACCACACCCCGGCGTAAGGCTTTATGCCCTTCCGGGGTAAGGAAATCCCCCATACCCTGCTGATAAGCAACGTGAAAGGAGAACGCCGATGGCCCATCCCACAAAACATGACCGGATGTTCCTGACCTGCTACGCGGACACATTCGGTTACGGCTGGCACCACGTCGATCTGTTCGTCCACGACGAGAACGACCTGGAGGTGAACTGGGTGCACTGGCAGGCGGACCAAGACGGACCGGAGGCAGCGGACGCCGTCACCGCCCGGATTGAACCGCAGCTCAAACGCGTGTCCGAATGGAAGCATGGAATCAGCGCCAACGGTTCCGAGTACTGGACTGCCGACGCGGCCTGGGCATGATGGCGAAGCCTGACAATCGAGACAGGGCCATCATCTGCAATCCGATCGACCTTGCCTACAGATTCCAAGATATCCACTCACGCGGTGCGCGATCAGTTCACCGTGAGGCCGCTGATCCGTCTGTGGTCCATTACCAGGGGCGCTACTACCTCTTCGCATCAATGTCGGCCGGCTTTTGGCATTCGAACGACCTCGTCGAATGGACCTTCAAGGAGACGGAACGGTTACCGGCTTTGGACTACGCACCGGACGTCCGCGTAATTGATGGAGCCCTGTGCATTTCCGCGTCCCGCAAAACGAATAGCCCCTTCTTCCGCAGCGAGGCGCCGCTCGATGACGACTTCGTGAGAGTAAGCGAAGGCTTTCCGTTCTGGGATCCCAATCTCTTTCAAGACGATGACTCCTCCGTGTACTTGTACTGGGGATGCTCCAATGTGGATCCGCTTTTTGGTGTGCAGATTGACCCTGCGACGATGACACCGATCGGACAGAGGGTGGCGCTTCTGGCAGGCAATCCCGAGCAGCACGGCTGGGAGCGGGTGGGAGAGAACTACGAGAGGGCCAGTTTGGCGGTGTCGGCGACAGAGCCGGGGTCCGAGCGGCCATACATCGAGGGTGCCTGGATGACCGCCCACGCGAACAAGTATTACCTCCAATACGCGGGGCCAGGGACCGAGTGGAACACCTACGCCGACGGATATTACACATCAGACTCACCACTCGGACCGTTCACCTATGCATCGAATAGTCCGTTCTCCTCCAAACCTGGTGGATTCATTACCGGAGCAGGGCACGGAAGCACGTTCCAAGACATTCACGGGAATTGGTGGCACGCGGCCACCATGCGGATTTCGGTGAATCACGCATTTGAGCGACGAATCGGGATCTTCCCAGCCGGATTCGATGAGGACGGCATCTTGTTCTGCAATCAAAATTTCGCCGACTATCCCGTGACAATTCACGATCGTCGATTCGACCCGTGGACCGAATCTTTTGCCGGATGGATGCTCCAGTCGTACAACTGTCAACGGCAACTTAGAAGTGACCGGTGGCGGCATGTTGGTTTGACCGCTGGCGGCAAGTGATTGACCGGTCGCGGCAAGTATTTTTGGACAGGGTCAGGCGCCCCGGGCATGCCGGGTTTCAGTGCGCCTGACCAGGGTTTGGGGTTAGTTCAAGGGGCGGGTTCCTTTCCCGTTCTGGGCTTGCATGAGCCGGACGGACTCGCCGCTGGTTTGGCAGAGGTGGGCGTGGTGGAGAAGCCGGTCAACGGTCGCGGTGGCGATGGTTTTGGGCATGAGCTCATCGAACCCGGAGGGGTGGATGTTCGAGCTGATCGCCAGGGACCGCTTCTCGTAGGAGGCCTCCACGACGCGGTAGAAGCCCTCGGCCGAGTCCGCGGAAACCGGCAGCAGGCCGATGTCATCGATGCAGATCAAATCCACGTTGGTGGCCCGGGTGATGGCTTTGTTCACGCTGTCATCGATGCGGTGCCGGCGCACGAGCGCACCGAGGTCTTCCATGCTCAGCCAGGACACGGACATGCCCTGGTCGATGGCCTGCTGGCCCAAGGACTCCAGCAGCAGGGTTTTGCCGGTGCCGGAGGGCCCGCACGCGATCAGGTTCTCCCGCCGCCGCACCCATTCCAGCGTCCGCAGGAACGATGTCGTTGCGGCCGGGAGGGTGGACAGAGCCTCGTCCCAGACATCGAAGGTCTTCCCGGAGGGGAAACCTGCGCGTTTGCGCCGGGTGGCCAGCATCGAGGCGTTCCGACCGGTGGCTTCGGCTTCGAGCAGGACACGGACGACCTCGGTGGGGTCCCAGCGCTGGGCTTTCGCGGTGGCCAGGACATCGGCGACGACGGCGCGGGCGTGCGGCATCCGGGTCGTGCGCATAAGCGCGATCACCTGCTCCACCGCCGCGTCGGTCAGGGGCGGGGACATGGTGTCAGCGCTCATCGAGGGCTCCTTCAAAATCGCCGTCAACGACTGGATCGGTGGTCGGGGCGGTCGTGGGTGTCGTGCCGAAATTCGCCCAGGAGCCGGTGCCCTGGCTCAACCATTGGCCCTGGTCGGTGACGGTGCGGGTGGTGCCGGTTGTGTGGCCTGTGCCGCCGGCGGTATTGACGATGGAGCACAGGTCCTCGTGGGTGAAGCGCTGGTGCACCGCTGCCGCCCCGAGGCCCTTGTCGACCTCGCCGGCGCCCAGGACCTTGGCCAGGGTGACGGCGCGTTCCATTTTGTGCCGGATCTTCTGGGTTCCGGCAGCGGCGGCTTCCTTGAGCCAGAGCGCGGCGCCGGCGCCGATGGCCAGGAACTCTTCCTCGGCCTTGTTGGTGGGGCGGATGACCCGTTCGAGGGCACCGGACGGGGCCGGCGGGAAATGGGCGTCGATGATCGCCGGGGTCCCTGGGCGGGTGAGCTGGTGCCGTGCGACCTCCACCGGGCCGGCGTCCCCGACGTGGACGATGACGACCTCGGTCTCGGTGCCGCGGACCCAGACCATCTCACCCATCAGGGTGTGCGGGACGGAGTACCGGGACTGCTGAAAGGTGATCATGGGCGTGTTCGGCGGGACCTGGCGGGTGTGGCCGAAACTGGCCGTGACGGGGGTTTCCGGGACCGGGTGCAGCCGGGGACGTTCGAGAACGCGGAGCATGTCCTTGGGGATCTCCAGAGTGGCCCGGTGAACCCGCGAGTTCACCTCCTCCATGAACGCCTCACACGCAGCCTCCAGCTCGGCGAAGGACCGGTACTCGGGCAGCAGGTTCGTCTCTTTGGGGACGAGGTCGGCTTTGGCGATCTTGACCGCGTTCTCGACCCCGCCCTTGGAGGCCGGGTCGGCCGGGATGCACGTCTGCATGGACGTCGAATAGTGCCTGGAAAACGCCACGATCTGCGCGTTCCGCACGGGGATTCCGGCGACGTGCTCGATCGTGACCGTCTTCTCGTTGTCAGTCAAAATGTAGGTCGGGATCCCGCCGATCAGCCTAAACGTCCGGTCCAGGGCGGCGAAGACGCTCGGCATGGTCTTGTCCCGCAAGGCGATCACGATCCGGAACCGCGAGAAGGCCAGCCAAGCGACGAACAACACGGTCTTCACACCGTCAACCACGGGGCCATCCCCGTAGTCGAACTGGAGCCATAGACCCGGCTCCGGCGTCCAGGGCCGGTGCACGCGCACGTTCCGGGCCCGGTATTTGGCCTTCAGTTCAGCCAGCGTTGTCCTGGTTGTCCGCTCACACCCGGTGAACCCTAGAGCGAGGAGCTTCTCATGCACGACATCACCGCGGATCTTCCCACGGGACTGCTCGACCCAGGAGATCATCTGCGGCAGGAACGGGTCGGTCATCCGGCCGCGGTGCCGGGCCACCGGCGCCTGCGCGCCTTCCTGACGGGCCTTCACATAAGAGCGCACCGTATTGTGTGAAACGCCGCAGATCTTCGCGGCATCCCGGTAGGACCGGGTCAAATCGTAAGCAGCTAAAATTTCCATGAACTCTCCTGGAGACTTCATAACGAGCCCCTTCCTTCCCGCAACGGGTGAAATACACGATTGGCATCGCCATTTCACCGCGGAAGGAAGGGGCTCTCCCCGTAACGACACGAGGAATGGACAAGGGGGAATCCCGGCACGCCAAGCCACCCGTAGTGGCCGACTGCTGTTCAAAAATGCTTGCCGCCGCTGGTCAAAACCACTGCCGCGAACGGTCAATCAGTTTTGCCGTCTCCGGTCAGTTTAAAGTTGCCGCTTACAAACGCGGCCACAGCGGCGTCGTCATTCAAGATTGGGCACCCTCCGGAGTTCTCGGTGAATGAGGACGTACGAACATGGTGGGTGGCCAATTCAAGCGACCCAGGGGAGTGGCTACAGCTCGACTTGAATGGTCCGCGCGAAATGCGCGCGATCCAAATCAATCTCGCCGACAACGAACTCGCTCTTCTCGCCCCCCAGTGTGCCGACGGTGCCGAGAATGAGCGAGGCTTCCGAGGGATCTATCGAGGCCCGAACACGACCGAGTTTCGTGTCGAGGTGTCTTTGGACGGGACAGAGTGGACTCTCATCCATGACACACAGGGGACTGGTGCGGACACACCGCACTCATTCGTTGTTCTTGAACAAGCGCAGATGGTGCGCTTCGTCAAAGTAACCGGCTACCGGATGCCATTCGACGCGCCCTTCGCCGTGAGTGGCATTCGAGTCTTCGGGATCACTGATGGAGCCCGTCCCAAGGGGACAGCCCCGACCGTAACCAGGACGGGCGATCGAAGCGTAAGGATCGCCTGGCAGGCGGATGCGGGAGCCGATGGGTACAACATCCGATACGGCACCGCTCCCGAAAAGCTTTATCAGAGTTGGCTCGTCTATGACCAAACGGAGTTGGAACTGAAAGCGCTCAATGCGGAGACCGACTATTGGGTTGCGGTCGATGCCTTCAATAAGTCCGGCATCACGCCGGAACAAGTCCAGCAGATGTAAGACCATGAACCGCGGAAGCGGTTTTGACGCATGTAAAGGAAGGTCCCGTTTGGAAATCCAAACGGGACCTTCCTTCGTGCATCGGACCTCCCTGGCTATACGTGAGCCAGGGAAGCTTCAAGCCGCTCCGCGATGGAGAAAAGGCGGTGTTCGCGGCCAGGGGCTCCGATGAGCTGAATGCCGAGGGGCATTCCCGCGGGGTCCCGGAGGCCGGGGACGGTGATGACCGGTAGGCCCAATGCCTGCCAGGGCCGGCTGAGCACTGGAGTGCCGGTAGCTTCGATGCCGACGGGAGCTGCGCCCAACGCGGCGGGGCCAAGGATCGCATCGAACTGATCAAGGGCGGACTCTACTGTGCTGCGGGCACCGGCAATCCGGAAAAGCGCTGCCGAATAGTCCGCCTCCGATGTGTCGGCGCCACTGGCCAATAATTCGGCCAGCGGGACGCTCAGCAGGTTTGACTGTTGCAGCTCCCAGGCGCGCTCGCGAGCAGCTTCGAACGCCATGACGGTGGCGTGGTCGCTGGCCAGTTGACGGACAAGATCATGATCGGTCCATTGTCTGCATTGGCCGCCTTCGCGGTTCATCGCGACGGCGGCCAGTTCGACGGCGGCTGCCATGTCTGTGGAGATCTCGCCCAGGGCGCTACCGTTCCACAGCAAGAGGCGCGGGGAATCGCCGGCGATTGTGTTCGCCGAGGGCGGTGCCATGGGGGTCAGGGCGCTCCAGACTAGATGAAGATCAGCCACTGTCCGTGCCAGGAACCCGAGGGAGTCCAGAGAGGGACTCAGTCCGGTGACGCCGCTCATGGAGAACTGCCCCTTGGCAGCGACGAACCCTGCGACCCCGCAGAAAGAGGCGGGTCGCGTCAGTGATCCGGCCGTCTGCGTTCCAATGGCCAGCGGGACCATTCCGGATGCGACGGCGGCCGCTGATCCGCTGGATGAGCCTCCGGGCGTGTGGGCCGGATTGGCAGGGTTGCGTGTGGGGCCGGGGGCGAAGTAGCCGAACTCGGTTGTGACGGTCTTGCCCATGACCACGGCGCCTGCCTGCCGGAGAAGTTTCACACAGTCGGCGTCCGTGACGGCCGGTTCGCCGGCGCGCAGCGCGCTGCCGCAGCGTGTCGCCAGCCCCTGGACGTCGATGAGGTCCTTGATGCCGACGGGTATTCCCCAAAGCGGCCCCCGCGCGCCTGGCGTGCGTTCCAGGTCTCGGGCAGCGTTGCGCGCACCGGCCGGGTCGGTCTCGACCCAAGCCAGGATCTCGGGTTCCGCGGCTTGCGTGCGCTGCCAGGCCTGCTCGACGGCGGCGCTTGGCGTTACTGCGCCAGAAGCCAGGGCATCGGAGAGCTCGCGGAGCGAACCGCCGGAGCTCAAGCGACAAGCTCCGGTGTTACGGAAAGGCGATGAAACTGCCTCTTGAAGTAGATGAGGCTGTCACGCTCCTCCTGGACCTCAACACGGTCCACCTGGACGAAGATTACGGAGTGCGATCCCTGGACAGAGCGGCCGCTGATCCGGCCCACGATCTTGACCAGTGCGTCACGCAGTACGGGAACGGAGTCAGCGCCCTCTTCCCAGATATCCCAGCCGAAGCGTTCCTCCATGGGAACGCGCGTCGCCCCGGAGAAGTGGCGGGCGAGTTCCTCGTGTTCGCCGCTGAGGACGTTGATGCACACCTCGCCATTGCTGTTGAAGATATCGTGGGTGGCACTGTTCTGGTTGACGCAAACCAAGACAGTGGGTGGGGAGTCGGTAACGGAGCAGACAGCGCTGACTGTGATTCCCACGCGCCCGTGTGGACCGGCTGTGGTCACAACGTTCACTGCCGCAGGCAGGTGCGCCATCGCAGAGCGAAAATCTTTCTGGATTTGCGTGAGCCCAGTCATTTCTCTTCTCCAACTGTCGTGACCCGTGCTTCTGGTCATTCCATGAATCCTCGTAACAAAAATCTATGGCGGAGCGGACTTAATGGATATTGCGATTTGTTCCACACAATTTCAGAACTCGCTTCAGCGTTGTAGGTAGTTTCTTTAGCGTGTTATTGATTGACGGCCATGCCGTGGACTCGATACCGTCGAGGTTCCCCCTACTACACCCCAGGCAGTGCAAGGTCCCCCACATGGATTCACCAGAAGCCCTCGTTTACATCGTCGATGACGACCAGGAGCTGTGTGCCTCTTTGGCCTGGCTGCTTGAATCCGTCAGCATCCAGTCCCGCAGCTTCTATGACGTAGCGTCATTCCTGGCTCAGTATGACCCCGATATCCCGTCGTGCCTGGTCCTGGATGTCCGGATGCCCAGGACCGGCGGGTTTCAATTGCAAGAGACCTTGAACCAGATCGCTTCGCCCATCCCCATCATTTTTGTGTCCGCTCACGGAGACATCCGCATGTCAGTGAAGGCGCTGCGCCAGGGGGCCGTCAATTTCCTGGAGAAACCATACGATCCCCAGCAGATGCTCGATGTGGTGCAGGAAACACTCGAGCTCGCCCGGACACGCTTCGAATCCAGCCGCGGACGGCGGGAAATCGAACAGCGGATCGCTGGCCTGACACCGCGCGAACGCGAGATCCTGGCGCTGGTCATCGACGGCCTGCCGAGCCAGAACATTGCCAGGAAGCTGGGGACAAGTGTGAAAACCATCGACGTCCACCGCACCAGGATTAAGGCGAAGACTGGGGCAGACAGCATCGCCACCCTGGTGCGGGACATCCTGCAAAACGACATCACTGTGGCCTGAGGCAGCAGCACCTCCAGCTACTGCGTTGGGAGATGCCAGGCACCTGACTCAACTCACGCAGTGAATTTCTCGGGGCTTTTCTCGATGACCAAGAGTTCTTGATCAACGCTCAAGTGCCAACTGCCCGAGGGAACCTGAAATTGGCGGTTCTTATCGTCCACCACACTGACGTCGGCCGGCACGGAAGTATGCGCACTGTGCGGTGCCCAGGGAAGTTCGATCCTCGCAGACATGTTGGCCGGAATCCGTAAGCGGCAATGCCACGCGCGGCCTTCGTCATCCCTTGTCCATTGGACCTGAATGCGGCCGTAGTCGGTCATCACGGCGGCTGAGGCATGGGTCAACGAACCCCCCGGCACCGGGTGCAGGACGAAGTGCTGCATTCCGGCCGACCCCGCATCGCGGTCGATTCCCGCAACGCGGTTGAAAAGCCAGGCTCCTACTGCGCCAAGCGAGAAGTGATTAAACGAATTCATGGCATTGTTCCCGCCGAAACCATCTTCTGCAGTGTACGAATCCCATCGCTCCCAACTGGATGTGGCTCCTTGCGTGACGGGATAAAGCCATGACGGGAAGGCCGTGTTCTCAATCATCCTGTAGGCCAGATCTGACCGACCATGGTCCGAGAGCACGAGACTTATCATCGGCGTCGTGAAGAGTCCTGTCGTGATGCAGTACGGCCGTCCCGCATAGCCTTCCGCGACCTTTTCGCAGAGAGCTTCGAAAATGGAAGCGCTGTACTTTTCCAGAGGAAGGTCGAAGTGTAGTGCCAGCGAGCACGACGATTGTGAGACGTTTACGAGCGTCAAATCATCCCGGAAACTGCCCGTTCCCGGGTCTATGTACAACTCGTTCCACTCTTCCTTGGCTACAGCGTGGCGAGACTGGTAGATGCTGGCAACTTCGTCCTCACCAATAGCCGCGGCCATCTTTGCGAAGCAGCCGAGCATGTAGACGTAAATGCTGGCATCAGTGTAGCTGTGCGGCGGCTTGTCCAGCGACAGCCAGTCCCCGCACACCCCTCCGTCGATGGAAATGGATTTTGCACCGCGCATCCTGAGGCCCTCCATAGCCTCCAGATAAGTCAGCATTGATTCAAACGACTGCTCGATGACTGACGTCGTGCCGTAGTGGGAATAAACCTCGAAGGGCAGAAGGACACCGGCGGAACTCCAAGGCGTTCCCCACGACCGATAGGCGTCGTAGGCCGGAGCGTAGCTGGGGTACATTCCGGTGACAACGTCTCCCTTGAACAGCCGGGATCCAGGTCCATAGAAACCTATGGCATCGGTCTTTGAAGAGAGGATCTCCTCGGTAACCTGTGAGTCCCGGACAATGCGCAGATAGTGTTCGTAGAATTTCTGGACATCGCTGCTGAAGCAGGAAGTCCGGGCAAACTCGGTGACAGACTCGAGCCATCCCATGCGCTCATTTCTCTGAGGGCAATCAGTTGGAATCGAAAGAAAGTTTCCGATCTGTGAGCGGTGGATGTTGTCAGCGAGCTGGTTCAAAAGGGGGTTGGAAGTGCTTACTGTTCCAGTGAGCCCTGCGATGGAACTGAGCACGATGCCCTTGACGTTCGCTGCGGGGATCGGGCCGTGGGTCCCGGAAATCTGGATGTATCGGTAACCATGGAAGGTAAAGCGCGGGGTGAACTTCTGTAGCCCTTCACGGCAGGTGTAGACGTCTGTGGACATGGCCTCGCGTAGGTTCTCTGTCATCAGGAGTCCATCGATATCCCGTTCAAGATACTCCTCCCGGGGAGGATACAGGACCTCAGCAGTACGAATGACGATTTCTTGGTCTTCGCGACCGTCAAACGTCAGTTCGGGTACTCCAACCATGTTTACGCCCATGTCGTATATCCAGGAGTCCGAACCGGGCCGGGCCTCGCCAATGAGGGTCGATTCGAGCACTTCAAATACACGCACGGGTTCATCGGGTTTCGAAACAAGCTGCGGCTGCGCATTTCGCTCCAAAGGCATAACCACTGTGGCCGGTCCCCAACGGCTTTCGTCAGTGAGAGACAATTCGTCACGAGCGTCGTAGCGTTCACCCTGGAAGAAGCTGCCGTTCTTCCTGGGGCCGCCAGTGTGCACTTCCCAACTGCCCGGCGAGGACACAAGTGTTTGACTGCTTCCGTCGGAATAGTCGAGAACCATTTTGCACAAGAGGGAGGGCCGGTCCCCATAGAAGTTGGTGTTGGTTTTCATGAAACTCATCATGTCCGCCCACCACCCTGGGGCGAGAGTGACGGTGAGGGTGTTGTCTCCCGTGCGAATTTGTTCGCTGATGTCATAGGCAGAGTATTCAATGGTGTACCGATAGTCCGAGCTGCCGGGATTGAACCAATCGCTGCCGATCTTCTCGCCATTGACGTGCAACTCGTAAATTCCGCGCGCAGTGATGTAGATCTTGGCCCCGGTGACTTCCCGCTGGGCCCGGAACTTTCGGCGGAGAACGGGCAAAGAGCCTCGACTAGGATCACGGACGATGGTCCGTCCGTCTTCGCCGCCGTGCACCGCCAGGCAATTGCCATCAATCCCGATTCCTCCGGCCTGGGCGAAGACATTGTAGTCCCTGGAATCGAACAGGGCTTCCTGGGGGTCCCGGTAGTTCCTGATCTCATAGTTCCTGATGTCGAGTTGCTCGGCGGGAAGAACTTGAAAGCCGACTTCGCCAAGGACGGGATAGGCGGCGACGTCGTCCAAGCCTCGAGGGTTTACTTGGAGAATTTCGCTCCCATTCCACAACAGGTACTTTCCGTTGATTCGCACCTTGAATGTGGACGACTCGCAGATGAGTTCAATCTCGTTCTCCTGATGGGCCTGTGGCGCCGGCAAGAGTTCGGGCAGGTTTGTGGCGCAAGCACCTGCGTTTATATCGATCAGCGGTAGGTCTGGCCGGTCGCCGATTGCATATCCTAACCGAAATATGCGGAATGCCGGATTTGATGGATCTCGGACGTCCACTGAAAAACGAACATGGTTCTCGCCTGCTAGGCGATACTCGTTCAACATTTCGTGGCGAAGCCGGAAGTCATTGGCCCCCAGAATGAATGAGGCCGTCGTGCTGCCCTGCGGGATTCTGAACAGACACCTGACCCGATACACAACCAGGCTGTGCGAATCAAGGTGGGGGCGGCTTGCGCCGATCCATTGTGCCCCGTCCCAGGCGTACATGTTCTTAGCGAACATCGCTGTCTCGAACGTGGACACCGCGGACAGTTCACGGCCTTTGTTATCCCAGACCGTTACAGTCCACGTGTATTTGCCTTCGGGGGCCAGCTGACAGTGCACTTTGCCGCAATTGCCGAAAGCAATCTCCTGGGAGCAAGCGGAACTGACGCGGCCGGAGTCCCATACGGGATCTCCGGCCGCGGTGGTTACTTCTATTTGGAAGTATTCCTGGCAATGATTGAAATCCTCAGATTCGAGTGCCCAGCCGAAACGCGGAGTGTCCGTATCAATGGCCAAAGGCCGAGTTAGCCTGTTGATGCGCAGATTTGTCAATCGAGCCATGGTTCTTAGTCGACCTCTTCTTCAATCTTGAATTCGAACCGGAATGTTCACGGCCGGAGAGCTCGGGACCGGACCGGTCGTTGCCTCCGCTTCTTCAGTGTGTAAGGCAAGCGGCTGTCAGAACAGCTCCAGAACCAGCCTGGAGGATTTTGACCGGGAAACGCAGGCCGCGATCTGATCGTTGGCCTTCTTTTCGCTGTTGGACATGCACTGGTCCCGGTGGTCCGGTTCGCCCTTGAGTACCCCCATGATGCATGTCCCGCAGATCCCTTCCTGGCAGGATGTGTCCACTTCGACGCCGTTGTCGGCGAGGACCTGGACGATGGACTGGCCAACGGGGACCTCGTAGACCTCGTCGTCGAGTTCCACCTCAAAGGGGGTGTCGCCGTCGGTGTCCACGGGCTCGCCGGCCTGGAAGTGCTCGATGTGCACATTGTCCTCGGGAATCACCGCAGTGGCGTTGTCCCGTACACGCTCCATGAAGCCCTGGGGCCCACAGGTATACACGTGCGAGGCGGCGCTGAGGCTCGCGAATGCGCCGTCCAGCACGGCCGGCTGCTGGTCACGCTGCAGCCCGAAGTGGAAATGTACGCGCTCGCCGAAACCGCTTCGCTTCTCAAGCAGTTCGCAGAATGCGGCTTCTTCGCGGGACCGCGCAAAGTAGTGCAGATCGAACTCTTCTCCTCTCCGGTGCAGGTGGTAGGCGATGCTGATCATCGGGGTGACGCCGATGCCGGCCGCCACCAGGATGTGCCGGTCGGCGTCCTCGGCGACGGAGAGGAGGTTGCGCGGTGCGCTGATCTCCAGCTCGTGACCGACCTCGACGTGGTCGTGGAGGGCCAGTGAACCACCGCGTGACTCCGGTTCCAGCTTGACTGCCACCACGTAGTCGTCAAGATCGTCCGGTGGACTGCACAGCGAGTACTGCCTTACGACGGCGGTCGGGCCGACGACGTCGATATGGGCGCCCGCTGGATAGGGGTCGAACGGTGCCCCGTCCGCACGTTGGAGGCGGAAGGACTTGATGTTGCTTGTCTCCTCCAGTACTTCAGCTACGCGTACCTTGAACATGCCCATGGGGCAACGCTCCTTTCTTCTGTCAGCTTGTAAATGGGCCAGCCGGTGCTAGCGCATGTAGAGGCCGCCGTTGATGTCCCAGCAGGCTCCCGTGACGGAGGATGCGCCGGGGGAGGCCAAGAGGGCCACGGTGTCTGCGATGAACTCGGCATCTCCGAAGCGGCCTACCGGAATGTTGGCCTTGATGGTGTCCAACTTGTCCGGATCGACGGTTTCGTAGACCACCGGGAGGTCTAGCGGCCCGGGGGACACAGCGTTGACGGTGACGCCCGAGGATGCGAACTCACGGGCGAACACTTTGGTCAGGGTGGAGACACCGCCTTTGGAGGCCGCATAGTGAGCTCCCGTGGCCGTGCCGCCATTGTGGCCTGCCAGAGAGTGGATGTTGATGATCCGGCCGTATCCGCGGTCCCGGAAATGCGGACCGAACACCTGGCAGCCCAGGAAAGTGCCGTTGAGGTTGATCTCAACATTCGCGGAGAACTCCTCCGGAGTGATCTCCAGCAAAGGCGCGACTTGGGAACGTCCGGCATTGTTCACCAGCACATCCGTCCCACCCCACTTGCCGGCCAAGACGTCCCGAACGGCCTCGAAGTCGGCTTTCCTGCGGACATCCAGGGCGCCGGCCCAAACGGTTTCCCCGGAGGGGTCCAGGCTGTCCGCGATGGGTTGCACGGAGGCAGCGCTGGTACCGGTGATGGCCACTCTGAAGCCTTCCTTGTGCAGCTTGCGGGCGATGACTTCACCGAGACCGCGAGCGGCGCCGGTAATGAGTGCGACATGGTTCACTGTGGATCCTGCGTTCATGGTGGTCCTAGAGGAGGAAGCCGGAGGCGTTGACGGCGGAGTCGGAGTTGACCAGTCGGATGAGTTTGAGCTCAATCCGGGCATCGTCGCCGGTGAAGCGGATGCGGTGTGTGAGGTCGGCCCCGAGCATCTGGAACTTGTCGCGTTTGAAGCCCACCAGAACCTGCGCAGAGCGCAGGGTGACGGTGTCCTCGGTGATCTCTTCCACGGTGAAGCGGGAGATTGTTCGTGAGGTGCGGGCGGCAGCGACGGCGGACATCGAGTACCCCTGCACGAGGCGGGTGACGCGCATGTGGCGCATCCGCGCGTCGTCGTACACCATGTTCAGTGACGATTCGAAGTCCTCAGTCTCAGGGTCGACGGGGATGACGTACTTGGCGTCCTCCGTGTAGAGCGTCTGCCAGGATTCGTAGTCCTTGGCGTCCAGCAGTTGGGCCTCGCGCCAGATCAGCTCGATGGCACGGCCCACGAGGGGATCGGCGAGCCGACCGAGACCCAACTCGTAGCGCTGGGGCGCCGGGCGGTTGTCGATCGCGGCCACTTCTTCAACGGTGTCAGTTTTCATCGCTCATCATCCTTTTCCACATTGCGTAGGATTCGCGCATGCCGGTTTCGTCGGTCACGTGCGAGGTCTTCCAGCCTTCATCCACGGTCACCTCACGTCCCAAGCCACGGTTGACCAGGATCGGCATGTCGGGGTTCGCCACGGCGCCGCGCTGCACCCGGTCCCAAGCCTCGGAGTCATCCGATGTGCCGAAGCCGAACGGCCCCTGGAAGTGCTCGTGGATCCGCAGGCGCTCGCGGTTCACGCTCTCCGGGCCGCCCTCGAGACCGAGCGCCATGTGCTGGATTTCCGTTTCGTTGACGGAGATCGGGCGCAGGACCCGGAAGAAGGACATGGAGAGCGAGAGGTTGGGAAACAGGTTCAGGTTGTAGCCAGCGCCGTGCATGGACCGGACAATACGGCGGACCTGGTCCGTCGGCATGGTCTCGGAGAGCTCGTCGATGATGTGGCGGAAGCGTTCCTGCAATTCCTCTGTGCCGTCGTCATCCTCGAGGTCCACGTGTTCAGGGACCATGATGGCGACGCTGTGCCCGTTGCCCAAGGCGTGGGTGACAGCCGCTTCGTCCGTCATGAAGGACAGCATGTCCGCCGTCTCGGCGTCCACGGAGGCCATCCAGGAGCGGTGGACGATGGGGAAGTGGTAGCCGTCGGTAGTGTTTTCGAGCTGGATCTTCCAGTTGCCGTTGAAACGGAATTTGTGCTCGCCCTGGACCTTGACGGGGAAGCCTGCGCCCTGCTTCATGAAGCGGTCGATCCAGATTTTCGCATCGCCAAGGAAGTCCTCAAGCGGCTCGATGTCGGGCTTGAAACTGGCGAAAATGAGACCGTTATAGCTCTCCACGCGCAGGCGCTGCAGGGGCAGGTCGCGCTTCTCGGTGACGCCCTCGTAACCGTCCGGGTAAGGGATGCCGCGAAGGCTGCCCTCCAACGAGTAGGACCACGAGTGATAGGGGCAGGTGAAGCCGTTTGCCTTGCCCTTCGGTACCTCGCAGACACTCGCGCCGCGGTGGCGGCAGCGGTTAAGCAGCACGTTGAAGTTGCCCTTGCGGTCACGGTTGACGATGACCGGCTGAAGGCCGATGTGCGACATCTTGAAGCTGCCGGCCTCCGGGATCTCACTTTCGTGGGCTACCCAGACCCAGGTGCTGTAGAAGATCTTTTCCATCTCCCAGTCGAAGATCTCCGGATCGGTGTAGAGCTGCGCGGCGACACGGTCGCCCTCGGCAAGGCCCGCGAATCCGCCGGCCCTTTCGGATGTTGGTGAAGTCATGGGGTGCTCCTTGGTTTCTTTCTCGGTGCTATGCATGGACGGGGTTGACGAGAGCGGCGGTAAACAGCTTTTCGGTGCGGAAATGGCGTATCCGTACCATTCCGTCGCTGAGTTCGAAGTCGACCGTGAGGCGGGCCGAGATCAGTTCCGTCCCGCCGCCGTCGTACTCCGAAAGCTGCTGCATGATCCACTCACCGCTGGCGGTGCCGCCGGCGGCAACGACGCGGCCGTTGCCGAGCAAATGGACATTGCGCTTGAAGTGCGACGACGGCGGAAGAAAGTCAGCGAGCATCGCGAGGATCGCGGGACGGCCCTCCAGACGTCCGAACTTCCCCGTGTACTCGGAGCCGACGCCTTCCCAGACCGCATGCTCGGTAAACAGCGAAGCCATGTCCTCCCACAGGAAAAATTCCCGCGGGACGTCGCACAAGTCCATGTAGCGGGAGAGCGTGGCCCGTGCCGCTTCCCGGAGCTCCAGCACGGTCAAGCGTTCGGCCAAGGTAGCTGCGGTGTCGTGTTCCATGTGGCTAGCCAGCCGTTTCGACGTCGTCGCGGATGGTCAGGGCCCGGCCGATGCGCGCCTCGATCTTGGCGTACCGCCAGAGGGCGTACTCGCCAACCATCGTCGTGCGGAAGAGGTTGCACGCAGCCTTGACAGTCTCCTGGGTATCGACGTCGGCCAGGACGTAGCACGTCCAGGGCCAGCTGTCCGACGGTCCCACCAAGTGGGAATCGTCATCCATGTTGCCGATGACGTCGACGCCGGGCATACGCGCCATGTCGGCCATCATCCCTGAGAAGGCAGTCCAGACAATGCCGATTTCGCTCTTGGGCAGATCGAAGAAGTTCTGGTTGATACCGATGCAGAACAGTACGCGCAGTGGCGGCGTGGTGGCGGTTTGGCTCATATCAGCTCCTTGAGTCCTGTGTCAGATGAAGGCGGGAATTGACGGGGGGACGTCCATCAGGACGGCGCCGGCGCCGTCGTAGATCCCGTCTCCGAGGAACGCATGCTGGGTGACCACCGAGGCGTCGCGCAGGTAGCGCTGCATTGGGTTGGTGTCGTAGATGGCCGCCGTTCCCGAGAGCGTGTACGCAGTGTGCACCGCCTTGGCACCGACCCGGGCCACGTGGGTGGACGCCAGGCGCAATAGCGCTTTTTGCTTGTCTGTCGCCGGGTCGCCGGCCTCGACCGTGGCGTACACCTCGTCCGAAATCTCGTAGAAGAACGCGCGGGCAGAGCGAAGCTCGGCTTCGGCCTTGGCAACGTCCATGCGGTAGTAGGCCCTGTCGGCAAGCTTGGGGGCACCGGTAATGCCGGTGCGCCCGCTCCCGGTGCTGATTGCGTAGTTCAGGGCTGCGCGGCCTGCGCCGAGATTGACGACGGCGAGTACCTGGGCCGCATAGGCAATCGCCGGGTAGCGGTACAACGGCTCGTCTACGGTGGGCTCGCCGCCACGGACAAAGGTCCATTCGTCCCTCACCACCTGGCCGTGGACCCGCAGGTCATGGCTGCCAGTGCCATTCAGGCCGATGACATCCCAGTTCTCAACGATCTCGACTTGCTCGGGACGCAACAGCGCAGTCAGCGGCTTGCCGTCAGTGTGCTCGTTGCCCACGAGTCCAACACCGAGGATGTCGGCGCCTTTGCAGCCACTGGAGAACTTCCATTCACCCGCTACATTCCAGCCACCGTCGACGCGTTCGGCTTTCTGGACAGGAAACAAGCCCCCGGCAAACGCTACATCGGGACCGTCGGCGTACAGCTCGGCCTGGGTGTCCAGGGGGAGGGCAGCCAGGTAGACGGAGGAGCCGAAGCTGGCCACCCAGCCTGCTGAGGCATCCACGGCCGAGATTTGCTCGATGATCCGAAGGAACTGGCTCGGCGGGAGGGCGTCGCCGCCGAAGCGTTGGGGAGTTGCGGCCCGGTAGATGCCCAACTTCTTGAATTCCGAGATGATGTCCCGGGGGACAAATCTATTTTCTCCGAATTCTTCCCGGCGCTGGGCAATAAGCTTGAGCACGTTGTCGAGCGTGGATTGCGGAGCCCTAGCCAAGACGTCGGTCATCGAATTTCTCCAATCGATACTGCTGACAAATTGTTTCTGGGATTAAAGCTATTTGTGGGGGCGGTTGCCTTCAATCGGTGATTCGTACCCGTGGACCGAGGAAATGCCAGGGAAGACTAAGGGAAATACCTATGCGGGAAATGGCGTCCGCGCGCTAAAATCGTGTGTGCCTATTTCCTTGCCAGGCGAACCCCAGGGCCGGACTGCCGAGCCTGAAGACGCGGGCCCTTCTCTGTCCGCGCAGCCGGGTTCGTCCCCGGGCCGGGCCCCGCCACCGAGGATTATGAACGCCTTGTCCAGTCGCTGAGTTACTGCATCCTGATCCATGACGCCGTCACCAAGGACATCCTCTGGGCCAACCGGGCTGCCTGCGACATGCTGGGCTTCACCTTGGAGGAATTGAAACCACTCAAGGCGCCGGACATGAGCAGCGCGGATTCCCGATTCCGCCGCTCGGTGGGTGTGCGATGGCTTCAGGATGCGGCCGACCACGGAATCAGCAGAACCGAGTGGATGTACCGGTCCAAGACGGGGCGGGAATTCCTGACGGAGGCCATTGCAGTCCGGGTCGAATTGACAGCCGGCGAGGCCATCATGGTTCAGTTCCGGGACATCGAAAAGGAAGAGTCCCTGAAATCGGACCTACAGAGGACAGAGGGGCGTTTGCAGGCATTCCTGCGGCGCATGGCTGAGGGTATCCTCGTGCTGGACCGGGATGGCCGGATCACTTTCGCCAGTGGAGCGGCAGCGGGCCAGCTGGGGCACGCAGTGGACGAACTGCTGGGGGAGAACTTCGTTGAGCTCTGCGCCGTCTCCTCCAGGCCTGCCCTGGAGAAGGCTCTGGCCAGGGATCCCGCTGACGGCTCCTCCTCGAGTCTGCGCGTCGAAGTTGCGCATCCCGACGGCGCCAACAAATGGTTCGGCGTCAGCTGCCAGTATCTAGCACTTGAAAAGGATCTCACTGGTGCCATGCTGCTGCTCCAGGACATCACGGAGCAGGTTGCTGCCGAAGAAGAGCATCGGCGGGACCTTGAGCACCTGAATTACCTGGGACGGTACAACGCGATGGGCGATATGGCCATGGCGATCGCCCACGAGCTCGGCCAACCACTTGCGGCAGCAACGAACTTCGTGGAGGGAGTATCCCGTCGAGTAAGGGATCCCGAGAGCAGCATCAATGATCTTATTTATGGGCTGGATAATGCCCGGCTGCAAATCGACCGGGCAAACCAGATTGTGAAGAGCCTGCGGGATTTCGTCGTGCAGCTGGAGCATTCCGAACAAGTGGTGGACCTGAATGAAATTGTCAGGGATTGCCTGTACTTCATTCGGCTGCGGGCCGATCAACACGAGACGGAATTGCAGCTGGTCATGAGCGAGAACCCGATCTGGATCCGCTGCGAGAAGGTCCTCACGGGGCAGGTGATCCTAAACCTTTGCCACAATGCCATCGACGAGATGTCTGGCTGGCCGCAGCGCGAGCGGCACGTCGTCATCACGACTTACGCTACCGAGAATGCCGGTGTTTTCCGGGTGGCTGATCGCGGCAAAGGCCTGTCCCACATCCCAGATGGCCGCATTTTCGACGGAGCTTTCACCTCGAAGTCCACGGGAAGCGGCATTGGCCTAGCTCTCAGCCACCGTATTATCACGCGCCAACACGGCCGAATCTACGCCGTTGAAAATGAGTCCAGGGGTGCCTCGTTCACGTTCGAATTGCCTTTGGCCGGAGACTCTAACGCATGAGGTGACGACCAGACGGCCGACTTTTGGCTTAGGAGCCCGCTACCTGGATGAGGGAGCTTTTGGCGGCAGAACTTTCCTCGATCGCGGCCAGGATGCGTTGGACGGACAGGCCGTCGTCGAATGACGGCGAGGGCTCGGTGCCGTTTCCAATCGCAATGAGAAAGTCGCGGATTTCGTGGGTAAAGGTGTGTTCCCAGCCGATGATGTGACCTTGCGGCCACCAGGCGTTCATATAGGGGTGTTCGGGTTCGGTGACGAGGATGCGGCTGAAGCCTTGTTCCCTGACCGGAATGGTGGAATCGAGGAAAGCGAGTTCGTTGAGCTTTTCCAGGTCGAAAAGCAAGGCGCCCTTGTCCCCATAGACTTCGAGCTTGAGGGAATTCTTCTGCCCGGTCGCCATGCGCGATGCTTCCACGGACGCGATTGCCCCGGACCCGAGAGTCAGGGTGGCCCAGGCGGCGTCGTCGACCGTGACGTGTTCCGGACCGTCTGCGCCCGGGCGGCTGGTTACGAAAGTGTGCAGTCGCCCGGACACTTCGGTGACGGAATCGCCGAGCAGGAACAGTACTTGATCGATAGCGTGGGAGGCTATGTCGCCCAGCGCACCGGATCCGGCGGTTTCCTTGCTGAGGCGCCAGGTCATGGGGGAGTCCGGGTCCGCGAGCCAGTCCTGCAGGTAGGCAGCGCGAACATGTCGGACGGTGCCGAGCCTGCCTTCGGCGATCAGCTCCTTTGCGAGGGCGAGGGCCGGGACGCGGCGGTAGTTGAAGCCGATCATGGAGTGCACGCCGCGTTCGCGGGCCGTGCGCGCGGCAGCGGCCATGGCTTCGGCTTCGGCCAGGGTGTTTGCAAGGGGTTTTTCGACGAGGACGTGCTTGCCGGCTTCGAGGGCGGCAATGGCGATTTCGGCGTGCATCCAGCCGGGCGTGCAGATGTCGACGATGTCGATGTCGTCCCGGGCGATCACTTCGCGCCAGTCTGTTGCAGTCTCGGCCCAGCCGTATTTTGCGGCGGCTTCGGCGACCTGCCGGGCGTCCCTGCCAACGAGTACTTTTTGTTCGAACGCCGGAACGTCGAAGAAGCTGGCCGCGTTTCGCCACGCATTCGAGTGTGCCTTTCCCATGAAGGCGTATCCGATCGCGGCTACCCGCAACGGGGAGGGCGACTGACGGTTGGATCCATGTTCTATGCCACTCATGAGGCGGGGCTTTCGAATGGACCCGCCAGGTGCAGCTTGGCACTGAACTTTTGGCGGGCAGCACGGCGGCTTGCTTGGCGGGCAGGGTCGGGAACGGGCGCGGCCAGCAGAAGCTTCTGCGTGTAGGCCTCTTTCGGCTCAGTGGTGACCTTGGCGGCGTCTCCGGTTTCGATGATTTCTCCCCTGTACATGACCGCAACACGATGGCTGATGTATCGCACCACCGAGAGGTCGTGGGTCACAAAGAGATACGAAACCCCCGTGCGCTCCTGGATTTCGATAAATAGGTCAAGGACACGTGACTGGTTCGAGAGGTCGAGTGCGCTGACAGGCTCGTCGCAGACGATCAGGCGCGGATCCCGGCACAGCGCGCGGGCGATGGCGATACGCTGACGTTGTCCGCCGGAGAATTCCCGGGGCAGCCGGTTTGATGCGTCCCGTGGAAGATGGACCTGTTCGAGCAGGTCTTTCACCCGCTGTTCGGCCTCAGCCCGCTTGGTGCCTGCGGTGAGCAAGGGCTCCGTAAGGATGTCAAGCACGGTCAGGGCTGGATTAAGCGACGTGTAAGGGTCTTGGAACACAACCTGGATTTCGTCGCTGAGGGTCCGCCGCTGCTTGCGGTTCATGGCCGAGATGACTTGGCCGTCGTAGCGGATGAGTCCAGTGGTAACCGGTGCAAGTCCGAGGACTGCCCGTCCGAGGGTGGTCTTTCCCGAGCCTGATTCGCCCACCAATCCCACGGTTTCGCCCGCCTGTATGTCCAGGGAGACCCCCTTGAGGGCCAGGAAATCGGGGCTGCGCCATTTTTTGGAAGGGTATTCGACTGTTACGTTCTCAATGCTCAGCAACGGACCGTCGGATCCATTGTGTGATTCTGCGGGGGCTTCAACAGAGGCGATCATGTGGCTTCCCATCAGGCGGTTTGTGCCTTTTTAGGCAACTTCGGCGTGCTCTTCAAAGGGGACCTCGGCTTGGCGTCCTCCAAAGTGGATGACAGCAGCATCCGGGTGTACGCATCCTGCGGGGCCGAGAAAAGGTCCTGGACGGAGGCAGTTTCAACGATTTTTCCGGTATGCATGACGGCCACGCGATCACAGATGTCGGCAACCACGCCGAAATCGTGGGTCACGAGGATGACGCCCATGTTGCGTTCCGCCTGCAGGGACCGGATCAGGTCGAGTATTTCGGCTTGGACCGTGACGTCCAAAGCGGTAGTCGGCTCGTCAGCGATCAACAGATCCGGATCACAGGAAATCGCGCCGGCGATGAGTACCCGCTGTGCCATGCCTCCTGATATTTGATGCGGATACGAGGAGTACACCCGGGCGGGGTCGTTGATGCCCACCCGTTCAAGGAGACCGAGCAGGAGTGCCTTTGCCTCCTTGTCTGAGACCTTCATGTGCTGGCGTACCGGCTCTGCCAATTGGGAACCAATGGTGAACGATGGGTCCAGGTTGGACATAGGTTCCTGTGGCACGTAAGCGATGCGCTTTCCACGAAGTCGATTCATGGCGCCACGCCCCAGCCCTTTCAGCTCCATGCCGTCAAACAGCAGCCGGCCAGCCGAGACCCTCGCCTCTGGAGGCAACAGGCCGAGAAGGGAAAAGGCTGTCTGGCTCTTGCCCGAACCGGATTCTCCCACCAGGCCCAGGACCTGACCGCGGCAGACGGTCAGTGATACCCCGTCCACCACGGTTCGCCTACCGCCGTCGACCGGGTAGTCCACCTTCAGATTGTCCACTGCGAGCAAGACATCGTCCGCAACTTCAGCGAAATTCCCCGACCCCGATCCTTCGCTCGACGATGCCCCATCACGGACGCGATCTGAGTGTCGTGTGGGCCGCCTCCTGGAGCCAGAGAGGTTGTCGCGCAGGGAGTTGGCCAGCAGGGCGAGCGAGGCCGTGGTCATGCAGATGATCAGTGCAGGCCATAGGAGCAACAGCGGCGCGGAGTAGATGTTGGCGAACGCGTCGTTCAACATTGCCCCCCAGCTGGCTTCGGTAGGCGAACCCAGGCCCAGGAAGGCGATGCCGGCCTGAATGCCGATGGAAACGCCGAAGATCTGGGCAGCCTGGATGATGGAAGGTGCTTGGACAACAGGAAGGATGTGCCGGCGCATGATCCGTGCATCAGACAGACCGGAAACTTTCGCCGCGTCAACGAACAGTTCCTCGCGCACTGATACTACGGATGCCCGAACCAGGCGGTAGACGGACGGTGAAACGATGAGTCCCAGGACCGCCATGGCGACATAGGTACTTTGGGAAACCGCGGCCATGACCACAAGGAGGATGATGATGGCCGGGACCGCCATGATGAAGTTGCTGGCCCACGCAAGGATGGCGTCGGCACGCCCGCGATAGTAGCCGCCAAAGAGACCGGCAGGTACGCCCACGGCAAACGCGACCAAAACCGCCACGCAAGCCGCGGCCAGACTGGTCTGGCCTCCGTACAGCAATCGAGCCACAACGTCGCGCCCCACGCCATCGGCACCGAGGGGGTGTTGCTGACTCATTGGCGCAAGGGTCTCGGCAAGCGATGACTTGATCGGGTCCTGGACCGTGAGGAAAGGAGCCAGAACGCTCGCAGCCGTCAGCAGTAACAAAACGACGATGCAGCAGATGGCAACGGGGTCCTGAAGCAGCCTGACAACTATGTGACGTCGCTTTGCTGTCTCCCCGCTCGCAGCAGCGGCGGCCACTGTGCCGTCAATGGGAGGGATGGTCATTCTGCACGCACCTTGGGGTTGAGCCAGCCGTAAGCCAGGTCAGCAATGAGATTTACAACGACAACGATCAGGACCATCACGATCACGACGCCCAGCACCACCGGCGCATCCCCCTGGACCGCCGCCGAAGTGGCGATGCTGCCGATGCCGCGAAGCCCGAAGACTTTTTCGACGATAACCGCTCCTCCGACCAGTCCAATGAATTGAAGGGAGAGCACGGTAACAGCCGGAGGTGCAGCGTTGCGGAGGACGTGCTTGAACACAACCCGCCGGTCGCTCAAGCCGCGGCTGCGAAGTGTGCGAACGTAGTCCAGTTTGAGAACGTCAAGCATGGAGCCGCGAAGTTGCAGGGTGGTCGCCGCGGTGGCCCCGAATGCCAGTGCAACCGACGGCAAAGTAATGGATCGCAGCCATTCAACCGCAGAGCGCTGGAACGGGACGAAACCTGTCGCCGGGAGCCAACCGAGGTTTACCGCGATCACCATGGCCAGAACGAGCGCCACGAGGAAGCCGGGGATCGAATCAGCCAGTACCGCCGAAGCCTGAACGGTCTTATCAAACCAGCCAGCACGGACAGCCGCCAGCGAGCCCAGGATGACACTGACCAAGGCTGACAGGACCAAAGCACCGAAAATGATCGACAGGGTTACCGGCAGGCCATTCAGCAGCGTGGTCGACACGGGCACATTGTTGAACCAGGACTTGCCTAGGTCGCCGCTGAAGGTCGTACCAAGCCAGTCAAAGTAGCGGACTCCGAGCGGTCGGTTGAGCCCTAGTTCCGCGGCCTTGGCCAAGGCCTGCTCCGGCGTCGCCGTTTCCCCCACAATGTTGCGAGCCACGTCAGATCCTGTGTAATTCAGCAAGATGTAGGTCGCGCTGGCGACGAGGATCACGAGCAGGATCCCTGCCAACAGGCGCCGAATCAGAAACACGGCCATCCCGTCCTCCTTCTAGTTACTGGTGGTCTAGTGCCGGGGTTGCTAGCTGGCCGGCTTGAAGTTGAACAGGGGCGGGGTCTGGTAGAACGGGTGCATAGTGACCTGGACGTTCTTCGAGGACGCGTAGACGTCCTTCACCACGTCCCAGGGTGCATCCCAAGCCTGCTGGACCAAGTACGTGTTCAGTTCCTTATACAGGGCGACCTGCGCAGATCCGGTGGAGGCACTGATCCGGGACAACAAGTCAGTTACATGCGTGTCTTCGTAGTGCAATGGGTTCCACGTGGCCTGCTTGGAAACGATGAGCTGGATGGCGATCCAGGGATCGACGCCACCTGTCTTGAAGTAGGACATGGCGTACTTGCCGGCAAGAATCGAGGGCATGAATTGATCGAACGGAATCTTATCCAGTTTGACCCTCACGCCGATGTTCCCCAACTGCTCAACCATGGCCGCCTGCATCTCCGGGAAGAGCGATGAAATGTCGGGCATGACAACGTCGAAACCGTTAGCGTATCCGGCCTCAGCCAGCAGCGCTTTGGCTTTCGCAGGGTCATATTTGTAAGTCTGATCCATTTCGGGCACAAAAGCTTCGCTGTCAGACGTGAAATGCTGGGTTGTTGGCGTCCCCAGGCCCTTCTTGGCGATTTTTACAATCGATGCGCTGTCGAACGCGTAGTTGAGAGCTTGACGCACACGGACATCGGCAAGAGCCGGTACGATTGCGCCCTTCTTGTCCCAGATGTAGAGTCCTTCAACGACCCCGGGAGTAACCGTGTCAACCTTGAGGCCTCCGGCCTTGACAGCGTCAACACGGTCCGGGGAAATGCCGGCGCCGTCAAGCTGACCAGACAGAAGCGCATTGGTCCGCGCCGTCGGGTCAGACATCGTCTTGATGTCCACTTTCGCGAATGGGTAGGAACTCTTATCCCAATAGTTCGGGTTCGCTACGAACCCGTACTCGGTGCCGGCAGTAGTGGCTGCCGGGTCGAGGGTGTAGGGTCCCGAACCCACGGGGACCTGGGGACTCGTGAGTGACTTCGGGCTGGCGATCATGCCGGGAACGTTGGCCAGGCTCCTCAGAAGCGACGGCGTCGGGGTGGACAACTTAACCAGGACAGTTGATGGATCGGTAACTTGAACGTCGGAAATTGCTTTGATCAGGGCTGCGGCTTCACTTTTGCCGGCTTTGGTGTGCAGCAGGTTGGCCTTGACCGCTTCCGCATCCAGCGGCGTTCCGTCGCTGAACTTCACGTCGGTCCGTAGTTTGAGCGTGAGTGTCGTCAGGGTTGCGTCGTATTGCCACGACGTGGCGAGGTTCGCGGTGGGTGCACCTTTGGAGTCCATGTGAAGCAGCGCATCGAAGACCGGTTCGTAGTACTGTTCGGCATTCCCCATGCCTGCTTCGGCGAGGTCCCAGGACTTCAGGGCCTGGGATACAGCGAGATTCAGCGTGCCACCGGCCTTGGCGCCACCTGATTCCGCGCCCCCGCTACCCCCGCAGGCTGACATCGCCAGCGCCAGCGACACGGCGCCGGCAAGTATGAGCTTTCGTTTCATGGTCTTACTCCTTGAAGGAACTGGAATTTCAACTGCAAGTTAGTGCTTGCTTTGGCGTTTGGAAGATCCGGGATTGTTGGCCTCCGCGTGGCCAGGGGGCTTGCCTGGTGAACACGGAAAACCGTTCCTGCGCTCGGGTTGGCACGCCTGCGACCTTTCCGTAGTCCTCGCTGTGGGCCCCGTCACTGCATTGTTTAAGCATCATTTAGCGTTCACCTGTTCGCAAGATGCCGAAATTAGTTTTCTAATCGGCGTAATTGATGCAAAGGTCGGCGTTGCCTATCGTCGGGTCCGGCGGTGAGAGACGCCTCGGATTCGCACGCCAATCCGGCCATGACCATGCTGTACCGGGCACAAATCGATCCGGCCCAAGCCAAGACGGAGCGGATCCTTATTCGAGGAGTCAAAACGTGTGTCCTCCTATGGTTACTGAGTTCGAGATGCTTGCCTAAGCGCGCGTGACGTGGTGCAGCTTGCTAGAGGCCGGGGACAGAATCGGCCGGCCGCTCAAAAGATGAGCAGCCGGCCGAGGACTTCCCGCCTCCGTAGTCGATGGCAATTCAGCGCGAAGCATTCTCCAGCCCGAAGTGGCTGGTAAACCAGCGGCCGCACAGATCAACACTGTCTTCAGGGGCTTCCGTGGTTCCGCGGTCCACTTCGACGACCACCCAGCCTGTGAAGTCATCACCAGCGGCGGCCAGGATTCCAGGGATATCGGCGTCGCCGGCTCCGGGCTCGGTCCAGATTCCAGCACGGACCGTGGATCGGTAATCAATATCTTCGGTGCGGCTCCTGAGTGCTACATCCAATCGGTAGTCCTTGATGTGGATTCCTGCGACTCGAGTGCGGTATTCGGCGATGATCAGGGCTGGATCGATGCCAGTCCAAGCAAAGTGTCCGGCGTCGGGACCGAATTTCAGGATCTTCTCGTCCACCGTGTCCAGAACGAAGCGGGCGTCGTCTGCGGTTTCCACCCAGGTTCCGATGTGTGGGTGCAGGGCAGCGACTGCGCCTTCGGCGGTGATGATCTCAGCGGCCTCGGCGAGGTAGTCCCGGACCTGCTCCAGTCGTGTTGGGTTGTGGTCGTGACCGACGGCAGGATGCGCCACTCGCGGCGCGTCACGTTGCATGCCCATTGCCAGGAAGAGCAGCTCATTGCCAAGCTCGACGTTGTTGGCGGCAAGCACCTTGGCGCGTTCGAGGTATTGCGCCCTGTCGGCAGATTGTTCTTCCCAGGGCATCCCGATATATCCCGGACCCGGGCGAATACCAGCGGATTCAAGGGCGTGAGCATATTCGGCCACGCTGGAGCCGGACGGAACCTCAGACTGGATAGCGGTGAATCCCGCGGCAGCAATCCTGGCTAGGCGATCGGGGAGCGCGGGGGCAAGCCCGGGGTTGATCCATCCGTCGTCCGTGGCGACCCACTGGAGCGGATTGATGGCGAACTGGCTGGGGGAGATAGGCAAATGAAAACTCTTTTCGATGATGTGAGGCCGAAGCCTGGGTTCAGGAATTGAACAGCGGTGCCGGACGCTCTGTCCGGCTCTCAAGGAAGATGGTCTGCTTGGCGGCTGCTGCCTCGTCGATCGCTAGCATGGCGTCCAGGACGTGGAAAGCGAAGCTTGAGCTGGCCCGGTGCGGTCCGCCGGACAATGCGCCAGCAAGGTCATTCACGCCGAGTCCACGGCGGTGCTGCTCTGGCGTGCCGACGGCTCCGAACAGGGGTGTCACAGGCTTAAGCACCTGCCACTCGCCGTGCTCGCGCCGCTTGAGCCGCACATCGCCGTCGAAGGTATTCGGGTCGTTGAGGCTCAGTGTTCCTTCGGTTCCGTATATCTCGATCCTGGGCAGAGTTGTGTCCCAGACATCGAAGCTCATGAGAACCGTCCCGATGGCGCCGGAGGCGAATGAGAAGACAGCGGATGCGTGTGTATTGACGGTGACCGGGATTTCGTCCACCGTCCGGTCGGGTGCCGTGACAATTCTCGTTTCGGACCCGATGCGTGCGTCGGCGCTCACTCGGCGGATCGGACCGAGGCAGTTCACGAGGGCTGCGATGTAGTACGGTCCCATGTCCATGACCGGTCCGCCTCCCTGCTGGAAGAGGAAGCCGGGGCTGGGGTGCCAGGTTTCTGCTCGAGAAGAGCGGACGAATGCGCTTGCCCCGATTGGCGTGCCGATGTAGCCGGAGTCTATGGCGTGCCGGGCGGTTTGTCCTGCGCTGCCCAGGAACGTGTCCGGTGCGGAACCGAGAATGCCGGGGTTCTCCCGTTCAGCCTTCAGCATGAGCAGCCCATCCTCCCGGGTCGTCGCCAGAGGCTTCTCCACGTAGACGCTCTTCCCGGCTTCCAGCGCCTGGATGACAGTCCGGGCGTGCAGATTCGGTGGTGTCAGGTTGATGACGATGTCGATGCTGTCGTCGGCAAGGAGCGCATCTGCGCTGCCGGAACGCGGCACGGCGAATTCTGCGGCAAGCGAGGCGGCCCGCACATGGTCGATGTCTGCGATGTAGTTGACCTTTAGTTCGGGGTACTTTTGCAGGCCTTGCATATAGCGCGCGGAGATATTGCCGGCGCCCACGATGCCGATGTTACGAGTCATTGATGTTCCTTTGGATGGGTTGAAAAGCCGCTATCCGCAGGCTATCCGCGGAGATCTTTGTGCCACAAGATGCCGATTTAAGTCCGATCATCAGACTAAATGAGATGATCTGGGTCATAATGAGTGCATGAGCGAGTTATCAAACGACCGATCGCCAGCCAATACGATCCTGCGTTTGGTTGCTGCAGGTAAAGTGACGAGCCGGGCCCAGGCGGCGCGAGTGACCGGGATGGCGCGCTCGACGATTGGCCTACACGTGGATCAAATGCTCCGCGATGAGGTCCTCGCCGAGTTGGAGGAGTCCCAAGGGGCACGGGGACGTCCGGCGAGAGAATTGACGGTCGGCAGGGGCGCCGGATATGTCGTGGATGTGATCTTTGATCGTACGAATACTTGCGTAGCCATATCCGATGCGAGCGCCGCTGTTGTGGACTCACGCACTATCGATATCCTGTTGAATCCGGACCCAAAGGCTGTGATTGGGAGAGTTCTCGATGCTGCAGCCGATCTCCTGTCCGGCCATGATCTCGTACTCTCCGACGTCCGTCAGGTCATAGCCAGTGTCCCGGCACCCGTGGACTTCCACGAGGGAGTCACGGCACACCGATCCATCATGGCCGGCTGGGAGGGCATTCAGATCGCGAAAATCCTGAGTGAGCACTTCGGTGCTCCGGCACTCATGGATAACGATGCAAACCTTATGGCCCTGGGGGCAGCGACAACAGTGCATCGCGACGAGCTGCCATTGCTGCACTTGCAGCTTTCGACCGGGATCGGTGCCGGGCTTATTACGGCGGACGCAAAAATCCACCGTGGTGCAGACGGTTCCGCAGGCGACATTGGCCATTTGCGCATTGATAGCCGAGCTGATGCGCGATGCCAGTGCGGCAAGGTCGGTTGCATCGGCGCCTACGCGAGTCTTCATGCCGTCATGTCCCAGCTTGGTATCGAAACAGACAGTGATACAGATCCGCGGGCCGGACGAAAGGCGCTGACCCAGCTGGTTCGAAAGGCAGATCCGGCCGCATTGGCTGCGTTACGGGATGCGGCAGGTCACTTGGGCCAGCTGACGGCGATTTTGGTTGACATGTTTAATCCGAGGACGATTATCCTGGGTGGCGGAATGATTGAGCTCAGCGATGATGTGCTCTCAACAATCAGGGGCGTGGTCTATCAGGAGGCGATGTCCATCGCCACTCGCCGCTTGGTGATTAGCCCGTCGCGTCTCGGAAATAAGGCGGCTTTGGTCGGTGCTGCGAGGCTTGGTGCGGATGAGCTACTCGACATGTCGCCCCAAGTCGGGCAGGCCAGGTATTTTGCTGAGTAGGTACGATCCTCTTCCGGGATCCATTTTTTCTGCCGCAGCGGCGGAGCGAAGCCTGGCAGCCAAGAGCGGGCAGTCGCCATATGAGTCAGGGCAGCGTCGTCATTGAAAGACCCAGGTTACAAACAGACCCGGCGTGTCATCCGTGGCAATCATCCGGTCTGAAGGCACCCGTCGAGCCTCGTACAGTCAGGTGGGTGGGAATCAAGGATCGCTGGCGCTTGGCTGCGCCTGACACTGGGTTGAGCTGGTCGAGCAGCATCGACGCGGCCACTCGTCCGACTAGTTCGATAGGAGTCGTCATGGTCGTCAGCGGGGGGTTGCAGAAGTCCGCCCCGAACACATCATCGCAACCGACGATGCTCAGGTCTTCCGGCACCCGGAGACCGCGTTGGCGGAGCCGTTGGATCATTCCGATGGCGATCAGATCGTTGAAGGTTATGCAGGCGGTCACTCCGCTGTGGACGGCGGAGTCCGCCGCGGCCGCGCCCGACTGCATGTTCGGAGCGAACGGCCCGAGTCCGAAAACCTCCAACCCGTGGTCCTTCGCCGCAACCGATAGTGCGGTCCACCTCCTCATGCTGGACTGGGACATTGGCGGGCCTCCCACGTATGCGACGCTGGTATGACCCAGCGAGATCAGATGATCTAGTGCACGGTTGGTCGCCGCCGCTGTATCGATAATGACAGCAGGAACCCCGCGAACGTCGCGATTGACGGTGACCATGGGCATCTTTGCCGCGTTTTCACGCAGGACATCATCACTCAGGTTGGAGGCCGCAACGATGATTCCGTCGACCGTTTTGCCCAGCTGCTTCATCGCGCCGGATTCAACTTCATCGGATTCCTCTGTGTCCACCAACAATTGGGTATAGCCGGCTGCCTTGAGCTGGAGATGGGTTCCCCTAATGAGGTCGAAATAGAAGGGGTTCGTGATGTCTGGAACCAACACCGCCGCGACACCGGTCCGTCCCGCGCTCAACGCTCTGGCCAGGCTGTTGGTAGGCGCTTGGATGCGCGTGCGGGTGCGGAGGTCAGCCCGGTCCGGCCTGGAGAGGTCCCAGGACACACTCGATGCCGCCACTTCAGACAGTGGACCGATGTCGTGGCCACCGTCGATCGTGCCCAGTCAGGTCAAACGCACAGGCAACCCGGTCTGCGCAGACTCGTAGGCTCCGAGTATGACGCTTAGCGATTGCCGGTTTTCAGCGAGACCAACCCGAAGTTCCTCATCACCACGGATTGACGCGAGGAAATTGCTGTACTGATAGCGGTGAGCGTCAGAGAGTTGTCCCGGGTTGGCGCCGGCGGTGGGTATTGAACCGTTGGAGACCTTATGGCGGTCAATTTGGTTGGCGGAGTCTGAGACACCAAATGGCTTCTCCGCCCGAGGATGTCCAACCGGAGTGGTGTGGATGAATGTCAGCTGGTCATTGTCGATGATGGCAGAGCCTCTTTCGCCGTGCACCTGAAGGCGGGCACTCAGACCTGGATAAGCCGCCGTCGTTCCGTGCAGGACTCCTAGAGCGCCGCTTTCGAATTTGACGACACCGACGGCGACGTCTTCGACCTCAATGCGGTCGTGCGCGAGGCAAGCAGTGTAGGCAAAGACTTCCACTGGCTTACCCATTGCAGCTACTAAAAGATCGACAGTGTGGACGCCCTGGTTCATGAGGGCCCCGCCGCCGTCCAGGGCCCAAGTGCCACGCCAGTCACCCGAGTCGTAATAGTTCTGTCCGCGCCACCAGTTGATCGCTGCGACCCCCGACGTCAGGCGTCCAAGTCCGCCCTCACTGATCGCCTCCATCAGGATCTCCGCGGCCGGATCGAAGCGGTGCTGGGAGATGACGGTGACTTGCCTGCCAGACCTTCGCTGCGCTGCGATTATCTCGTCTGTAGCTGCCAGGCTGATCTCGGCCGGCTTTTCAATCACGACATGCTTGCCGGAGTTCAGGGCCTCGATTCCCACCTCTGCGTGAGCCCCTGTGGGTGTGCAGACGGCAACAGCATCAAAGTCACAGTTAGCGAGCGCCTCTGAGAGCGAAGTAAATGCGAGTGCATCATGGGCGAAAGCGATTTTTTCCGCTTTTGGCAGTTCCAGGTCGACGACTGCGACGAGTTCGATCTCGGAGGAGAGCTCCTTCATGACCTTCTGGTGATGGTTTCCTATGACGCCGGCCCCCACCAGGGCGAAGCGTAATTTTGTTGGGCTTTTCATGGGTAACTCCGCTACAGGATGGGATGTTTGGCCAATAGTCAAGACGTATGAGAATGCGCCCTAGACGGGAAGAGGGTCCGTAAATCTGCTGGCGAGCCACTCTCCGCACCTTCGGATGCTCTCGTCCGGAGCGACCGTTCCCCGGTCAACTTCAACTACGACCCAACCGTCAAAGCCCGGACCGGCGGCATCCAGGACCTCATCGATGTTTGCATCGCCATCGCCTGGTTCGGTCCAGAAGCCAGCAAGCACTGTGGAGCGGTAGTCGATGTCGTCGGTTCGACTGCGCGCCGACACGGCATCAAAGTAGTCCTTGATGTGAATACCGGCCACCCTTGGGGCATACTCAGCAATTAATTCCGCCGGGTTGATTCCGGTCCATGCAAGGTGCCCGGCGTCGGGACCAAATTTCAGGATGCTCTCATCAACCGTGTCGAGAACAAATCGAGCTTCGTCCGCCGTCTCAATCCACGTCCCGACATGTGGGTGGAGGGCGGGAACGGCTCCTTCAGACACCATGATCTGCGCAGCCTCAGCAAGATAGTCCCTGACCGACTCAAGTCTGTCTGAATTCTGTCCGAATCCGACTCCTGGATGGAGTACCCTGCCCGCATTCTTGTCCATGCCCATGGCGAGGAAAACCAGCGGGACCCCCAGAACGGCATTTGTGGCGGCGACCGTGCGCGCCCGCTCCAAAAAGGGGGCTCTGGAGGATTCGTCCTCGAACCAGGGCATCGGAACGTAGCCGGGACCCGGACGGATCCCGTACTCGCCGAGCCGAGATCGATAGGTCTGCGCCGTCATTCCGATCGGAACTTCAGACTTTATGGCAGTGAAGCCCGCAGATGCGACTACAGGGAGCCTGTGTTCCAAGGGCGGTTTCAGCGATTGGTCAACCCACCCGTCCGGGGTCGCGAGCCACTGGATTGGATTCAGCGCAAACTGGCTGGGTGCAATCGACATTTGAGCACTCTTCTCGTGAATTGAATTCGGGGACAGGAGGCTGACTTCTAAAGAGCGATGGTTATGGTCAGAACGTCCTGAATTAGATGCTATTCCCCAGATGTTTTGGGGGATAGATGGCGTTTTAAATTCGATGGCTGAACTTAAGGTGTTTCGTGTGTCAAGATTAATGAATGAAATCTGAGCCTATGGAGCTGGTTCCTCAGGTCATCTTGCGGATGGTCGCCTCGGGGGTGGCCACGAGCCGGGCCAACATCTCACGTCAAACCGGTATGGCACGGTCCACAATCGGACATCACGTCGATCACATGATCGAAAAGGGTCTGCTGTCAGAGGAAACCGCCTACGATGGTCAGCGGGGACGCCCTTCGCTTGGTCTTCGGCTGGGCCGAAGTGCCGGATTCACGATTGCCCTTGATTTTGAGCGCTCCTTCACCCATCTGGCATTGTCCGATGCGACGGCAGCATTGCTGGATACAGCGGAAATCCGGGTTTCGCTGTCGTCACCGCCGACCGATGTGCTAGATCTCGTACTCGGTTGTGCCAAGGACCTGCTTGAGCGAAGCGGCCTGACGAATGAGGATGTGCACCAAGTTGTCGCAAGCATCCCGGCGCCGGTTGACTTTGTCAACGGCGTCACGGCCCACCGATACATCATGCCCGGATGGGAGGGCTTCGAGCTTCGCCGGGCCCTGAGCGCCTATTTCGATGCGCCCGCATTGGTGGATAACAACGCCAACATGATGGCGCTGGGCGCTTCCACTCAAGGCGGATCAGAACAGCTGCCCTTGCTTCATCTACATTTGTCCATGGGTATCGGAGCCGGACTGATCACCGCTGACGGAAAGATCCATCGTGGTGCAGACGGTTCCGCTGGCGACATCGGTCACCTAAAGGCGGGCGGAAACCGGGACCTCGTCTGTATTTGCGGTAAAACAGGGTGTGTGGGAGCAGTTGCCAGCCTGCGTGCAGTATTCGCTCAACTGCGCCTTCAGGACCGGGATAGCGACGAGGTAAATGACGAACACCGCCTGCGCGGTTTGATAAAGTCCGGTGACCCCGCGGCTACTGCTGCCGTGCGTGATGCGGTGACACGGCTGGGAGAGCTGACAGCAGAACTAGTCGACATGTTCAACCCCCGCACAATCATTCTGGGCGGAGAAATGGTCCGGCTGACTGACGAAGTCCTGGCGGGGATTAGAAGTGTTGTATATCGTGATGCGCTTCCCATTGCCACAAGAAACCTCAGTATTTCTATGGAACCCATGGGCAAGCAGTTGGCGCTCCTTGGCGCGGTAAAAGTGGGTTCGCTGGCGCTGCTTTCCCAAGGCGGAGCGTGACATCCTGCGGGCCGGTCAGCCGGGAGACTAGCGCTCACACATCCAGAAACGTGTTGCTTCTCTGTCTTAGCTCACCAGTTTTGGCGTTCGCGGGTGAGGCCGAAAGGCACGGAATCGCTGAGGGCGACGGTGAAGGAATCTCGTCCGTCGCGGCTGACGAGGATGCCTCGGCGTCGTTCGAGCATTGCCCGCGCCCGGGTGATTGTCACGGCTTCGTCGAGTTGGCGGTCCATGTTGGCGCGGTCGGTGACGGTGACGGTCAGTGTCATCTCCGGGAAGATAGTTTTCATGCGTTTCCATTCTAGCTAGCGCAGGGCTATGGCTTCCCTGTCGGTACTTGTAACCCCGTCTTCGACCTGAGGTGACCGGCGCGCACCATCTAGCCCGGGATGGCCATGTTCAGTCGCTGTGCCCGCCGTTCGCCCTGTCGGACCGGATCAGGTACCGGCGCCGAGAGCAGTAGCCGCTGAGTGTACGGATGCGCCGGCGTACTTGTCACCAACGCAGCGTCCCCTGCTTCCACGATGGTTCCCTTATGCATGACGGCCACCCGGTGGCTGATGTGTCGGACGACCGACAGATCGTGTGTGACAAACAGGTAGGCGACGCCGGTGCGCTCTTGAATCTCAATGAACAGGTCTAGGATTTTCGCCTGTGTTGACAAATCCAGGGCACTCACGGGCTCGTCACAAACGATGAGCTTCGGATCCCGGGAGAGTGCACGGGCGATGGCAACACGTTGACGTTGGCCACCCGAGAATTCGCGGGGGAGCCGTTGGGCTGAGCCGACCGGCAGCTGTACCTCATCCAGGAGGAAATTGACCCGACGAAGAGCATCACTTCGTGTAGCCCCCCGACCATCAACGGTTCTGTGAGAATATTCTCAATGGTCATGAAAGGGTTAAGCGAGGTATAGGGGTCTTGAAATACCACCTGTATGTCGTTGCTGAGCCTCCGCCTCTCACGTGGGGCGATTTTGGAGATGACTCGGCCCTCGAAGCTGATTTCGCCTTGGCTAACGGGGGCTAGTCCTAAGACCGCCCGGCCCATGGTCGTCTTGCCGGAACCTGATTCACCGACCAGTCCAACGGTTTCGCCGGCATCAACGGCCAGGCTGATCCCATGCAGCGCCCGGAAGGGCGGTTTTCTCCAGCCTTTGGACGGATACTCGACCGCGAGGTCGTTGATTTTCAGGAGTGGCGTCAATTCCGTCGTTATGTCCTGGCCGCCCATGGTTTCTCTTTTCATTCGAATCAGCATTTACGGACTGACCAAGCGGGCTTTTGTTGACAAGGGGGTGCGCGCAGGCTGGCCTTCCAGTGTGGACGCCAGGAGCATCTGGGTGTAAGGATCCCTCGGCCGGGCGAATAGCTCAGTTGACTTGTTCGCCTCCACGATTCGGCCCTGGTACATCACCGCAACGCGGTCGCAGATGTCAGCAACGACGCCGAAGTCGTGGGTGACCAGGAGCATGCCCATGCCCCTCTCGCACTGAAGCGACCTCATCAGGTCAAGGATCTCGGCCTGGACCGTGACGTCGAGCGCCGTTGTCGGTTCATCTGCAATGAGGAGGTCCGGATCGCAGGACACGGCTCCTGCGATCAGCACACGTTGTGCCATGCCACCGGAAATCTGATGCGGGTAGCAATCGAAGACACGATCCGGTTCAGCTATTCCTACGCGAGCGAGGAGAGCCAGGGCGCGGGTCTTGGCTTCGCTGGCTGAGACAGCAAGGTGCTGTCGGATCGGCTCAACAAGTTGGCTCCCGATCTTGAACGACGGGTCCAGGTTGGACATCGGCTCCTGCGGAATGTAAGCGATGCGGGCCCCCCGCAAGTCATTCAGCTCAGACGGAGCCAAGCGCAGCAGGTCTGTGCCGTCGAAGGTCAAACCATCTGCGGAAATCTGAGCTTCCTGCGGTAGGAGGCCAAGAATGGAAAACGCAGTCTGGCTCTTTCCGGAGCCCGACTCACCGACCAATCCCAGAACTTCCCCGCGCCGAACTGTGAGTGACACCGAAGAAACGACGACCGCCTCACCGGACGATGTCGGGTAGGTTACCCGGAGATTTTCTATGCTCAGGAGCGTATCTTCACGGCAGGGCGTCGACGTGTCGGCCCTGGCACGGGCCGAAGTAGGTGTTCTTCGCTTTGATGCTGCGTTGCCACGTACTACGTCCTTATCGCCGCCGAGGATGTCGCGAAGACGATTGGCGATCAGGTTCAGCGCCGCGACGGTCAACGCGATAGCCACCCCAGGCCAAACCAACAGCACGGGTGCAATGTAGATGTTCGGAAAAGCGTCGTTGAGCATGGCACCCCAACTGGCCTCAGACGTGGAACCCAGTCCCAAAAAGGCTAGACCTGCCTGGATACTGACAGAAACGCTGAAGGTCCCCACGGCCTGGATCAGCGTGGGCCCGAAAACAGTGGGAAGGATGTGACAGCGGATGATCCGTGCGTTCCGCAACCCGGACACTTTGGCGGCATCGACGTACAATTCTTCCCGTACCGAGGTGGCACAGGACCGGACCAGCCAGAAGACTCCCGGGGAAAGAATGAGGCCAAGCACCGTCATCGCCACGTAAATGCTTTGAGACACGACTGCCATGACGACGAGCAGGACGATGATCGCCGGGACGGCCATCACCACACCGGTGAACCAGCCTGCGACCGTATCGAACCAACCGCGGAAGTATCCGGCGCACAACCCCGCGGGAATGCCGATCAGGAGGGCGACTGTGACAGCAATGAGCCCTCCAAGCAGGGTCAGACGTCCTCCGTACAGTAACCGGGCGAGGACGTCGCGGCCGACGCCGTCGCCGCCGAGCGGATGGCCCGAACTCGCAGGGGCAAGGGCGTTATCCAGAAACGCGCGGTTCGGATCCTCACCTGTCAGAAACGGCGCCAAGATGCTGGCGGCAACCACAATAAATAGAAACGCCAGGCAGACCACGCTTACAGGATCCCGAAGGAGCCGACGCAGCGCGCCGGCATGCTTGGTCGACGGACGGGGCGTTGTGCCGAGACTAAGGGCGCTCTGCGCGGAAGGGGAGGTCATTTGATTCGCACTTTCGGGTTGACCCAGCCTTGGGCGAGGTCCATGAACAGATTGATGACAACGACGATGATGACCATCACGACAACGACACCGAGAACAACAGGCAGGTCGCCTTGGCTTGCAGCGGAGTTTGCAAGAGAGCCTATGCCTGCCAAGCCAAATACCTTTTCGATGATCACGGCGCCGCCGACCAGACTTATGAACTGAAGCGAAAGCACAGTCAGCGCCGCGGGAGCAGCGTTGCGGAGGGCATGTTTGTAGATGAGCCGGCGGCCCTTAAGGCCGCGGCTTCGCAGCGTCCTTACATAGTCAAGACCGAGAATCTGGATGAGGGAGCCACGAACCTGCTGAGTCGTTGCTGCCGTGGCGCCAAAGGCTAGAGCGAGCGACGGAAGGATGATCGACCGCACCCAGCCCACCGGAGACTCGGAAAACGGGACGAATCCAGTGGCCGGCAGGATGCGGAGCTGGATGGCGAACGCCATGACAAGGGCCAAGGCGACCAGAAAACCCGGAAAAGCTGCCGAGATGACTGATCCAGTTTGGACCCATCGGTCAAGGGCACCGCGCCGAGTTGCCGCCAGCGAACCAATAGCCAGGCTCATCAGGGCGGAGACCCCCAAGCCCACGACGACAACTGACAGTGTTACCGGCATGGTGTTGGCAATCGACGTTCCAACGTTGTTGCCCGTAAACCAGGACCGGCCAAAGTCACCCGTGATCGCGTGTGAAAGCCATTCGCCGTAACGTTCGGGGAAGGACCTGTCGAGTCCCAGCTCGGCGATCTTTGCGGTCTCCTGAGCCGCTGAGGCTGTTGGTCCGACGATGTTACGAGCCACGGACGTGTCTGTGATGCTAAGCAGCGCAAAGGTGATCGTGGCGACGACCCAAATCAGGAGCACACCCGCGACCGTTCGCCGCAGAATGAACTTGAACAATGGTTTCTCCTTAGAGTCTCACGGGCACCAAGTCAGGGCAGCAAGAGGTTGCCTTGACTTGGTGGTCCCGACTACTGGGCCGGCTTGTAGCTTGAGAGCGGGGGGTTGGAAAAATACGGCTGCTCGGTGATTTTCACTGATGATATGGATGCGTAAGTCGCTTGCAGAGCGTCCCACGGGGCATTCCACGCCTGGTCCACGATGTACGCGTTGAGCTGCTTGAAAAGCCTGTCCTGGTCAGGCCCCGTAGCCAGTTGGGCACGATCGATTAGATCCTGGGCTTTCGGATCGACATACTTGAAGGGGTTCCAGCCTCCGGATTTGAGGAATTCCTTTTTTACTGTGTCCCAGGGTGCATTTGACTGCAGTTTGAAGTAGGACATTGCATATTTGCCCGACATTAGGGATGTAAAGAGCTGGTCCAAGGGAATAGGGACCAGCTTCACCCTGATGCCGATGTCTGCAAGGGACTGGTTGATAGCGGCCTGCTGTTCGGGGAACTGTGCCGACAGATCGGGGATCGTGACCTCGAAGCCGTTTGGGTATCCGGCTTCTGCCATTAACTGCTTGGCTTTCGCCGGGTCATAAGCGTATTGGGCGTTCAGCGCTGCGTCGAAGGCCGTTGAGTTGCGGTTGAACATCTGGGTCGTGATCACGCCTTGGCCTTTGAGAGCTGTCTTGAGGATCTGGACGCGGTCAAAAGCGTAGTTGATGGCCTGGCGCACCTTGACGTTTGCCAACGCGGGAACGATAGTGCCGGTGCGGTCCCAGATGTACAAACCTTCAACGTCGCCCGGGATATAGGAAGTGATGTTCATCCCGGCCTTTTGCGCCGGGTCAACCCGCGCGGGCGGAATGATCGCAGAGTCAACTTGTCCCGACACAAGAGCGTTGAATCTTGCTGATGGGTCAGGGATAGGCTTGATCACTACTGTGTCATAGGGATACGCACCTGCGTTCCAGTAGTCGGGGCTACGCACAAAGGTGTACTGGCTTCCCGCTGTAGTAGCCGAGGTATCAAGCTTGTAGGGCCCGGAACCAACTGGGACTTCGGGTTTGACGAGGGCCTTCGGACTCGCAACCATTCCGGCGAGCTTGCCGAGAGCGGTCAGGAGCGCAGGGTCCGGCCCGTTGAGCTTTATGTCGACTTTGTTTTCGCTGGAGGCGATTTCAGTGACTTGCTGTAGGTCGCTTGCGGCAATGTTGGTTCCGTTCTTTGCCCTAAGCAAGCTTGCCTTGACCGCCTCGCCGTTGACTGGCTCCCCGTCAGTAAACTTTTGACCCCCGCGGATCTGCAGTGTAAGGGTCTTCTGGTCCGCACTGTAGGACCAAGATTCTGCAAGGTTGGGAACCATTTTCCCGGCAGGATCAATGTGGAGGAGCGTGTCGTATACCGGCTGGTACTGCTGTTCGTTGTTGCCTCCGGCGGCATCCGCCAAGTCCCAAGGCGCGGCGGCCACTGACATTGCGATGGTTATTGTCTTTTTCGGAGCGGCTCCTGAACTTCCGCCGCAGGCTGCGAGTGACAGCGAAAGGGCTACAGCCCCTGCAGCGAACGCAATGCGTTTCATATTTCTCCTGGTTTGAGTCGGCCTCGAGGTGCTTGGGGGTGGCCCGCATGCCAAGCAGTGTGAGCTGAGTTACTCCAGCATGGGTCAGTGCAAAATCGCCTACAAGATGCCGGATTTAGTTTTCTCGGTTACATAAAGAACGCTTCGGCGGGCGAGTTGGAGCGACAAATGGTTCAGATCCTCGGTCCAAAGGTTTTGCGGAGTCTCGAGGTGGTCACAGAGGAGCAATTCGCCAGTTGTGTATTGGAAACGTTTGTCTCGAGGGGGACAGAATATGTTGGACGGCCAGTCCGCCGTCGAACGACGGCGACGGTCCAGCTTTGAGTCGCGCTGGGACAGACCTATCTTGACCGAGAGCCACGGAGATTTCGAAGTCTATCGTGGCGCCCGTGCAACTAATTCCGGCATCTTGTCCCGCATCCAGAGCCCCGATTACGGTGAGGTAACTCAAGCCACGACGCGATCTCGATTGTGCGACCGCCATCCGGTGCAGAGTGAATCCCGTGCTGACAACTCGGCACGCTCTAAGCGATCGGAAATCAAGAAGCACAACTATTCGCGTGGGCATAATCGGCACAGGATTTTCAGCTACCTTCCATGTTGAAGCGCTGAAGAGGGTTTGGGGCGTTGATGTTCAACTTGCTGCGGTGGCTGGCCGGAATCCTCAACGGACAACGGAATTTGCCAGCAGACACGGTATCCCGAGGGCTTTTACAAATTATCGTGACCTGCTGGGCGAAACCGACATCGACTTGGTGTGCATTTGCGTACCCGGTGCCTCCCATGCCGACATTGCCATGGCGACAGCCGGGGCCGGGAAGCACATCATCTGCGAAAAGACTTCGTCGGAAGAGGCGAAGCGCATGACTCCATCCATATCGAGCGTTTCGATGACGATTCATTGGTTGCGCTTTTTGGCCGGGACGGCGCGATTCGAGGTGCGCTCTGCGTCAACGCCCCCCGCCAACTTTCCGCATGTCGTCAGGCGATCCTCGAACAGGTGCTGTGGGATGACGTCGTGAACACCGCAGCATCAATTTCCTGAAGTAATCTGCCAAATCCTGACGGACGAGTCATTGGAAACGTTCGTCAGAACCACGCATCACCATAGAAGGAGCAAGACCATGACTGGTAACGAGACTGTAGCCGACACCAACAGCGACGCGCTTTCGATCATCGAGCTTTTTCCTCAGGACGAGGACTGGTCCCTGCAGACGATGCGCCTACTGGGACAGGTCGCCGTCGGGGGCTCAGATCTTTTCGAATGCACCCGTACGGCCGCACGGATTGGCAACGAGACAACCGACGAGGAGATCTGGCAGCGTGAGTGGGCGCGTACGGCGCAGGAGACCGCTGACCTGGGCGAGATTGAGGCAGAGAAGGGGCATATTGCGACCGCGAGAAAGGCCTTCTTCCGTTCCTGCAGCTATTGGCGACACTCCGAGTTCTTCCTGCGTTCTTTTGACCCGCGCCGTGAGGAGGCGTACATCAAGGGAACGACGAATTTTCAGCGTGCCGTAGAGATGTCTGAGGGAATTCTGGAGCGAATTCACGTTCCTTTCGAGGGCGTCACGATGGACGGCTACATCATGCGCCCAGACAATTCTGGACAGGCGAGGCCAACCGTCATCCTTCTAGGCGGCGCGGATTCTTGGGCAGAAGAATTGATTTTCCTCGGGGGCAATCAGTTCCCTGAGCGAGGTATGAACGTGGTGGTGGTAGACACTCCGGGCAGGGGCAGCTCACTACGCTTCAAGCAGCTATACAGCCGGTACGACTACGAAGTTCCAGTCGCGGCAATCATCGACTACCTGGAGACACGCCCGGACGTCGATGCCAATCGAATCGGTCTTGCGGGAGTGAGTTACGGCGGTTACTACGCGCCGCGGGCGGCGGCATTTGAACCCCGGGTAAAGGCTGTGGCTGCCTGGTGCGGAACGTGGAGCATTCTGCGCGACTTCTACGAGTTCTACCCGCCACTGCAGGAGCAACTGCAATGGCTCACCGGGGCAACGGATGACACCGAGGCGAGCGAGAAACTCGCCAAGTTCACTCTGGAAGGCGTCGCTGAGAAGATCAAGGTTCCGGTGTATGTCATGCACGGCACACACGATATCGTCATGGACATCGACGGTGCGAAGCAGTTCCTTGAAAACCTGACCTCGGACGATGTCACAGCCGACATCTACGACGGCGCGGGTTCGCTTCACTGCAGCTACGACTACCTCGCTGTGGCAGTATCCCGCTTGACAGATTGGTTCGCCGACCGAATCTGAGTATGGCCATGTATCTATGAGCTCCCGAAGACCTGCACCGCCGTCTCGATGGCTTTGTCGCCGAGGGGCGCACGTCCAAGTCGGCGCCGCTGCTCCACGGGGGAGCTGGTCCTGAAGCGGCACGGCCGCGAGATCAGCTACGGTCTGGAATTCGTGATCAACGATGACGGAGCTTGCAGAGCTGCTCAAACGCCTTGAGGACGCATGAGTTCGTCGAAATCGAGGACGCGCTGCAAGTGATCGATCGGTGCAGGTTCCGGATCCGGCTTCCGGCACGACGTCAGCACCGACGACGGCTTCGACCTGGCGGTGAGTGTGGGCGCCGGCGACATCGGTCTGCTGCGCAGCGCCGTCATGATCGAGAAACACCTGATTCGGCGTTGGAGGCCCCACGCAGATTGCCGGGTCTTTTTGATCTGAGGTTGGCGGGAGTTGCGGGGCCGGATTTGGAGTGTGCTCAATGTGCAAACGTTGGGCCGGACTGGTCCGTACTCGGCATGTTTCCGGGGCTTTGAAGCCGCTTGGGCACGTGTTTCTGCTGGTCAGGGGGCCTTTGGCCCTCTGACTGTGCACAAATCAGCTTCTTATGGCCCTTCGGGGCCCTTTTTGGTTTGTGGCCGTTGGTGTGGCCGGGTGCCTCCTTCCTTTGTGTTGGGAGGTATGTCTGTGTTCCTGCTTCTTCGTTGTTTGAGGAGGACGTGGCTAAATGACTTGCGAGGGTTCCGGTGGTCTGGCTTCAACCCGGGGTCGGGTTCGGTTGCCCGCAAGCCCTGCGTTGGGCTGCCACCGGTGGCCCGGTGATACCAGGGATGGATGTGGACTCGACCGGGTGAACGCCCGTAAAGGGAACGGCTCCCTCATGGTTTCAACGGTCCTTCACGCATCGACTCGCTGCTAACGGTCCAGGCTGTTTGTAGCCTCGGCGTCTTCCCGGACCGCCCGGATTGGCGGGCACAGCTGCGGCAGATAGCCCATGACCTGCGCCTGTTGGCGCTACGGCACCCGAACGTCGTGCCATTGCTCGTGACCCGCCCGCTGTCGACGTCCTTGGGCCTGCGCCCGCTGGGCACGCTGCGCCCGCTTGAGCAGATCCTCTCGGTGGATCCGGACGAAAATGAAGCATTGCTCCGCCTTGGCCTTCACCGCCTGCCCGCGAAGGAATTTCCCCGCCTCCGCGCCTTGGCCCGGTGCTCGCGGACTACGACGGGGCGGCCCAACTGGACCAAGGCACCAGCATCCTGCTCGCCGGACTCGCAGGCCCCTCGTCCACGAAAAAGCCACCCCCAGCACAGCCGCACGCTGAGGGATCCTTGATCGGACAACTCGAAGGTCCAGAGCGATGGTGCAACGTGACCACGGGATGTCGCCCGTCCACGCTGGACGGGCGGGCCAATGTCGTGGAACTGATTGACGCGCTGACCGACCTCGGGCACAGCCTCCGTACCGCCCCGGACTACCTCGCACAGGCATCAAGCACGCACCACGGGACGGAAAGGCCCCAGGCGGAATTGAACTGCTCCCCGGAAGTTGGACTGAGAAATTCAGTTCCGACTCCCGGGGAGCAGTTCAGTTTTTTGGTGGAGGAGGGCGCGGATTTGATCAGCGGTGAGTTCCCCGCCGCTCATGCGGTGGCCAGACTGCGTTCGCGGATGAAGACGTTCAGGGCGGCGAGTTCGGCAGGTGTTCCGGAGATGGTGAGTTTCTTCATGGGTTCCCTGACGCTCCGGTAGGACTCTGCCGGCATCCATGCCCCGCTGAGGGGTTTGACGCGTCTGGTCCAGGACGGTGCCGGTTGCCCGAGCCGGTGTGCGGTGTAGTTGGTGATCCCGGCCAAGGCCGCCGCCCAATGCGGATCCTTGAGCCTGGGGCTGCGCTAAAGCAGCGGCATCCCGGCTTTGAGGGATGCGGTGGCGTAGTCGGCGAGCATTTTGATGGCGAACTCGAAGTCCCGCGAGCCTATCAGCTGAGTCAAGGTTTCGGCATAGTCCCGCCAAGCGGGGTTGCAGTCGCTGCCGCGGGGGATGGAGTCGGCGGCGGTCAGGCCAGTCCAAAAGCGGCGTGCACATTGTCCACACCCGTGTGCCTGTGATGCCGTAGCTAGTCGATCGGTATTTCCAGGACTTTTTCGCCCTCGATCCAGTTGCTTCGCGTGCCGAGCTGCCTGCTCAGCCGTTGCATCCGCTCGGCAATTTTCCCCGCGCTCTGGCGCGCCAGTCGGGTTTGCAGGCGGATGATGTTCGTCGGGTGCAGGCGCAGCTTGCGGGGTACGCTTCCATCGGTTTCCATGAGGAAGACGAATGACTGGTCGTTGCGTTCATCCGGGTCCACGGCGTAATCATCGACAAAGTCGCCGGCGCTGTAGATGATGGGCCGGTTCCTGTAGATTTCGACGCCGCGGAAAATGTGGGCCGAATGCCCGAACACGAGGTCGGCCCCCGCGTCTATCAGTGCCCGGGCCAAATTCTGATGCGCGGGCGGGACCTCGGACCCCCAATTGGCGCCCCAGTGTGCCGAAACGACCAGCAGCTGGTTGTGGCCTTGCGCCTGCCGGACCATTTCCAGCAATTCCCTCACGCGGCGGTCACCGGTGTCCACAGGGACATAGTAAATTCCCGGAACTCGGGCGGTTGCCTCCCAGCCCGGTTCATTATCGGTGAAAGCAATAAAGCCGACCGCGGTTGGCCCCACCCAGCGGACCGCCGGTCGGCGGGCAGATTCCAGGTCCATCCCTGCTCCCGCGCGCAAGATCCCGTGCTCATCGAGCGTCGGCAGCATTTCCAATAGAGCATCGATTCCGTAATCGAGCACATGGTTGTTGGCCAGCGAGACCACGTCGATCGCTGCGGAGCGCAGGCTCTCCACGTTCTTGGCGTCCGAGCGGAAGAGATACATCTTGCCGGCCGCAGGCGTTCCGTCGTCCGCGAGGACGCATTCGAGGTTGGCGAATCTGATGTCGGCCTGCCGGAGGACCGGGAGGGTATCGCCCCAGGGATAGTCTGGAGCAGCTACCTTGAGCTGGAGGTTAACCAGCCGACCGAGCATGACATCCCCGAGGAGCGCAATCCGCATTCTCCACCTCCAACGTCGCAAGTATTTGCTATCAGGATGGGCCGCTTCGTCGCCTGGCGCCAGTCCACCGACAGACGCGATATCCGCCGTCGAACCCGAAGGAGTGCCGCTTCAACGGTTCTTCGCGCGAAGGACTCGCGTGGTCCGTATTCGTGGGGGATAGTTGGATCAGGAGGCCGCCCCGCGTGTATTTCTTGCTGCTTTCAGGGTCTGGACGTGGCGTGCGGCAGCTTGATGGGAACGTCGCGGCGATGGGAATTTTTCAGGACAGGGCTGATGCGGGGCGGCAGTTGGGGCTGCGGCTGGCGCATCTGCGTGGCCAGGAGGCAGTCATCCTAGGGGTGCCGCGCGGCGGGGTTCCGGTCGCCTTTGAGGTTGCAGCGGCACTTGACGTGCCGCTGGATGTGATCGTTGTGCGGAAGCTGGGAGTCCCGTCCCAGCCCGAACTCGCGATGGGAGCCATCGGGGAGGATGGCGCATATGCGCTCGAACGAAGCGTCCTCTCAGCCACAAGGGTCAAACAGGAAGAACTGCGGTCTGTTGAGCGACGGGAGCGGGCTATCCTCGAGGAGCGGGTGGCGCGATTCCGTGCCGGCCGAGACCGCGTTGATCTGAAGGGCCGCATCGCCGTCGTCGTCGATGACGGGATCGCTACGGGCTCAACCGCCAGGGTGGCATGTCGCATTGCACGGAACTTGGGGGCTGCCAGAGTGATTCTGGCTGTTCCGGTCGCCGCGGCCGACATCCTCGCGAGATTGACGGAGCCGGACGAGGTGGTGTGCCTTGCCACGCCCCCGCGGCTCACGGCGGTCGGCTACCACTACTGTGACTTCTCGCCGACGGGCGACGACGAAGTGGTGTGGTTGCTCGGCGCTGCTGCCGAGCGCCTGCAAAATGCGTCTTCAACCGCGGGAGACCGCGGCCTCGATGAGGAGGTCCAAATACCCTCCGACGGGTTGTGGCTTCAAGGGCAGCTTCACCTTCCCGGATCGACTGCCGGAGTGGTGGTGTTCGCTCACGGAAGCGGTAGCAGCCGCCACAGTCCGCGAAATAGATTCGTCGCCACGATGCTTCAGCGGGCGGGCCTGGGCACTTTGCTGCTTGACCTGCTCAGCCACCGGGAGGAACTCGATCGCGCCAACGTGTTCAACATCGAACTGCTTGCGCGCAGGCTGACCGCGGCAACGGGCTGGCTTGGCAGCAGGCCGGACACGGCCACATGCAGTGTGGGATACTTCGGTGCAAGTACCGGCGCCGGTGCGGCGTTGTGGGCGGCGGCCGAACTGGGAGAGAAAATCGGCGCAGTCGTCTCAAGAGGAGGCCGGCCGGATCTAGCTGGCGCGAGGCTTGCCTTTGTCCGCGCCCCGACGCTCTTGATTGTCGGCAGCGCGGATCACCGGGTGCTCGAACTCAACCGCCGGGCGCAAGACCTGATGGGCTGCCTCAACCGGATGGAGCTTGTCCCGGGGGCCACCCACCTGTTCGAAGAACCGGGAACATTGGAGGCGGCGGCGATTCTCGCCATGGATTGGTTTGTTGAGTACCTGCCGAAAGGACAGCGCGGGCGGGGAACGGAGGCTTCGGATGAATAGCGCAAGGCCGGGGCCGGACGTCAAACCGCTCGGCGGCAGCGGGCGGCGATTCTGAGCTTGTCGCTCTTTCAGGGCAGGGTCGGGGACAGAACCAGAGTGGACTGGGGGGCGTGGTTTGCGCCGGACCGTTGCCTGTGTCTATTTTCTCGGCTGTTCATGGTGTGGTCCCTGCTCCGCTACATGATCACCCGGGTGTCTGTGGTCTTCCCCTAGCGGGCAAGATCCGGAGGGAAATCTCTGTTGTCGCTTTATGTTGCACCCGGCGATGAAGACATTCCGATAGTGGCTCCGATGAGGATGTCGGTTTGCCTTACTTGCTGAAGATCTCAGCAGACGCAGCGCCGCTATCTCGCTGTCCGAGGATCGAGCGAAGTTAAGCGGTTCCTTTGTCCGTGTATTTCGAGCCGACAAGATTGGCAATTTCGACGGCCGTTACGGTGACGTCCTCGACGTAGGTACCAGTAAGGCCCGGCCGTTGTGGTGCTCGTGACGTGCATGATGAATGGAACCGTCGGGGTTTGGTTTCAGGACGGGAGGGCGGAAGCCCAGCCGGGCAGAAGGGCGGCGGCTCCGGTCAAGGACGACGAAGAAGTCCGGCGGAATTCGGTCGCCTGGAACGAACTCCGCGCCTGTTCCATCTTCGGACCCGAACTCGCAGAACCACTGTCCCGGACAACGGCGGTATGGAACCGCGAGATCGCCCAGGCCAACGTGGCCGCCATGGAGAGCAGCAGCGAGGAGGAGGCCGCAGTCACGTGGAGATTCTCACCAGCTTGGTGGAGGGGATCTCCGGCCGCTGGCTCAACGGTTTCATCACCACAGAACCACTTTTCGACCGACGGATTCCGGGCCTCAACACCATGGACATCATTGCCAACGCGAACCCGCCCGTCTCCTTCGCCCGGAGCGAGGACAGCTGCCACCGGGGAGAGCCTTACGGTGAACCGCATTGTCGAAGTCCAGGCTCTTTGGCTCAGGAGACAGGATCCAGACCCGATTCCGGGGTGATGATGCGCACGCCGTTGTCCCGGAATGCCGCTTCAAGCTCCTTGGGAGGGTGGCTGTCGGTGACGAAATAGTCTGCGCTGTCGAGCAAGCCGACTTGGGCGAAGAGCTGCTTGTCGAACTTCGAGGAGTCTGCCAGCACGGCAACCCGGGTGGCGCGGGTCATCATCTCGCTCATCATCGCGGCTTCCCCGACATTGCTTGTGGTGTAGCCACCCTGTACTGACACCGCACCGATGGCAATGAGCGCCAAGTCGCAGCGTATATCCAGATCGGCCCCGCCTGTTGCGATCCGCAGACTCGTGGGTCCCGTCGTCGCGAGGGTTGTCGAGCGGACGGAGCCGCCGAAGATGTACAGTTCGCGCCAGACGGCCGGGTCCAGTTCCGCCGGCACGAGTAGATTGTTCGTGGCGATGGTTAGGTCCCGGTGGTTGCGGAGTGCACGAGCCACCGAAAGCATCGTGGTCCCACCATTCATGATGATCCCCGTGTCATCGCGCACAAGTTGAGCGGCAAGGGTGCCGATCTTATCCTTTTCCGTGGCTTGTAAGCCAAGGCGCAGATCCACGGCCTTCTCAACTCGAGAACTCATGGCCACACTGACCGCGCCGCCGTAAGTGCGCACAAGAAGGCCCTCACCGTCCAGCTGGTCGAGGTCGCGGCGGACAGTGTCGATCGAGACACCGAAACGATCGGCCAGCGATCCCACTGTCACCTGGCCGACTTCAGTGACGTAGGCGACAAGCTGCGCCTTCCTGCCCGCTGGGTGTCGGCGCGAACGCCCTTCGTCTACGGCCACGCTGATTAACTCGCTCACGCTGCGATGCTAGCACCGGACCGGCGCTATTCGAAGCGATTACTGCAAAGTACTGCAGAAGTGTTGCATAACGGGGAGGGCAGCCGGTTTGTTGGATTGCAAATGTCGATACAACAGAGATTGTTGCTGTTCTTATCCCAGTTAGTCAGGTTATCTGCATTTTAATGCTTGCGTTTGCGTCATACGCAGGACTAGTGTGTCCTATATCACGCAGTGAATGCGCATGATCAAGCAATTACACGAAGGAGTGGACATGAGCACGAGGAGAGGCCGCCGCCCGCGGCTGCTCGCAGCGTTAGGCGTAACCGCCGTTGCTGCGCTCACAATGTCAGGTTGCAGTGGCTCGCCGTCCGGTGGTGCCAGTGCCACCGGAGATGTCACCCTCGAGTTCGCCCAGTGGTGGGAGCCAGAGCTCCCGCAGGGATCCCTGGCCAACCTGATTGACCAATTCCAGAAGGCGAACCCACACGTCAAGGTGAAGCTCCTCAGCTCACCCTTTTCCTCAGACCAACAGCAGATGGTTGCCGACGCAGCCTCGGGCCAGCTGCCCGACGTCCTCGGCCTTGACGGTGCCTGGGTGAGCGATTTCGCCAAGCAGGGCGCGATCGCCGATCTCTCTCCGCTTCTGAAAGCTGACAACTTCTCCGAAGACCAGCTGGCAAGCGAGGTCAAGGTCAATGGCAAGGCCTACATGATCCCTGCGGTCAACTTCGTCTACCCCTTGTTCGTCAACAACGACCTGCTCAAGCAGGCCGGGGTAAACAAGGCGCCGACCACTCGCAGTGAGTTCCTCGACGCAGCCAAAAAGATCAGCGCCCTCGGCGGCAACGTCAAGGGTTGGGCCCTGCCACTCGACACCGCAGTTCCCAACGGCATCCAGAACGACGTCATGTCCTGGGTCTGGGCATCTGGTGGCAGCATGCTGAAGGACGGGGAACCTGACGTCACCAACGCCCAAGTCAAGAGCGGAGTCGACTACGTCAAGAGCCTCTACGACGCGAACGTGCTAGTCCCCGGCGCCCTGACCATGAAGGAACAGGACAAGGTGGAGAAGTTCACCAACGGCCAGGTCGGCATGGTGATCGACTCGCTCGCCCACATCAACCTGATCAAGAAGAACAACCCCAGCCTCAATTTCACGGTGGCAGCACTGCCTTCCGAGGATGGCTACACCGGCAAGCGAGGCATCCCGTACGCATCGTGGGGTGTTGGCATCTCGAACAAGTCTCAGCACAAAGCGGAAGCGGCCAAGCTCGTCGAGTTCCTCATGAGCAAGGACACGAACGCTCAGCTGAGCAACCTTGCGAACGGCTTCCCGGGCAACAAGACGGCGACGCCCGACTTTAGCAAGAGCGATCCGCTGTTCAAGACGGCCTTCGACATCTACCAGGCCGGTTACCCGGCGAATGAGTTCACCGGCCTGCCAAAGGCCGACCAGCTGCAGCGCACGTTCGACGAGCAGCTTCAGCGGACCCTCACCGGAAGCCAGAGTGTCGATCAGACACTCAGCACTGTTCAATCCGCATGGAAATCCATCTTCTGACGTCGAAGATTCGACGGGGTCGTGCCGCCCAGCTTGCGGCACGACCCCACAAGGGAGTTTGAGACATGAATCTGTCCTCTACCAACGTCGAGGGACCCGGATGGGTACGGCACGCCGTCCGCCCGCGATCCACGAAGCGGGGCGTCTCTGGGGTGCGCGGCCGCAAGCTCGTCCCGTTCGCCTTCGTCTCGCCGACGCTGGCCTTGATCACCTTGCTCACCGTGGTGCCGATCCTGATGGTTGCCGGCTACTCATTCATGGACAACGTGATCGTCGAACCGAACCCCGCGTTCGTTGGGTTCGCCAACTATGTGAAGGTGCTCACTGATCCTGCTTTCCTTGCGGCGCTCGGTAACACCTTCCTCTTCATCGCGGTGAGCACCGTCGTGCACTTGGTGCTGGGTCTCGTCTTTGCCTTGCTGCTCAACACCTCGCTGCTCGGCAACGTCACCAAGGCAATCTTCCGGGTGGTCTACATCCTTCCGTGGTTGTTCACCATCGCGGTGATCGCCGTCGTCTGGCGTCTCATGCTCGACCCCTCTGGTGTGGTGAACTACGTTCTCGGAACGTTTGGCATCCAGGGCGCGAACTGGCTGTCTACACCCGAAACGGCACTGGGCTCCGTGACGTTCATCAACATCTGGTCCGGTTATCCGTTCTTCATGATCAGCCTCCTGGCCGCCCTCCAGGGCGTGCCGGCCGTGCTGCACGAGGCAGCACGCGTCGACGGGGCGGGATGGTGGCAACGGTTCCGGTACGTGACACTGCCCCATATCCGTCCGGTGATTGTCAGCATGGCAGTGCTCGACCTCATCTGGACGTCACAGCAGTTCGCTTTGATCTGGATGACCACGGGCGGGGGCCCACTCAACGCCACGGAGGTGATGAGCACGTACACCTACAAGCAGGCCTTCAGCAACTTCGAATTCTCGACAGCCTCCGCGGCCGCGGTCATCGTGCTGCTGCTCACGATGGTCCTTGCCTTCTTCTACGTGCGGCATCAGACGGTGCGTGATTGATATGAGCAACTTGACTCTTCGGGGACGCAGGGACCAAAAGATCGACGTCCCTCGCGAGCGGCGGGCCGGAAAGAAGCCGCTGCTCAAGGTGGGAGCCTTCGCGGCCCTGGTGATCGGGGCACTGTATGCGGGACTGCCAGTGTTGTGGATGCTTTCCACCTCGTTCAAAGCGAATGGGGAGGTCTTCGCGCTCCCACCGAAACTGATCACGTCGGGCTTCTCGCTGGATGCCTACACAGCGATCCTCACCGACCCTGCGCGATTGCGGTTCTTCCTGAACAGCTACATTGTGGCCATTGCGGTGACTGTGCTCACCCTTCTGGTCGCGATCCTTGCGGCGTACGGTTTCAGCCGCTACGAGTTCCCCGGCAAGCGGCTGATCAACGTCGTGATCGTCTCAGTGCAAGCCGTTCCGCCGATCACACTAGTGATCCCGTACTTCGGCCTGATGGTCGCACTCGGCCTCTACAACACCTATCCGGGCCTGATTCTTACCCACATGGTGTTCACGCTCCCTTACGCGATCATCATGATGACCGCGTACTTCAACACTCTGCCTCGCGAACTCGATGAAGCAGCTAAGGTGGACGGCGCGAACGCCTGGAGCGCCCTGTGGCGGGTGCTCGTCCCCATCTCGATACCGGGAATCGTGGCAGTCGGGGTGTACACATTCATGATCTCGTGGAATGAGTTCCTCTTCGCTCTGACCTTGACCCGCACCGACGCCATGCGGACCGTGCCGATCGGCATTCAACTGCTGATGGGACAGCATTCCTTCGAGTGGAACCAGATGATGGCGATGAGCATCCTGGGGTCGATCCCGGTGCTCCTGCTCTTCCTTCTGTTCCAGCGGAGCTTCATCGGCGGACTCACCTCTGGTGCGGTCAAAGACTGACGCCTCGAAAAGCCTTAACCCTAAACAAGGAGATATGTACCATGCTCGTCGACGGAAAAACCATTCTGGACGTCGCCAACACACACAACTTCGCGGTTCCCGCGTTCAACATCAGCGACTGGGCGATGTTCAAGGGCATCGCCGAGATCAGCGAGGAGAAGGAGTCGCCCCTCATCGTCGCAATCCACCCTGATGAGGTCCGGCACCTCACGACGGACCTCATACGAGCGATTGTCGCCCGCGCGCACCGCTCGTCCGTCCCGATGGCCATCCACTGGGACCACGGCGGAACCTATGAGCAGGTCCTGACCGCTATCCAGGCGGGCTTCACCTCGGTGATGATCGACGGCTCGATGCTTCCGTTCGAGGACAACGTTGCGATCTCAAAGAAGGTTGTCGAGTCCGCGCACGCAGTCGGGATTTCGGTTGAAGGCGAACTCGGCACTATCGGCAAGACCGACAGTGAGGCGGAGTACGGCACCGACTCGATCATCTACACCGTCCCGGAGGATGCTGTCTCATTTGTCCAGAGGACAGGCGTGGACAGCCTTGCAATCGCGATTGGCACCTACCATGGCCTCTACCCGGCAACCCTGAAGCCCGAACTGAAGCTTGATCTCCTGCGGGAGATCAAGGCCAAGATCGGGATCCCGCTCGTGCTGCACGGCGGATCGAACAACCCCGACGACGAAATCGCCCAGGCGGTCAAGCTCGGCATCAACAAGATCAACATCTCAAGCGACATCAAGGTCGCCTACCACGCAAAGATGCGGGAGGTGCTGGCGGACACGAGCCTGCGGGAACCGAACAGCATCCAGCCCCCTTGCATCGACGCGATGAAGGCCACTGCTGCCCAGAAGATCGATCTCTTCAACGCGGCTGGCAAGGCTGTGCTGTACTGACATGACACCGCGCCTAGTACTCGGGCTCGGCGGCAGTGTTGACTACGAAATCGCCTGGTCGTCCCAACTGATCGAGGACCTCATCGCGAGCTACGACGTCCGCACCGAGGAACTCGGGAACGCTACTCCGATCGTCGACGAACGGAGTCTGGTGCTATCCGTGCTCGGGTACTTCCGGCGGGGCGCCGGGGGAACGGCACGTTGCCTCCGCCAACGCCTTGGAGACGTTCGCCTCGCGGTTTCCACACAAGGTGACGCTGGGAGGAACTGGCGTCAGGGCCGGACTCGCCCTTGCGCGTCTCGGCATGCCGTCGACCCTCCATCTGGTAAGCGTGAACGAGCACTTCAGGCGACTGCTTCCTGCGGAGTGTTCGTGGATCACTAGCGCCGAGCACGACTCTATCGAGCCGCACGTGATCGTGCAGTGGGAGGAGGGGGCGCGAGTCCGGGTTGGTGACACCGAGCTCGTCGCACCCTTCCCCAACCGCCTCATCTATGTCAACGACCCGCCGAACTCCGAAATGCGCCTCAGCACAGACCTGCCAGAGGTGCTCGCCGAGGCGCACATCGTCCTGTTGTCCGGTCTGAACGCCATGCAGGACGAGGGGTTGCTGGCTGCCCGGCTCACGGAACTGCGATCAGTGCTGGATGCGTTGCCCGGGGGCGCCTTCGTGTACTACGAGGATGCGGGGTTCCATAGGCCTGCCTTGAGCGCCCTCGTGCGTACCGCATTGCTCGACCGAATCGACGTCTACGGAATGAACGAGGACGAGATGCAAGCGCACCTCGGCCGCGGGGTCGACCTACTGGACCCTGTCGCGGTGCGGAAATCATTGGGTGACCTCGCGGTCATCATTCCGGCCCGGACGCTCGTAGTCCACACGAAATACTGGGCGCTGGCCGCCGGAAAACACGCCGAGCAATGCGCCCCTGCGCTCGCCGGAGGGATAGCCATGGCGAGTACGCGCTACCGCTACGGCGACGACTTCACCGTGGAGCAATATGCAGGAACCACGGACTTGCCGCTCAACGAAGTGGGGGCGGTTCTGGCTGCCGCGATCTCCGGTCCAGGCCTTCGTGCCGTCGCGGCTCGGGCCATCTCGGTCCGTACACCTACCACCGTCGGACTCGGGGACTCGTTCGTCGGTGGATTCCTTGGCGCCCTTGCTACGGAAGGAGCATCAGTGTGGACTTGATCGTCCTGCCATCCAATCGCCCGGCCAACCGCTTCTACCGAGGTGGCCGCCAGATCACCGAGTTCCGCGGTGAGCCGCCGGCAGAAAGCCATGAACCCGAGGATTGGATTGCCTCCACGACATCCGTGTTCGGAGAGCCAGGTGTGGGGATCACCACGCTTCCGAACGGCGTCCCGATGCCCACAGCGATTGAAAGGGATCCGCAGGGATTGCTGGGGGTCGAGCATCTGGCTGCCTTCGGACCGGATACGCGATTGCTCGTCAAGCTGCTCGACGCCGGCCAACGCCTGCCCGTCCACGCCCATCCCGACGGAAGCTTCGCCGCCACGCACTTAGGCCACGCCCACGGCAAGGCCGAGGCGTGGTATATCCTCCGAGGAGGCACAGTCCACCTTGGCCTCAATCGAGACGTGGAAGGCCCGGGATTGCGCAACCTCGTCGAGCGGCAAGACTCCGAGAGCCTGCTGAGCCTTCTGAACCCCGTCGACGTCGCACCAGGAGACGTCGTATTCGTCCCACCATGCCAATTGCACGCCATCGGGCAAGGCGTATTCCTCCTCGAAGTGCAGGAACCGGAAGACTTGTCGATCCTCCTCGAATGGAGAGACTTCGATCTCGACGATCCGGCAAAGTGTCATCTGGGGCTCGGCTTCGATTTGGCACTCAATGCAGTGTCCCACCGGCATCTCGACCAGGAGGAGCTCGACAAACTGTTTATCCGTGCCCCGAAGGCAGGATCAATGCTGCCCCGAGCGGCGGATCCTTACTTCCGCATCGAGCGCATCCTCGTAGACGGGTGGCAAGAGATCGCCCCGGGATTCGCGGTCTTGGTTGCAGTGCAGGGGGATCTCGCCGCTGCTGGGGAGGCGATGCCTGCCGGGCGTACAGCGATAGCCCCCCACTCCATGGGACCGATCGCGGTCAGCGGTCACGGAGAGCTGCTGGTGTGCCGCCCTCCGAGTCCAGAGGAACGAGCGGGTCCTCGTTATCGGACTTGGCAGTTCCACTAGCGGCGGTCAGTTGCGGACGAGGGTCCTCAGCAGCTTGAGTGCGACGGAGATCGAATGGATGTCCACTGGACCGGGCTGGGTGACTTCGGCGAAGGTGTCCTTGATCCTTGCGAGCTGCTCTTGGTGTCCGCGTTCCCACTCCACGATCCGTTCCGTGGGGTCGGCTCGCTCGTGACCGCCGCTGCGCGTTGTCCGGAGAACTGAGATGGTCATGTCGGCCACGGCGGAATAGACATCGTCGCGCAGGGCCGCCCTGGCAAGTGTCTCCCATCGGTTCTGCACAGGAAGGTCAGTGATTCTCAGAAGCAACTTCAGAGCCCCGATGCGCTGGAATGCAGTGGAGTAGAGCTTAGCAATGTGCTCGATGGGCTCATGGATCTGCTCCGCAATGAGTGAGATATCCAACAGGGTAAAGCTCAGGACTACCTCAAACGCGCGTCGCGAAATGTCCGGCGGGATCCCTATGGCCTCCCAGCGAGTCAGAAGGTCCTGCCCCAGGTCTATGTCTTCGCCGCGGAGGTAAACCACGGTGCGGTTCCGCCGGAGGTCCATGGCAGGGATGATCCTGCTGAGGGCCTGTTCAACTGGCTGGTCACGATGATCATGGGTCATGTACCAGCGCGTCGCTCGGTCCAACATCCTCCGCACATATAGGGCGAGTTCCGCCGCGTGGTCGGCTGGCACACCGGGTGGAAGCCCGGCCATCCAGTCCGCGATCCAGTGAAGGTCGAAGGCCTCGCCTACTGCGACGAAGGCCCTTGCGAGAGCGGCCGCGCTTCCGGTGGTTTCCTCAATGGCCCGGAAAGCGAAGGTAATTCCTCCTAGGTTGATGATGTCGTCCGCTAGCACAGTGCAGATGATCTGCCGGCGCAGGGGATGCGTTTGGAGCTCGCTGCCGAAGCGCTCCGCGATCTCGGGCGGGAAGTAGCCGCGAAGGACCCGGTCGAACCACGGGTCGTCGGCGATGTCGCTGTCGTTCAGTTCCTTGGCGAGTGCGATCTTGGCATAGGCGGCAAGCACCGACAGCTCGGGGGAGGTAAGCCCCTTGCCGGCCTGCAGCCGTGCATGGAGCTCGTCCGTGGTGGGCAATGCCTCACGACCCCGGTCCAGGTCGGTGGCTCTTTCCAGCCAGTCCATGGTCCGTTCGAACCCCGGGCCCCAGTTGACGTCGAAACCTGGGCTCCAGTTGAGGACGAGGGCACGGTCGTTGACGAGCAGGACGTTCTGGTCCCGGCTGTTCTTCAGCACCAGGCGTGCCACGTCGTCGGTGAGCGAGTGGAGGAATTCGGCGCGTTCGCCGGCGGCCATCTTGCCTGCAGCGATCATGCGGTCGATGAAGATCTTGATGTTGACCTCGTGGTCGGAGCAGTCCACACCGGCGGAGTTGTCGATGGCGTCGGTGTTCAGCAGGACTCCGTTCAGCGCTGCCTCCACCCGTCCCGGTTGGGTCATCCCGAGGTTGCCGCCCTCGACCACGATCCGTGCCCGGAGTTCGTTTCCGTTGATCCGGATCGCATCGTTGGCTTTGTCGCCCACCTTGGTGTTGGTTTCGGCGGAGGCCTTGACGTAGGTTCCGATCCCGCCGTTGTAGATGAGGTCAACCGGGGCGCGCAGGATGGCCTGGATGAGCTCGGGCGGGGTCATCGCCGTCGTCGTCGGTGGCAGCCCCAAGGCCGAACGCGCCTGCGGGCTGATGCCGATCGATTTGGCGGCGCGCGGGTGCGCGCCGCCGCCGGGGCTGATCAGTGCGGGGTTGTAGTCGGCCCAGGACGAGCGGGGCAGATTGAACAGGCGGCGGCGTTCCTCGAGGGAGGATGCCGCGTCCGGTGTGGGGTCCAGGAAGATGTGCCGGTGGTCGAACGCGGCTACGAGCCGGATGTGGTTCGAGGCCAGCATGCCGTTGCCGAAGACGTCGCCGCTCATGTCGCCGATGCCGACCACGGTGAAGTCTTCGTTTTGGGAATCGGTCCCGAGTTCGCTGAGGTGCTGTTTCGCGGACTCCCAGGCGCCCCGGGCGGTGATGCCCATCTGCTTGTGGTCGTAGCCTACGGAGCCGCCCGACGCGAACGCGTCGCCCAGCCAGAAGCCGTATTCCTGAGCGACCTCGTTGGCGATGTCGGAGAACGCTGCCGTCCCTTTGTCGGCCGCGACCACGAGGTAGTAGTCGTCGTCATCATGTCGCACCACGTTCGGCGGCGGGATGACCTGGCCTACCGCGCTCCGGGTGCCGCGGTAGTCGTGGGACAAAGCGACGTCGGGAGGGGCAAGGTTGTCCGTGACATCGAGGAGCCCACGGAGGAAGTCCTTGTAGCTCTCAATGCCTTCCGCGAGCCATGCCGCGCGGTCAGCCTCCGGATCTGGAAGCGCCTTCGCGAAGAAGCCGCCCTTCGCGCCGGTGGGGACGATCACGGAATTCTTCACGACCTGGACCTTGGCGAGCCCGAGGACTTCGGTGCGGAAATCCTCGCGCCGGTCCGACCATCGCAGGCCCCCGCGCGCCACCGGCCCGAAGCGAAGGTGCACGCCCTCGACCCGGGGCGAATAGACCCAGATCTCGAACTGCGGACGTGGGTACGGGGCGCCGGGAAGGTGGGAGGGCTGGAGCTTGAAGCTCAGGTATGGCCGGTTGCGGTAGAAGTTGGTCCTCGTCGTGGCCTCGATGAGGTTCAGGAACGTGCGCAGCAGGCGGTCCGCGTCCAAGGAGGTAACGGCGTCGATCGCCTCGGCCACCTCCTCCCGGGCGGCCTTGGTATCCCGAAGACGCTCGGCGATGCCGAGCCCTGGGCGGAACCTGGCTCGGAACAGGCCCAGCAGCGCGTGTGTCGCCCCGGGGTTGGCCAGGAAAGTATCCGCGATGAAGTCGTACGAGTTCGTGGTTCCCAGTTGCTGGAGATACTTGGCATAGCCGCGGAGGATCACGATGTGCCGCCAATCAATGCCCTCCTGCAGGACGAGTGCGTCGAAGCGGTCTGACTCCGTGTCACCGCGCATGGCTGCTCCGAACGCGTCCGCGAGCAGGGAGCTGGTTCGGTCGGGTTCTACTCCACTCGGAAACTTCACACCGAGGTCATAGAGAAACAGCGGCAGAGTGTTGCCCCGCAGGATCTCGAACGGGCGCTGGTTGAGTACGTGGAGACCCAGATTGTGGAGGAGTGGCAGGATCTGGCTGAGGCTTCGGGCCGTGGTGAGGTATAGGCGAATCCGTGTGTCCCCGCCTTGGGTCTGCGTAGCGCCGGGATGGACAGCGAGTACGGGGTCGTTCAGGGGGCGGCCGCCGGTGCCATCTAGATCGTATTGCTCGAACCTCTCGATGTCTTCAATGGCGTCTGCGACGTCGAAGTCCGCCCGATAGCTGGCAGGAAAGGCATCGGCCCAGAGCGCGGACAGCCTTGTGGCCTGTTCGGAAGGCATGCGTTCCCGCAGGGCTTCGTCAACTCCTTCGGCCCAGGTCCGGGTGGCATTGATCAGTGTCCGCTCCAGCACGGTCGGATCGATCGATCCCGGTTTTACGGCGGAGGGCAGAAGGACACGGAAGAAGATGTGCGCCATGTGCGGGTTGGTGAGTCGGACCTCGGACTCAAGCGATGAAGCCTTCGAGGCTTCCTTGAGCTCCTGCTCGATCCTGAGCCGCACAGCGGGGTTGTAGCTGCGGCGCGGAAGGAACATCAGGGCGGTCATAAAGGGGCCGTGGTTGTCGAAGCGTAGGAGCAGCCTTGTCTCCTCGCGTTTCTGAAGCCGCAGGATCTCGGCCGCGAGCCGAATCAGTTCGTCTTGCTCGATGTCGAACAGCTCCTCAAGAGGGAATGACCCCAGCGCGGCCAGGAGTTTCTTCTCTTGGGTTGAGGAAGGGGCGAAACCGAGCCTGTCACGCACCTTGGCGGCTTTGTCCCGGATCACCGGAATGAGACTCACTGGTTGATCCGCCGTTCCCGGGGCGAAAACGCCCACAAACCTTCGTTCTCCTTTAACGACTCCCGCAGTACTGAACGTCGGGAGACGGATTTCCTCCAGGTAAGAGGGTTCCGGTACCGAGGAGCGAAGGGCGGACGTGTACAGCGCGAGTACCTGTGAGCCCCTCAAAGCAGACTCGCCTGAACTGGGTGGTGGATTCTGCCTGTGCAAAAGACCCAATGCCGTACCCGGGCGGAGTTTAAGGTACGGACCCTCGGTCCCCGCGGTCAAGCTGTATTCGCAGTATCCCTGGAAAACAAAGTTCCCCCCATTGAGCCATGCCAGGAGTTCCCCGAGATGCTCGGTTGACGGCACGCAACCGCGCGGAAAGGCGACCAGGGACTCGACGGCGGCAGCCACTTGTTCCTTCAGGGCAGCGGAGTCCTCTGTAACCGCACGCACATCGGCAAGAACCCTCTGGACATTCGCGATTACGTCCGCGGAGACCGACGATCCCGGCAGCCTGCCGATTTCGACCGCAACCCATGTTTCCGTGCCAGCCCCGGATTCGGGCATGCCAGAATCCTGTCCCGCCAGCTGCGGTGCGTACCGAATCTCAAGCAGCTCATGGGTTGCCGGATCCCGAAGGACCTGGAACGAGGGATGGACGAGGAGCCGGACCGCGGCTCCTCCGCGGGCCAGCTCCGAAGTGATCGCATGAACCACCTGCAGCCCGCCTTCGGCCACCACAAACACCACACTGGCATGCGGTTCGTTGAGGACATCCACCCTTGATGTCCCGGGAGGCAGCATCGAGCCGAGTGAAAGATGGTGCTGTGCTCGACGCTTCAACGTCTCTCTGGTGTAGGGGACGAGCGCTTCGGGGTCCACGTGCTCGTAGTAATCCGCGAGGAAATGATCGTCCGCCTTGGCCGGACTACTTTTTGCGGGGTGTTCCGCTGGCACAGAATTACCGGGCATTCTCTAAAGCCTCCAACGCGCGGGACCGCCTAAATTTGCGTTGCCAGGTGGATCCTCACGCCTGATTTCATCATGTACTTCTCTCTTAGCTGCGTCCATAGCCGCGAAACAACCGCCCGGTAGGAGAGGGCCCACGGTGGCTGTGCGACCGCGTAGTTGCCGATCGGGGATGATGACAATGGATGGGTCAAGAGACGCTGCCGGTGATCCGTCATTGACTGTCGGGCGCCGAGAACAACGCGGGGACCAACTGTTGAAAGGAAGTAGGATACTCGAGGTCCGCTGCGAGCGGCGAGGCGCCGGAGGCACGACGGTCCGAAAGAACCAAAGAGGGTGCAGGCGAGGCTGTAATTCGATACGTCCATGATGCCGCTGTGCAGCAGACTCCTTTGACGTTCGATCCAGGTCTATGTCCGCCACGCGTTTACCCCCACGGAAACGATGAAAAGCGTTGCTTGCCGCCGAGGAGCATATTTCCAAGTCTGCGCTCCTGCTCCAGGGGGCTGAGCTGGTCCTGCAGCGGCACGGCCGCCGCCGGGCCGGACTGGCTCGTATTGCTGCTTATGTTTTCGGGAGTTCCCTGTGTTTCCAAGGCCCGGAATGCGGTTCGAGTCCCACCTCGGGCACAATGTTTTCCCAGGTCAGGGGGCCTACTTGGCCACTGACTGTTGACAAAGCTTGACTTATCGAGGTTGTTTGGTGTAGAAATGCGCACCATAATTCGCGCCGACGATGCAATTCTCCAGAGGCTGCGGACTGTTGCTCCGAGCTTACCCAACCCGTTACTGGATGGATCCGTGTGGCGTCAGCTCTGATCTTGGTGGTTCACGTAAGAGACGCACCGTCCTTGGTTCTTGAACTGTGGATAGTCCGTCCAGCCATCTTTTTTACATTGATCCTTAGCTGTGGGCGAGAGGCCCTGCGATGTGAGGAAGGTTTCCGTGAAGAGATGGGCATAGAGCAGCGATGCGGACGCGGAACCGCGGTCCTGATAGGTGAACCCGCCGGTAGATATTTCAGTCGAATAGGTCAATGACGGTGCGTCGAATGCCCCAAAGCTGGGGCCGCCATGGGGTGAGGAATGGATGAAGCACCGAGCGAAACCTGCCGACCCCGGATCCAAGTCTTTTGTGCCGGTAACGGTCCCCTCGGGGCTGGTGATGGTGAACGTTGCATGGAAGGTCACTAGCGCCTCGGAGCCAGAGTTTGGGGTAGAGGCGACCGAGATGTCTTCGGTAAAAGTGCCCGGATAGGGACCGGCGGCGGTTCCGCTTGCATGCAGAGTGAATACGCCCGGTCCGACGGACTTGGGACAATTGATGCGGACAGTATCGAACCCCCCTTGTTCCCCACTGAAGATTTCCCCGGCCAAGGTAGGGGGCAGTGTACTGGCGCGCGCCGCGGGGGAACCTACCAGCAGACCCGCCAGAAGCAAACAGGAACCGAAAATCGGCATTTTCTTTTTCATGGTTTGCTCCAGTTTTTGATGGTCGCTTGATACTGCAGCGGGCTGGCCCGTCAGCGGCCGCGGCCTCGGCGGCGATCCCGCCGTTTCCTCGGGCATGGGCGCTGTCGGCAACAGTAGATCGGACGAGGCCCATGGTCACGAGTGGATACCACTTGTTCCCGTTGGCCACCGCTACCCAACGAGATATGTAGGGATGCTTCGTTCGTCCCAGCGACGCGCCGCCTTCATGCTGTCCCTTATGTGTGATTCTCAATAGGCTGGCACCAGGCGGTCAGGTTGATCACCCGGTGGGGAATATTGCATATGAAGTCTGTCCTAGAAATCAGTGCTGGGCCTCCGAGGCAAACGTGTTGCTCAAGGGGTTTCGGGGCGAGAACCCGCGGCGCCTCCCTCACATTTGCCTTGATGGTCTTTGTTGTATCCGATATCGGCGCGGCTCAGGCTGCACCCGCCTGCCGTGAAGAGACCGGTGATCCGCAGCAGTGTCAATTCGCGAATTCCCCCGCGACGGCCGCAGACAACACGCAGCCGAACCGTCCTGCGCCGTCCACTCCACCCGCTATCGTCCCCACGATTGTTCCAACCGACCCTGGCCCTGGCCCTGTACAACCGACCCCGACCTCGTCCACCCAGCCCCCTGCGGTTCCGGTCCCGGTGCAGCCTCTTGTCCCGGCGCGGCCTCTTGCGCCTGTCCCCGGGCCTCGGCCCGCCCGTTCCGCGCCAGTAACGGCTCCGCCCTCTGCCGATGACCCGCCATCGCCGGCCGATGCGACGACCGTGCCGCAACCGGAACCGTCGGCAACGACGACAGAGCCCGCCGATCGCACCTCCGGGCCTTCGCCGTCATCCCTGTCCGGAACGGTACCGCCAGCGACGCTTTCCCCTCTCCGGAGCACGCAGGTCGCGAATCCCGGGACGGACCAGACACTCCTATGGTGGGTTATCGGCGGCTCCAGCGGTGGCCTCGTCGCTCTCTTGGCAATGACCCGGTTCCGGCGCCCAAGATGAACGGCGTCAGGTCTCCCCGGCCCGTGCGGTGGCGCTCTGTGCGTGATTCGCCTGCCAGTTCGCGGGCCTGTGTGCTGCCTAGAACCCGACGGATGGTGGACGCGTACCACTTCCCATCGGCTCTCGTCGCAACACCATCAGCATTCAAATCGTCGGCAGTACGCGCCATAGACGACGCCGCTGCCCTTTCACTAAGCACACGCTCAACGGTGGCGGATGGTAACGAGCTACGGTGGCTCATATGCTTCCCCGTGGTGGCTTTGATCTTCGCCGCCGTCCCGCGTGCGCTCCGCTATCTTCTTGCGCTCCATCTCTGCGAAGGTGCATGTCACCTGCGCCATGGCCGCCCTGGTAATAGTGGAGGTATCAATGCCTAGGTCAAGGCAGATCAGCGCCCACCGCTGACGGCTCGCCGTTTCCAGCATCCCAGCGAAGTCAGCCACGCTGCGGCTGAGGCGGTCGAGTTTCGAAACTGCGAGCGCGGCGAAGGATCCCCTTCAAGTCTGCGAGCGCCGGGGCAGCACTGGCCGGTTCTTGAGACTCTTCGCCGAGGCCGGAAGTACTTGGAAAGGGCCATGGTCAATCCGTCGGTACAAGGGCACTCTTCAGCCAGTTCGCGGCAATCGGCCACACAGCCAGGGGGCGACCATCGGGCAGCTCATGCAACAGCTCCCGCCAACCATAGCCCGGTTCGCCGGCCTCACCCGTCAACTACAGTCGGCTGGAAGTGGCGCGGGTGTTGCTGTCAGCTATGCGGGGAATCACCCGTTCAGGGGCGCCTCAACGAGCTGCGTGTTCAGCCGGTTGGAGCTGCACCTGTCCGTTGTGACCAGATGAGAACGGGGATCAGCATCAGGGACAGGATCCCTCCTGCCAGGGACAGGATGGCGTAGCTGCTGCCTGCGACGACGACTCCGGACAGGGCGCCCCCGGTCGCGCCGGCGAGGGCGATGAGGACATCAATGGACCCTTGTGTTTTGGCGCGTGTTTCGAGCGGGGTGGCGTCGACGATGAGGGCGGTGCCGCTGATCAGGCCGAAGTTCCAGCCCAGTCCGAGAAGTGCCAGCGCGATCATCAGTTGCATCATTGACTGTGCCGGAGCTGTTGCCGCCACGATCCCGGCGGCAAGGAGGGTCAGTCCTGCGGCGATCGCCATCGGGACCCGGCCGAGTTTGTCGACGAGCATGCCGGTAACCAGCGAGGGCAGGTACATGAAGCCGATGTGGATGCCGATCACGATGCCGACTTCGGTGAGGCCGTGGCCGTGTGACTGCATGTGGACCGGGGTCATGGTCATGATCGCGACCATGGCCACCTGTGTCAGGACCATGACGGTGGTGCCGACGGTGACGCCGCGGCTGTTCACGGACGGTTCGGGCCGGGACTGCACGTCAGGAGCTACTGCCGCCGTCTGGTCCTGATTGGTGATCGCGGTTGCGAGCAGGAGGGGGTCGGGACGGAGCCAGAAGAACAGTACTATGCCCGCCAGGGTGTAGGCGGCGGCTGCGAGAAGGAATGGTCCTGCCAGGGCCGGAATCCCCAGGTTCGCTGCGAGGACCCCCATGGGTGTGACGAGATTCGGACCGGCGACGGCGCCCAGGGTCGTGGACACCATCGCCATGCTGACCGCGGTTGCCCGGCGCCTTGCCGGGGCGAGGTCCGTTCCGGCGTAGCGGGCCTGGAGATTGGTGGCCGTCCCGGACCCGTAGACGAGGAGGGCGATGAACAGCAGGATCACGTTGTTCGTGACCGCTGCGAGGACCACCCCGGCGGCTCCGATGCCGCCGGCTATGAAGCCCGCGGAAAGGCCGACGCGGCGGCCTCTCCGTTGTGAAATGCGTCCGACGAGAAGGGCTGCGCCGGCCGATCCGAGGGTGAACAGGGCTGAGGGCAGGCCCGCGAGCCCGGCGGTGCCGAGCATTTGCTGGGCCAGGAGCGCCCCGACGGTGACGCCGGCGGCGAGGCCGGCTCCGCCGAAGATTTGGGAAAAGATCACGACGACGAGCGTCCGGCGGTAGAGCGCATGCCGGCGTTCCGGTGAGAGGACGTAGGACCGGATCAGGCGCTCTGAGATCTGTTGCATCGCCGGGGGCCTACGCGGTGGCCGTCAGTTCAACGCTGCCGCCCGCCCGCCACTCAAGGACGCCTTCGTCCATGGCCCAGGCATCGATGCCTTTGTCGCGCATCAGGCGCGCGGCGTCCCGGGCCAGGAGGCAGAATCCACCCCGGCAATAGACAATGACACGACGATCCCGTGGTACTTCGTCCATCCGTGAGGCCAGCTCATCCAATGGGATGGACACAGCTCCCGGGTAGTGTCCGGCCAGGTATTCATGGGCTCGGCGGACGTCGAGCATGAACGCGTCGCGGGCTTCATCGATGGTGTGAATCAGGGGCACAACGTCACGGCTGCTGCCCGCCTCCGTTGAACTGTCGGCCGCGAACGGGGCAGGCAGGAATCGCGCCGCAACATCTTTCATGGACACGAACAACCCGGCCACTTCGGGTCCTGCAAGGCGGTAGTAGATCCGAACGCCGTCACGACGGGTGCGCACCAGGCCGGCGTTCTTCAGGACCTGCAGGTGGGAAGAGACGGTCGTAACGCCCATTCGTGACACGCGCGCCATATCGTCAACGGACTGCTCGGCCTGAGCCATCAACTCAAGAAGTTCAAGCCGGTTCCCATTGCCGATGGCCTTGCCGATGCGGGCCACGTGGCCGTAGGCATCCTGATTCATGGTTTACTCCAATATTCCAGCGATTACTGGAACAATATCAAAAGAGGGTGCCTGGATTAAGTCGCAGACAAGCGGGCCCCTTTTTGTCCCAGCGACGCCTTGGGCTAAGAGATGGTTTGGCTTGTTTGGCTGAGAAGATCCACCCCCCCAGAGGGGCCGACGATCAGCATCAACGGGACCGGGGTGTCAGTAAATGAGGCCCACACAAAGATTCTCCGGTGGCCGCCGCCTAACAGCCAGGACCGCGGACGCGTCCGGACACAGAGTCTTGGACCTGCCTCCGGCCTTGACCTTCCACCGCTGTGGAAGCTGCAGACTTTAGTTTTAGCCGCCGCCGCCGCAGGCTGGGGCGGCACTCGGGCGGCAACCCGTCCGGCCCGTCAGCTTCCTCGAGTGGTACAAGATGGCTAAGAGGCTCGGCGACTAAAACGCGCTCATCTGCGCCGCCCCGGGCCGATATGCCCATCTTCCGCGAGGTCAAGGTGTTGGGAGCGTCATTGGCAGGAGACGGTCCGGTTGTTGACGACCACTGTGCCGTTGGCGTTGACGGTGAGGGTGAATGCTGCGTGCATGGTCAGCGACTTGGACGGATCCGAGGTGCTCGTGCCGTTGAAGTTGAACGTGGCGTGCTGGACGGCGTTCTTGTTGTTGTCTTCACTTCCGAACCACTCCTGAACATGACCGGTCCATGAGGTCGAGGCGCCGTTCCACAGCGTGTGCAGGGTGACCGTTCCTTCTGTTGTCGTGGTGAACCAGGAGTCCCCTGCGTTGTTGACCGTCAGATGGGTGACCGAGTTGCCCGATCCTGTGTAGGAAGTGAAGCCTGGTCCGTCGCACGTTACCGGGATTGCATCGTTGATGGTACTGGTATGCGTGGTTGTCGTTGTGTTGGCCAGAGCCGGAGTGGCGGCACCGACGGCAAAGGTTGCTGCCAGGAGGGCCGAAGCGCTAAGCCCGGCCAGGGATGATTTCAACATTGCGTCCTGTCTTTCTGTTCTTTAGAGTGCGGACCCGGAACCAGTCAACGGGCAGTCGGCATCGCACAGGTGGAAGACTTCTGTCCTATGTCAAGGCTTGCGGATCCATGCAGGCGACTTGAAGACCGCGGTTCATATCGCCGTGTTCGTTCGGGACTGGGCCCTGACACCGGTGCATCCTGTTACGCGCCGCTCGATTCGCCCGGACTGCACCAAAGGATCAGCGCCCGGGACTTACGCCAGTGAGCATAATTCTTGCAATGTAGCCGTGGCACGAGTAGCGGATACTTGTTAATTTGCGCCTCAGGTGACTGGAGTGCACGACAGTCGTAGCTCGGTGCGACCTAACTGCCGCTGATCAATGAGCCCAAAGGAACCGTCTCAACCGGCTCAACAATGGGTGGCGGACTCCGGCGCGGTCCGCTCGACCTCTGTCATCCGCAGCAGCTAGGATCGCCAATCGAACAGTGGAAACACCGCCGCTCTGAGTCACCAGCCACAGGGTCACGGACGATGACGCCCTCGCCGGGAGTTGACCCTTCTCGTCGGCGGTGACTTCCAACCGATGGCCATCAGCAAATACTCGATGACCATGTACCGGAACTTCAACGCAAGGGCCGAAAGGCTGCCCGCCAACCACTGTGCCACCGTCCTGGCCCACGCGGAAGCTGTCCACGACGCCGGCACCATCAGCGGCGACGTGGTGCTGACCGGCCCAAGGGTCATTGACGGACCAGACCGGCCGATCGTGGACGCCAACAAGTCGTGGCTCATCCGCTTCGATAAGGAACAGTCCGAACCCGCCGGCGTCGGCGACTGAGACCAGACGCACCGGACGACAGAAAGGCCCCTGCCGCCCCTCGCTGGGAATTCAGCGGGACACGCCAGCTTGATCCCGTATGACATCGATACACGATTGCAAGCGCTTGCGAAGAAACTTTAAGGGGGTTACCCTGTTCACATGACCGTTTCCGTCCAGGCTGTCGCCGAGCGCGCCGGAGTCTCCATCTCCACGGTGTCCCGCGCGCTCCGGGGGGTCCCCGGTATCTCGGAGCCAACGCGCAAGCGTGTGCGAGATGCCGCTGTGGAGTTGGGGTATGTCGCGTCGCCGAGTGCGTCCCGCCTCGCAACGGGGCGCACGCGCACAGTCGCCGTCGTCGTCCCTCTTCTCACGAAGTGGTTCTTCGCCGAGGTCATTGCCGCCGCCGGGCGCGTGCTGAGCCGCGAAGGCTACGACGTTCTCCTGACCGAGCTGTCCACCGCGGAGCTGCGGGCCGACTTCTTCGCGAGCCCGCGCCTGCACGGGCGCTCCGATGGTGCGCTCGTCGTGGCCCTTCAACTCGGGCCCGAGGAGCTAGCGTCGCTCGAGGCGCAGGGGCAGGTCCTTTCGCTTGTCGGCTCGGAGCGCGCGGGCGCCTCCTCCGTCCAGGTGGAGGACCGCGTCGGCGGACGCGCCGCGACTCGCCATCTCATCAATCTCGGGCATGAGCGTATCGCCTTCGTCGGCCTGCGCGCCGGTCCCGGTTCGACCCTCGGCGGCGTGCCGCCGGCCGAGCGGCTCCTAGGCTACCGCGATGCACTGGCCGAGGCGGGCCTTCCCGCGCACCCGGGCCTCGAGCTCGTCGTAGAGAACACGGTTGACGCCGGTGCGGCTGCCATGGCCGAACTGCTCACCGCGGAGGAACCGCCGACGGCGCTCCTCGCGGCGTCGGACGAGATCGCCTTCGGGGCAATGGCCACGCTCCGCGGGGCCTCGCTCAACGTCCCGGACGATTTCTCCATCGTCGGCTACGACAACCACGAGTTCGCGGGCGTCGTTGGTCTCACAACGATGGACCACGGCGTCGCCGACCAAGGACGCCTCGCAGCCGAAGCGCTGGTTGCGGCCCTCGCGGGAGCCCCGGCCGCCGTCGGGCGCATCGGGCCCCGTCTCGTGGTGCGCGGCTCGACCGCGCCGCCCCGCCGCCTCCGGGCCGCCTCCCGCTGACCTTTCACAATCCACCCAAACCCATAAGGAATCCCCATGGAATACCGCAAGCTCGGAAACTCCGGCATGTACGTCAGCGAGATCGCGTACGGCAACTGGACCACGCACGGCGAACAGATCGACCAGGAAGCGGCCACGGCCTGCGTCCGGACAGCCCTGGACCTCGGGATCACGACCTTCGACACCGCCGACGCTTACGCGGGCACGCGCGCCGAGACCGCCCTCGGCGAGGCCCTCGACGGTGTCCGGCGTGAAGGACTCGAGATCTTCACCAAGGTCTACTTCCCGATCGGCCAGCCCGGCAAGAACGACAGAGGCCTCTCCCGTAAGCACATCATGGAGTCCATCAACGGCTCCCTGCGCCGCCTCCGGACCGACTACGTGGACCTGTACCAAGCACACCGCTACGACTACGAAACCCCGCTCGAAGAGACCATGCAAGCGTTCGCGGACATCGTGCGTGCCGGCAAGGCCCACTACATCGGCGTCTCCGAGTGGACCCCGGGGAGATCCGCAGGGGCGCCGCCCTCGCGAAGGAGCTCGGCATCCACCTCGTCTCGAACCAGCCCCAGTACAACATGCTCTGGCGCGTCATCGAGCCCGAAGTCGTTCCGCTGAGTGAAGAACTCGGCCTGAGCCAGATCGTCTGGTCCCCGCTCGCCCAGGGCGTCCTGACCGGCAAGTACGCCCCGGGGGCCGCGGCTCCCACGGCGTCACGCTTCACCTCTGACGGCGGCGAGTTCAAGACCGAGCACCACTACATGCGACGACCTGTGCTCGAGGCTGTTCAGGCCTTGCGCCCGCTCGCGGACCAGGCCGGCCTGTCAATGGCCGCGTTCGCCGTGGCCTGGGTCCTGCAGAACAGAAACGTCTCCGCAGCCATCGTCGGGGCCTCCCGGCCCGAGCAGCTCAAGGACAACGCGACCGCCGCCGGAGTCGTCCTCGACCCCGGGCTGCTCGCGAAAGCCGACGAGGTTCTCGGCGACCTCGTCGAGCGCGACCCGTCCAAGGTCGAGTCCTTCCTCAAACGCCCCTGAATCCACGCCCCGCATTGGCTGTTCCGTAACGCAGTTTGCCAAGCCCCAACGGCCGTTACGGAACAATGGATCGGCCTCCACCTCTTAAGGAATCCTTTGTGATCTTCATCGTCGTCAAATTCAAGACCAAGCCCGAGTACACCGGGCAATGGCCGGAGATCGTGGCCGACTTCACCGCCGCGACGCGTGCCGAGGAGGGCAACCTCTGGTTCGAGTGGTCACGCTCGCTCGATGACCCCTCCACGTACGTCCTGGTCGAAGCCTTCCGGGACGGCGCCGCCGAGGCGCACGTCAGCGCCCCACACTTCGCCGCGGGCCTCAAGGCGATGCGGCCCGCCCTCGCCGAGACCCCGAAGATCATCAGCCGCCAGCTCGACGGCGGTGGCTGGGACAGCATGGGCGAACTCCGGGTCGAAGCGGTCGGGGCAGGGCGGTGAAGCAGCGTACCATCGGCGGCGTTCCCGTCGGCGCTGTCGGTCTGGGTGCCATGCCCATGTCGATCGAGGGCCGTCCGGAGGAGCGCCGTTCGATCCAGACCATCCAAACGGCAGTCGACGCCGGTGTGACGCTCATCGACACCGCGGACGCCTACCACCTCGCCGCGCAGGACGAGATCGGACACAACGAAGGACTCATCGCGAAGGCGCTGCGCCAGTACGGCGGGGACACGTCCCACGTGATCGTCGCGACGAGGGGCGGGCACCTCCGGCCCGCGCAGGGTCCGTGGGCGCAGAACGGCGACCCGGCCTACCTCAAGCGGGCCGCGAAGGAGTCGGCCAAGCGCCTGGGCGTTGAGGCAATCGACCTGTACCAGTTCCACCGGCCAGACCCCACGGTTCCGTACGCCGACTCCGTCGGGGCCCTCGCGGAGCTGCTCGACGAGGGCATCATCCGCATGGCAGGCATCTCGAACGCCAATATGCAGCAGATCCGGGAGGCGAACGACCTGCTCGGCGACCGCCTCGTCTCGGTGCAAAACCAGTTCTCGCCGAGATTCCGGTCCAGCGAAGGCGAGCTCGGGCTCTGCCATGACCTGGGGATTGCCTTCCTTCCGTGGAGCCCGTTGGGCGGGATCGCCGAGGCGTCGCAGCTCGGATCGAAGTACGAGGCCTTCACTCTCGTGGCGCGTGAGCACGCGGTCTCGCCTCAGGTCGTGGCCCTCGCGTGGGAGATGGCGAAGAGCGAGGTCGTGATCCCCATTCCGGGCGCCTCGCGTCCTGAATCGATCCTCGACTCCGTGACGGCCGCGACGCTCCCGCTCAGCCCCGAGGACATCGCACTGCTCGACTCCGCGCAGCAACCGGTCGCCTGAGCGGCGGCCTCGCGTCGGATCCAGTTATGGCTGATCTGCCGGCAGGACTGGCCAAAACGGGCGAGAAGGGGCCCCGGCACGCTACGAAACCCCCGGCTTTGGTTCGGGTGGTTCCTTCCGTGCCAGGGCAATCTGATCGCATGACCTGGACAATCAAAAGGGGCGGAATGGACTCGCTCAAGCGGGTGCCGGATGCCACACGAGTCTGAGCGGCCAGGACAGCGATCGACGGCCATGTGGATTCCGGCGTAGAAGACGGCATGAGCGTCACCGTCCTGGTAAACGAAGCCAGTCACGGGTCATTGGCTGCCCGCAGTGGCGCCGTTGTAGTCGGTTCCGGCTATTTTCCGGCGAGTTCCGGTGGCCGGTGGCGGAGGGTTTTGGTGATGGAGAGTTTGCCAGAGTACTGGATTGATCCGTAGCGGAAGAGGTGGACGGCCAGGCGCAGGACGAGGATGCCGAGGATGAAGAGTTCCGCGATGACAATGATCGCCTCCGGGGGGCTGAGCGTCCCGAAGCCGTTGCGGAGCATGGCGGTCACCGGGGCCGAGAGCGGGAAGTAGGTGAAGGCCTGGACGGTGGGGGAGTGCGGGTCGCTGAGGATGAGGCTGATCGCGTAGAACGGGACGAAGATCAGGGCCATGAGCGGGCCGAAGATGACCCCGGCTTCCTTGGCGGTGGGCATGATTGCGCCGATGGCGACGAGGACGGCCGTGAACAGGGTGAATCCGCCCAGCATGAGCAGGGCCCCGGTGATCAGCGGCCCGGGTTCGAAGACCAGGGAGCTCAGATCGATGTAGGGCAAGGCGAGCCGGTCGCGGAAGAACGTGTAGCCGATGACGATCGGTGCAAGGAACACTCCGATCTGGACGAGCCCGACGAGGAACAGCGAGATGATTTTCCCGATGATGAGGGTCGTAGGGTTCAGGGTGGTGAGGATCATCTCGGTGACCCGGTTTTCCTTCTCTTCCAGGGTGCTGTTGAGCATCTGGCTGGAGAGCAGGATGAGGCTGACGTAGAAGACGAGCAGGAACGCCAGCGGCGGGATGGCCGTGCCGAGGCCGCCGGAGACCTGCCCGTTGCGGAACGTCTGGGTGTCGACGGTGATTTGGCCGCCGACGGCGGCGCTTAGTTCCGGGGAACCGATTTTGGATTGTGCCGAGAGGGTGAGGAGCTGCTTGGCGACGGCTTCGTAGGTGGTGTTTGCGAAGATGCCCTTGTCGGCGCCGTAGACCTTCACGGGTTCCTTGGCGGGGTTCGCCGGGTAGGCGAAGTAGGCGTCGATGCGGCCGGCTTTCACCTCGTCCAAGGCGGTGCCCGGGTCGGTGGCTTTCGTGCCCCCCATGGCCGTGGCGGCCTTGTCGGGGATGATCCCGGACGCATCCGTGTAGGTGAAGGTGAGGGCGGCGTTCTTCTGCGCCTGGGCGGTGGCGCGGGTGGAGGAGTTGCTGGCGAAGACCAGGCCGAAGATGATGGCCATGACCACGGGGATCGCGAGGGTGGCGATCCAGAAGCGTCGTTTCTTGATCGTTCGAGTGAACTCGAAACTGACAACGGTCCCGAGGTTGTGCCGGCCCAGGAACGAAGACCGGGTGGATGTTGTGGTCATCAGGCCACCGCCGTTTCTTTGGCGCCGTAGACGCGGATGAAGATTTCCTCCAGGGAGACCCGCTCGGGGGTGAAGCTGCGGACGGCGACGCCGGCGTTGATGAGCTCCCGCAGCACCATGGTTTCGTCGGCTCCGCGCTGCGGGGTCAGGTCGGCGCTGCCCTCGCCGCCGGCCGTGATCTCGTACAGTTCCGATGACGGGAGGACGCCGGAATAGCCGATCCGGTAGAGGGTGCCGCCGAATTGTTCCTGGACCTCCGAGACGGTGCCGTATGCCCTTGAGGCTCCGTCCTTGAGCAGGATCACCCGGTCGCAGAGACGTTCCACTTCTTCCATTTGGTGGGTGACCATGATGACGGTGGAGCCAGCGAGTTTCTGCCCTTCAATGATGTCCATCAGCAGCCGCCGGTTCACCGGGTCAAAGCCCTTGGTGGGTTCGTCCAGGATCAGCAGTTCGGGGTCGTTCATGATGGTCACGCCCAGCTGGATCTTCTGTTGTTCCCCGGCGGAAAGCTTGTCCAGCCGGGTTCCGGCTTTGTCTGCCAGTTCCACCCGCTCCAGGTACTCCAGGGACCAGGTGCGGGCCTGGGCTTTGCCGAGGCCTTTGAGGCGGCCGAAGTAGGCCATGACGTCCAGGACCTGTTCCTTCTTGTAGAGCCCGCGTTCCTCCGGAAGGTAGCCGAGCCGGACGCCGTCGCGGGGGTCGAAGGTCTTCCCGCCGATGTGCAGGGTCCCGGCCGTGGGCTGATAGATGCCCAGCAGCGCCCGCAGGGTCGTGGTCTTGCCCGAGCCGTTGCTGCCCAGGAACCCGAACGTCTCCCCGGCCCGGACGTCGAAGGACAGGTCCTTGATGACCTGCGTGTCCCCGAAATCCATCCTGAAGTCTTTGATGTGCACCAACGGCTCAACAGCCGCACCCCCCGCAGTCATGCAAACACCCTATATAAGTTCTTGGGAGTTTCGCGTCACGATTCGGTTCGAACCCATACTGTTCCAGTAGGAAGACGTATGTCGACGAGCAGATAGAGGTCCCGGTTTCCTGCATGGACGAAGGGATCTTGATATGCCTACTGCACACACACTAAGCGTGGCCGAGCGCCGCTGTCTTGGCGAACTACCGGGCCCTTGGCTACCGGCGGATGATCTACACCAACACGGTCATCGTCCGGTCACCCAAGAGTTGGCAGCAGGCCGTGGGGGATGAATCACGAATCACCGCTGTTCTGCTGACCGCCTCAGACGAGGCCGGTTCTGCCAGCCTGCGCGGGCGCATCAAGGGCAACGACTTGCAGGACCATCTCGACCGTAGCAACGCGGCAGTCATGGAACTCGAACTGCTCACGCCCGACTGGGTGCACCGGACCCACCAAACGATCTCAACGTCCAGGACATCGCGGCTGACCTTCTGCGGCTCACCGGATGGACCGCCAGTTTGCCCAGCTAGGACACTGCTATCAGAACCACGGGTGAGCGGTCTCGGGCCTATCATCCTCCTGAAGGGCAGGGGTAATCTGGACGGACTTTCAAATTCAGGATATGCCTAGCAGGAAGGCGGTGTTTGCGAGCGTGAGCCTCAAGGATGAGTGGGATCGGCTCGATTCCGAGACCCGAACTTGGCTTCTGGAAAATCCGGCATGTCTGGTTCTACCCTCTGCTATCTCGGCTAAGTTCAGCAGGGGCGCACCCAAGGACACCGAGCGTGACCCGCACGGGCAGGTTGTCCTCTCCCCGGAAGACCACGATTTTGTCCGGGAGAAAGCAGAAGCCGCAGGAAAACCAATCCGGTTCCCCACGAGGGAATACCGATTCTTCGATACGGCACCGTTGCCTGTGATCCGGAAAGTAGCGCCTGAAAAGTGACATAGCTTCGATGAAGCCGTCTGGGCGGAGACGAGGCGGTTCTAGATGCGCAAATCTGGAGCTGCGAGGGAGCTTTTGTTGTTCCAGACCTCGTAACTGAGCACGTACCCGTGAACTGAGACGCCTTTCCGGGACCGCCACGTCGAACTCATGCCTGGGCGGGGCAGAACCTGTTCCGCCCGCGGCACGGGACTGCGGCCAGTAACCCACAACGTTCCCGTTCCCAAGTTTCGCCTCTGACTGAGCGAGCCATGAATGCTGCTACTGCTCATGCTGGATCCGATCGCTGGTGCACGCGCGAAGGCACCCCCGGCGTCGCGACGCTGGGGGTGCCTTCGTATCAGGGGAGTTGGACTGCTGCTTTGTGTCCGGTGCGCTAGCAACATTTACGCGGTAGCACCACTTGGCTGTCGCGTCGTAGTAAGGTCCTCGACGGCTTTCTGCATGTGCCGCTTTATGGCTTGTTGAAGTCCGCTCCGGTCGCGCGCCTCAAGAAGGTCCAAGATGTTTTGGTGTTCCTGAACGAGCACATCTATGCGGGGATATGCGACTTCCAGGCTGAGGATACACATGCGGGACTCCGCGGTGAGTGTCTCGTAAATCCGGATCAGTCGCGTGTTCCCACTGCCTGAAACGAAAGCGGTGTGGAATTGCATGTCGATCCTGGCGATCGCCTGCCAGTCCGACGCCGCAACCTGCTTCGCCATGTTCTTGATGATGCCCTTGAGCTCTCGGCAGGTATCCGTGACCTGGTCCGGACTAGAGTCGAGGAGAGTGTTGGCGGCGGCCAGTTCCACCGCCTCGCGTACGGCGTAGATCTCTTTGATGTCTTCGGTTGAAAGCTCCAGCACGAAAACGCCGCGATTACGCTTGCACACCAGGATGCCTTCCTGGCACAGGCGCTGCAGAGCTTCCCTGAGGGGTCCCCTTGACGTGTTGAGCTGACTCGCCAAGGCAGATTCGTTCACCTGCTGACCGGGGCTGAAAGCCCCTTGGACGATGAGCTCGCGGAGTTGGTCAGCGATCAGCTGCGCCGTGGGCCGGCCCTCCAATATGAACATTCCCTCCGGTGCCGCCATTGACATCCCCTCATTTCATACTTTGCCAAATTGAATCTATTAGACCGCTATTGCGGTGTATTTGTATTCCAGGAATTCTTCGATCCGATCTTTCCGCCTTCACGTCCCAGGCCCGACTGCTTGACACCTCCGAAAGGAGCGGCTGGATTGGACACGACGCCGGTGTTAAGCCCTACCATTCCCACTTCCAGCTCCGCTGAGAACCGCATCGCTTCCCTGTGGGGTCTCCTGATCCCGATCCGCCGCGAATTCCAGCAGCACATCAACCTCCGTCCGGTGAAAACGCTCGACGGCGTGAAGTCACCCCTTGCGTCCAAGGAACCGATCGATATCCTCATTGTTCGTGAAAACAACGAGGGGGAGTACTCGGAGGTTGGCGGCCGGACCTATCGCGGGCTGCCGCATGAAACTGCGGTCCAGGAAACCATTTTCACCCGCCTGGGAGTATCACGGGCCGCGCACTATGCGGCATCGCTCGCATCCTCCCGGAAGGGCCGACTGACCTCGGCAACCAAGAGCAACGGCATTGTCCACACTATGCCCTTCTGGGACGAGGTGGTGGAAGAAACAGCCCGCCTCTACCCCGACGTGACGCTCACCAGCGAACTTGTGGACGCGTTGGCCGCGCACCTGGTCCTGAGGCCCTGGACCTTTGACGTGATCGTTGCTTCCAACCTGCTGGGGGACATTCTCTCGGACCTGGGTAGCTCCGTCACCGGCTCCATCGGTGTAGCCCCGAGTGCCAACCTCAATCCCGAAGGTGACTTCCCGTCCCTCTTCGAACCCGTCCACGGATCAGCCCCGGACATTGCAGGCAAAGGCCTGGCTAACCTCGTGGGCCAGATGTGGTCGGGGGCCATGATGCTTCAGCACCTCGGGCACCCGGAAGCTGCCGAGCACCTCCAATTGGCCTTCGAGTCTGTCCTCCGGGAGGGGCTTGGCACACGCGACGTCGGTGGACCGTCCTCGACGTCCGAATTCACCGCCGCTGTCCTGGCCGCGATTGACGTCATCGACGCCGTTGGCGCGATGGACGCCACCACGGAAAACAATCCGGCGTCATCGTGACGGTTCCGGAACGCAGGCGGCCTGTCGTCGCAGTCCTGTACCGGGAAACTTTGCCGCCCCGGCTGGGGGAGATCGAAGAACTGGCCGAAGTGCGCTTGACGACCGCCGATGGACTGGCAAACGCGCTGGACGGCGCGGACGTGTTGTACCAGTGGCATTCGTTCTCACCTGCCTTGAAGAAGAACTGGGCTGCAGCCTCGTCGCTGAGGTGGGTTCATGTCTCGGCGGCCGGTGTGAGCCAGCGTCTCTTCGATGAACTGATCCAAAGCGACGTTGTGTACACGAACTCCCGGGGTGTGCTCAGCCGGGCCATCGCCGAATTTGCCCTTGGTTTCGTCCTGGATTTGGCCAAGGATGCGCAGCGTTCATTCCGGTTCCAGCAGCAACAACGGTGGCAGCACCGGGTCACCCGAAAGATTCAGGGCCAGAGCGTGCTGGTAGTGGGCACTGGCTCCATCGGACGCGAAACCGCGCGACTGTTCCGTGCCGTGGGCATGGCGGTCAGCGGTGCCGGACGCACAGTCCGATCGCATGACGACGACTTTGATGTGATCTACTCCTCCGCGGACCTGGCCAATGTGGTGCACGACTTCGACTATCTTCTGCTCGCGGCTCCGCTGACCGCGGAGACCAGGGGGCTGGTGAACGTCGACGTGCTTGCATCCATGAAACCGTCGGCGCACCTGATCAATGTCGGCCGCGGCGAACGTGTTCACACCGGAGCCCTGACCGAAGCGTTGGCCTCCGGTTCCATTGCCGGTGCCGCCCTCGATGTCGTGCACCCGGAGCCGTTACCTGGGGGACACCCACTTTGGAGTATGGAGAACGTCATCATCACCCCTCACCTGAGCGGTGACGCTGAAAACTATCTCGACGACCTCAGCAAGCTGTTCTTGGAGAATCTGGGACGGTTCGTCAAAAGCGAACCATTGTTGAACGTGGTCGACAAGACCCTCGGATTTGTCCCCGCTTCCTGACCCCGAGTACGGCAGCTTGATTTGGGACCGGTTTTGCAGGTTGTTCCGGGCCACCTTCACGGCTCGCCTGTTGATGAATCGCAGTTTTAGTTGAGGCCACCCCACCATTGGGTTCATCAGAGTGCGCCTCGCGGAGACATTACGGGAGGAAACAGGTGGCGCCACTCTATGGCGGTTACCGCTTCCGGGTAGTCGGCACTCAAGACGGGCGGCATCGGCCGGTTCTAGCTTGGGTTCACTGACTGTGCTTCGGCAATGCGCCCAGGAAGGGTCTCCTCATGGTTTGGACCGGGTCTCTGCGCACTCCCTTGTCCCGTTTCAGCGCACTGGGCTGTAACTGGCGGTGGCGGCGGTGATTACCGTCGCGGTTTTGCCGCTCGTCGCCGGGCCGGTGTTTGGCGGTGTGGATCTGTCCTCATGGCATCGGTACATGCCGGTCGCGTTGGCCGGGACCATCGTTTGGGGTCTGTGGCTCTACCGTGTCATCCTGTCACGTCGCGCCCGGCCGATCATCAGTAATTTCTCCGCTTCTACTTCGGTGATCGTTCCCTCCTTCCATGAAGACCCGGACATACTAATGCGCTGTCTGGAGACGTGGTTGGCCCAGAATCCGACCGAAATCATCATCGTGCTGGACATCAAGGACCTCGAGGCGTACCACCGGATCACGGCATTGGAGAACCCCGTGGTCCGTCCGGTGCTGTTTCGTCACGCCGGTAAACGTTCGGCGCTGGGGTGCGGCGTCCGCGCTGCCGCCTGTGACCTGCTGATTTTCGTCGATTCGGACACCTTCTGGGAGCCGGGCCTGCTGGCCGCCGTCCAGATGCCCTTCGAAGACCCTTGGGTCGGCGGGGTGGGAACCCAACAGAACGTGTACGAGAGCGAGTCCAACGTCTGGCGCCGAATCGCCGACTGGCTGGTCGACCTGCGCTACTTCGACTATGTTCCGGCGATGGGACGCGCGGGCGCCGTCGCCTGCCTGTCCGGAAGGACCGCCGCGTACCGACGCTCGGTCGTCCTGCCGCTTCTTCCACATCTGGAGGACGAGTTCTTCCTGGGCCGGCGTTGCATTTCCGGTGATGACGGCAGGCTTACCTGGCTGGTCCTGGCCTCTGGTTACAAGACGGTCCACCAGTCCTCGGCCCGGGCGCTCTCGATGTTCCCCAATACCCTGCGCGGATTCATGAAACAGCGGGTGCGGTGGAGCCGGAATTCCTACCGCTGTTACCTGACCGCGATGTACAAGGGCTGGCTGTGGCAGGTGCCGTTCGTTACAAAAATCACTGTTCTGCAGATCCTCCTGACACCGGTGACCATGGGCGTTTCGATGACGTATTTGCTGTGGGGCCGTCTGGAGCTGACACCGGTCGGCATCATCCTGGCGCTGGCCTGGGTTCTGCTTGGCCGAGGGATCCGCGGTCTTTCCCATCTGCGCCGGCATCCCCGGGACTTGCTGCTTCTTCCACTGCTGACCTTGGTCGTGATCGCCGTAGCACTGCCGGTGAAAGCATACGCGTTCCTGACAATGAACAAACAAGGATGGCTGACGCGCCAAGACAACCTGTCCGGAGGCGAAGGCCAGACCGCCGCCACTCTCACCGCCATGGACAAGCAATAATGGGCGGCCTCCATGCGGCATCCCTTGGCATGCTGGCGCTCTCGCTGACCCATCTTTCGATACCGGCTACGGCAGCCGGAATTACCGGAGAACCCGCACCGTTGTCCTCGTCCGTCGCCCCGGCAACGGTGGTGACACCTTCCGATACCGCAACGGGAACGCGAAGCTACCCGGGGGACGCCCGCAACGAGCCCCTCCTGGTCGGGGCCGAAGACCAGCGGTTGATCCGGGTCCGGGCGGCCGCCGTCGCCGCCCGAATGAGAGGAGAGAAGCTCGTATCCCCATACGAGGTGGCAATCGGGAGCTCCCGAACATTGGTCCTCACGGCCAGGCCGGCTCCTTACACTGTCCAGGATCTGGCCGGGCTCGCGCCGGAGACCTTCGTGCATGAACCCGACGGTACTTACCTGCTCAGCGAGAACGTCATGGTCCAAGCCGGTGCCGATCTGGCTCTTGATGCCCCGGGCGGCTTGAACCTTCACTTGGCGAGTGCTCCTTCGGGTTTCGTCTCGATTGTCAATGATGGCGGGAAGCTGGAAATCACCGGCACCGCAGACGCGCCGGCCCGGGTCGGCAGCTGGGATCCCGTGAAGGGTGCTCCCGACAGCGTCACCTCCGACGGACGCGCCTACCTGCGCTCAATCGGGGGCATGACAACGATCGCGGGGGCACACATCGAATCTCTCGGCTTCTGGTCCGGACGCACCGGAGGCCTCGCCTTGACCGGTACCGATCGGCCCACCACGACATCTTCGCTCGTGGCACGACCCCCCAAAGTTCCAGGATCGAAACCCCCCGTCGCACCGGCCCCGGAAAGTGTCCGGAAGCTGGCGGCCGACCCCGGGCCGCTTCCAGACAATTTCGCCAGCGGCTCCATCCAAGACACCACGATCACGGGGAATGCCTATGGAATCTTCACCTCAAAGAGCCGGGGGATGGAGGTCCGGAACGTTACGGTCCAGAACAGCCTCGTGGACGGTGTTGTCCTGCACCGGTTCGTGACAGGCGCGCGCATCATCGACACCGCTGCATCTCACAACGCCGGCAACGGCTTCGTTCTCGCCCGGGCCACGGCCGGGATCACCCTGACCGGGGCCACAGCAGACTTCAACGGGCGCAGCGGCATCCTCATCAAGGGAATCCCCCTGGCCGAGGGACCGTCAGCCGGCGGGGACCCGGGGACGTCCTCGTCCGATCAGACAGTGTCCGGCAGTCACACGGGCGGCAACCTCCGGTACGGCATTGAGGTCACGGGTGGCCGGAAGATCGGCCTTCATGCCAACACCATCGCCGGCAACGATCGAGGCATCGACATCTCCAGATCAGCAGCCTTTGTCACGATCGCTGGGAACCGGTTCGAAAACCAGAAGACCCGGTCCGTTTCCGTCGTCGACGGCGCCCCGGACACCCTGATCGCCGGCAACAACATTACCGGCGGAACTACGGGAATCTATCTGCGAAATAGCCCCGGTCAGGTTACCCGGAACACCATGACCGGGCTGACTCTTCACGGAATCACCATCAATGGCAGTTCTCCCGTCCAGTTGCACGGAAACACCATCGGCGGTTCCGGGCCCAGCGCCCTGAATCTGCGCGATAGCCATAGCAGTGTCGTCCGGTCCGGGAACGACACTCAGGGATGGGTCAAGACGGAACCGTTCTGGGCCAGGGTCGCGAACTTCTTCCAACCCTTGACGGTCATCTGGACGTTGCTGGCGTTCATCCTGATCCTGACAGCCTTCAAGGGTCGGCGCGGTCGCCGGAAAATCGTGCATCCGTACGCGTCCCAGGCTCCGCTGGCCACCTTTACCGCCTCACACGTTCGTGGTCCCCAGGAAGGGCCCCGCACCTATGCCGGGGAGCCAGACGAGCCCGGTCCGTCAAGGTCACGAAGATGAGCCCCCCACGAGGCCGGACCCGACTGGCGGCCTGGGGCCTGGCCGGAGCCATGATCATCGCGTTCCTCCTCGTCGGCCTGCTCTCGATGTCGCTGCGCCACCCCGTGTTCACGTACCGTTCGGGGGCCGGCCCGACGCCGGACGGGCAGTCCGCCTTCCCCTCTTCGGGTGTGACGACGTCGGCGGCTGCCGGCGACCCCACCGCCTCGGCGGAGCAAGAACCAGGGGCCGCGCCGATGAGCGCCGCTGCGCTCAGCGCCCGCGCCGGCCAGGGTCCGGTCCCGGCATCCACGGCCCAGGACTGCCCCGGCGCCACAACTACTGTGCGGAACAAAGACCAGCTGTCCGCTGCCCTCGGGGGGGCCAACCCCGGTGACGTCATTTCCGTGGCAGACGGCATCTACACCGGGAACTTCACGGCCGACCGCCCCGGCACCTTGGAGCGTCGGATTTTCCTGTGCGGGGGACCGGGCGCGGTTCTGGACGGCGGTAACACGGACACAGGGTACGTTCTGCACCTGGATCATGCGGACTATTGGGTCATTTCGGGACTGACCATACGCAACGGCCAGAAAGGCATCGTGACCGATACCGTCAAAGGCGCCGTGCTGCAACAACTCACTGTCACAGGCGTCGGCCAGGAAGGCATCCATCTGCGTCGAAACAGCACCGGCAACCTTCTGCTCGCCAACACCGTGAACAACACAGGCAGAGTCACCCCTGAATATGGCGAAGGCATCTATGTCGGCACCGCCGTTGGCAACTGGTGCGCCCTCACAGGCTGCCGACCCGATGAAAGCAACTTCAACGTGATCGCCCGGAACTCCATCAGCGAGACCACCGCCGAGAATATCGACATCAAGGAAGGCACCATTGGCGGCGTCATCTCCGGCAACACTTTCAGCGGCAGCGCCATGACCGCTGCGGACGCCTGGGTCAACGTCAAAGGCAACGCATGGACCATCGAAGGCAACACCGGTGCGGAGAGTCCTCGTGACGGTTTCCAGACCCACAACATCCTCCTCGGTTGGGGGGATCACAACCTTTTCCGTAATAACACCGCCACGATCACCGGCCGGGGGCAGCAATCGCGTCCACGCCTCCGATGAACAACACCGTCGAGTGTTCCAACAAAACCATCGGCGCCGGCCGGCTCAGCAACATCAAATGCACGCACCTGTGACCCGCCACCCGGGCCACGCTGAAAGGATGACCATGCCCGCTTCCCCCATCCCCGTCAACTCGTCCGCCCCGCCGGAAACCGGTCCCCGCCCGCGCATCACGGTCATTGGTACCGGGTATCTCGGCGCCACGCACGCCATTTGTATGGCGTCGTTGGGCCTGCGGGTTACGGGCATCGACATCGATGCCGCGAAGATCAACTCCCTGGGCTGCGGACAGCTGCCGTTCTTCGAACCGGGGCTGGAAGAACTCCTGGGGAAGGCCCTGGCCACCGGACGGCTTGATTTCAGTACCGACTTCGCCGCCGCCGCGGGCGCGGACATCCATTTCCTGTGCATCGGCACTCCGCAAGCGCCCGCCTCGCCTGCGGCCGACCTGACTTTCATCTACGCGGCCATCCGGCAGCTCGCCCCGCACCTGACCCGCAAATGCCTCATTGCCGGAAAATCCACCGTCCCGATTGGCACCGCGCAGCGCCTCACAGCCCTGGTGCAGGCAACGGCCCCCGCCGGGGCACTGGCTGAGCTGGCATGGAACCCGGAATTCCTCCGCGAAGGACACGCGGTCGAGGACACACTCCACCCGGACAGGCTGGTCTTTGGCACCCCTTCCGACTGGGCCAGCGAACGACTCGCCGCCTGTTACGCACCGATGATCAAGGGAGGCACCCCGGTGATCTTGACCGATCTGGCCACCGCGGAACTCGTCAAAGTGGCCGCGAACTCCTTCCTCGCCACCAAGATCTCCTACATCAACGCGATGGCCGAAATCTGCGAAGCCACCGGAGCCGATGTCAGCCACCTCGCCCTGGCGTTGTCCTACGACAATCGGATCGGCGGCCGGTTCCTCAAACCCGGTCTGGGCTTCGGCGGCGGTTGCCTCCCCAAAGACATCCGCGCATTTGCCCACAGGGCCAAGGAACTGGGCGTCGGACAGGCCGTTGGATTCCTGCGGGAGGTCGATGCCATCAACCAGCGCCGCCGGCAACGAACAGTGGACCTCATCACCGAAATGGCGTTCGGGGACCTGACCGGCGTGAACATCACCGTTCTCGGTGCCGCGTTCAAACCCGACTCCGACGATGTCCGCGACGCCCCCGCCCTCGACGTCGCCCGTATGCTCCACCAGTCCGGCGCCCGCGTCACGGTGTACGACCCCAAGGCCATGGACAACGCGCGGAAAACCTACCCTGAACTTGGCTACGCCCAGACACTCGAAACAGCCGTCACGGGAGCCGAGATCGTCGCGCTCCTCACCGAATGGGACGAATTCAGGGACGCCGACCCGGAAGTGCTCGGCGAACTCGTGCAACTGCGCAACATCGTCGACGGCAGGCACGCTCTAAACGCAGGCGCATACCGCGCCGCAGGCTGGGATTACCGCGCCCTCGGCACACCCAATCCCACCAAGAGCCCCAGCTCACCGCCACCGAGCCGGCGCGGAATCCAGACCGGCCGCACACATTCCCTCGAACCCGCCCCGCAGGCCTGAGCGCACCGGCGGCCCGGCTCCTCAAACGCCCCGGCGGCCCGGCTCCTCAAACGCCCCGCTGCCGCGGCACAATCCAGGGCTGCATCGATATCCAGGTGAGCGGACGAACGAATACGCCGACCAAATCGGCCCTCTGAGAATCACCATCATGAAACCCCGAAACCGCAGCTGCCTTCAGAACCACCTCGATGAGATGGTCCTCTCGCTCGATGCCAAGGCTCTGACGATCGGGAGATCAGCGCCGCCTGCCAGAACTCGTCCATTCGACGATGGCGATCTTCATCGAAGCCATTGTCGTCAAGGGTCTGGTCGGGCAGGTCGCCAACCGGCCCGTCTACGCCGCGGACGCGCTCAACGGGATGTGAAGCCGATCTACCCGGCCGTTTAGCGGACGATCTTGAAGTTGAAGTTTGGTGTGCCGAGGGCGCCCCAGAGGCGGAGCCACACAGGCAGGAGCATTTCGGTGCCGCGTGCAGTGGTGATGTCGCCGAGGTCGATGACGTCTTGGTGGCCGAAGCCGTTCACGAGCCCGGTGACGGTGTTCTTGGCGTCGGCGTCGTTCCCGGAGACGAAGACCGTGCTGGCCTCGGTCAGGCGGTCCGGGTGGGTCATGAGGGCGGCGTTCATAGTGTTGAGGGACTTGACGACCCGGGCCGCGGGAAAGGCGCGCTGGATCTGCTCGCCGAGGGAGTCGGGCACAAACAGCAGGTGCGGGACTGGTTCCGCTCCCTGGCGCTCGACGCCGGTGCTGAGGACCCCGAGCGGCTCGCGGACGAACTGCTCGTCATACTCAACGGCACCTATGCCACCGCGGCTGTCCTTGACGGCGCCGCCTACGGTCAGCGCGCGCTCCGCCTTGCCCGGCTCCTCATCGAGAACGCCTGCCCGGGCCCGCCAGTCCTCTAGCGGCCGACCAGAATTCCCCAATGGATTTGGCGTTGCGGGAGTTAGGGGCGAGACCCCCGTCTTCGGTTCCGGGGGTTCCTTCGGTGCCGGGGTGAGCGTCACCTACACCAGTGCCGGCGCCCTCGCCGCCAGCCAGCCTATTTTCGCGATGTGGCTAACGGGGGAAGCCGAGCTCTTCGGGAGTCGCCCCGAGAATATCGTCCCGGGCGATGCTAAGAACCGTGGGCTGGATCCCGGCATCGGGCCAGGCAACCGCCAAGGCAACCTCCGCGGGTACCGGATCAGGCACCTTGAACCAGTAGGAGAGATCCCATCGGCCCATGCCCCCGCCACCGGAGTGGATATCGACCGGGATCCGCACGGACTCATCACCCGGGCTTGCCGCCTCCTTGAAGAGGGCTTCGACAACAAACCCTCCGGGAGCAGGCTCCGGACGCGGAACCTTCTGTGCGCCCCTGCCTTTCAATTCCAGTTCAGGAGCGCTGAAGATCTGAAGCGTGAAGAACAGCGCCCCGGGCAGAGCCTGCAAAGCCCGCAGTGCTATCACCGCATTTTTCCCCTCGACGACGGTGACGTCGTAACCGGCCAAGGGCGAGGAGAGCACCATGCGTGGGAAGGGCCCGGGCGAACCGCCGGGCACCACGAGTGGCGGATTATTCATGGAATGCTCCGAACATGGCCCCTGAAAAACTTCACGATTGGGGGGAATGCCGGCCGAGACAGTGATCCGTCCTCTATGCGTCATGCGCACCAGCTCAACACGGGATTCGGGAATGATCAAGGGCCGGCGGCCAGCCGCCAACGCCCCCCTGGCTTGTTCACAGTTGGAGATGGTGGTGTTGCGTAGGTAGAACGCGGAGCGGGGCGGATTCGCCGTCGTGTGGGAGTTCACCGTCCCGAGGATCCCTGACGGTCTCGGGCGCGACCCGATGGCCCGTCTACTATGAGCAGACGCGGGCCGGCCGCCCGGATCCTGACAAGGGGAAGCGTGAGGCTTGGAAGTTCATGGGGGACTGGGCGCAACCCCGGGCCGCGCATGGAGCAGGTGCTGCTCCCAGACACGCACGAGTTCCAAGCGGTCTGCTTCGGGACCGCCATTGGTGGTCCACCGCCGTGCGCGGTGTGTCCCGCCCGGCTTGCGGCCCGGTTGGATTACTTGGTGGGGGTGACTGTGGCTTCGTAGGTGAGGATTTCGGTGCCGTTGCCTTCGGGGGCTACCTTCATGGTGAGGTGGTTCCCGTCGGCGGTCATTTTGAACGGGTTGCGGGTGGCGACGTGGCCGGCGGTGGACCATTGCTGGAACGGAACGTCGCGGATCACGCCGTGGGATTTGAGGTCGATCATCGCAATGCCACCGAGTTCATAGGTGGTTGCCTTGCCCCCGGCAGCCGGAGTCTGGGGAGGTTGGTGATCCCGGCGCACAGCATCTTTGAGTTCGGCACGTATCGGCAGTCCGGGTAGTCGATGAAGTAGTTCGGGTTATCCCAGGTGGAGAGCTGCTTGCCTTGGAGGTCCCATTCGGCGAACCGGCGGGATCCCCAAGTGTTGCCGACCAGGTGGCCGGTCTGCTTGTCCATCACGATGCCGCCGAAGTGGTCCTTGATCTCGAATTGCTTGTGGAGGTCGAGGGTGTTCGCGTCAACGCGGTAGATGATGGCGCTGCTGTTGGGCCGGTACTGGGCTACGGGGATCCAGACGTTGGTGCCGTCGAAGTCGATCCCTGCCAGTTCGTGTTCCTGTCAACGCCGTTGAACGCGTCGGCCAGGGCACTGTTTGTTTCACTGTGGGTGCCGGACTCGGCGTTGTTGCCGCCTTGCTCGTCATTGTTGCCGGCAGCCTGGGCGGCCGCGGTGCCGCCGATCGCCGCCGACGGCCAAGATGATGGCGGCGGCCGTGAGGATACCTCGGGTGCTTGTCGTACTCATGGGAGCCTCTCAAAAGGTTGGGTCCTAACAAGAGCTCTCAAAGCTACTTGCTGGTAATGAAACCTTGTTAGCGGGCTGATGAACGCCAGGGTCCGTCCGGCGCGCCTCCCCTCGGAGCTTGGAGGATGCCGTTCACCGTGGGTTGATTCGATGTCCACGGCCAGCTGTGAGGTCTCAAGCGCGGTTGGTACAGGTTTGGTACCGCGGGGCATGGCCTTGAATCTGCGCGTTTCCGCTGGCCGGGCAAGACCGTCCTGTCAGTCCCAGGAGCGTGAACGTTGCCGCCCCCATCCGGGATCACCATTGAACTCACCCTGCTGGTACCGCTGACATGGGCAGGGGCAGAACTGTGAATCGCAGCGCTAATCCGTGGCAAGGGTGGGAACCGCGTAACCACTCTTAGTTCATTGAGATAAGTGGCGCACTAACCGGGTATCGCTCACTCGTGTCTGGGACATATTCGACCACGTAATATCAGCCGACCGGGAGTTGAGCAAAGCAAACGTACGGCGCACTGAGCCCCGCCGTGAGTGCCCCCGCGAACGGAAGGTAGTTGTTGCCCAACCCGAGGCGTCGTTCGTCGACCGATCCGCCCCCGCGGCTGCGGCGCAAGGACTGCCCCGGATACAGCGAATGTGACGAGTGAGGATCTTATGCGCAGCTTTCCCTTCCCGCGTGCCGGTATGCCCCGACTGCTGCGCCTCGGGGCTACCGGGCCGGTAGTACTGCTCTTTGTGCTGCTTTTGGGCGGCGCCCAGCTAGCCATCCAGGGCCCGCTGACCACTACTTTGGCCGCTTCGACGCAGAAGGCCTACGTCGCCAACGGCGCCAGCGACACGGTCTCGGTCATCGACGTCGCCACCAACACCGTGGTCGCGACGATCGCTACGGATCCCTACCCGGTAGGGATCGCTGCCTCGCCCGATGGCGCGCATGTCTACACCGCGAACAACGTCGGCGATTCGATCTCGGTCATCGACACTGGCACGGCTCTGGTTTCCCAGACCATTTCACTGCCGGCTGGCACCGGTCCTTTCGGCGTCGCCGTCTCACCGGACAACCAGCGCCTTTACGTTGCCGGCTACGGCCCCGTGGCGGGCGGCACAGGCGCGGCAGCGCCCCCGTTCTACCGCAGCGACGCCGATATGCGCAGCGAATCGTATGCGACGACGGCGCAGAACGCAGTCTTTGTCATTGACACCGCGACGGGCACGGTAATGAACACCATCACGGTGGGCAACAACCCGCACAGCCTCGCCGTCAGCCCGAACGGGGCAAACCTCTATGTGACAAATGCCACCGACCGCACCGTCTCCGTGATCAGCACGGCCACCCTCGGGGTCGTTGCGACCATTGCGGTCCAGGCAGATCCGTATGGAATCGCGATCACACCAAATGGGACCACCGTCTACGTGGCCAACGACGCGGACGGCTCTGCCTCGGTGATCGACACCAATACCAACTCGGTCGTGGCGACCATCCCGATCGGCACTGCACCGTACGGCGTTGTTGTCAATCCCGCGGGAACTCTGGCATACATCACGAACGCGGTAAGCCACACCATCTCGGTCATCGATACTGGGACAAACTCGGTCGCGGCGGCGGTACCGGTCGCCGGCATCGAGCCATACGGCGTTTCAATCACCAACGACGGTCGCTACGTCTATTCCACCTTGTGTGAGGACGGCAAGGTCTCTGTCACCGACACTGCCAGTAACACCGTCATTGCGACAGTTACGGTCGGTACTGGTCCTCAGGATGTCGTGATTGCTCCGGCGCGGTGACCGCACAGCGCTCAGGCCGTCGCCTTCACCGCGCAGAGTGCCGGGGGCGTTTGCAGGGTAAAGGGCTTTCGAGCTGGCCCGACTGTTCATCAATGCGTTGGATGTCAAGGGACATGCAAATGGGAAACGCAGCCCCGCAACGTCTAGGGCTGACGATAATGGCATCCGGTGTTTAGCGACCGTTGTACTCGTCGTCTGTGATGTGCTCGCGCCAGGTGGTGGTCTTGGCGGGGTCCTCGCCGTTCTGAAGCATGGCGATGTGTTCCATGAAGCAGCCGGGGGCAGCAGCGTGCCAGTGCTCCTCATCCGGTGGAGTGTAGAGCGTCTGGCCCGGATGGACCTCGATGATCTTGCCGTCTCGGGTACCGAAGCGGCCGACGCCCTGGGTGACGCGTAGGTACTGGCCGTGCTTGTGGGAGTGCCAGGCTGTGCGGGCACCGGGAGCGAAGCGAACGGTCGCGACGACCATCGTCTGGTCGCTCTCATGGGGCAGTGCGATCGGGTCGAGCCAGACGTCGCCGGCGAATTGGGCCGGCGGGTTCTTCGTGGTCGGCGCAGCGGGTTCGATATTCATGGTCTTCCTTACTACTTTTCTTCGGTGAAGAGTTGTTTGGCGCTCACCGCGGTTGCGGTTGCGTCTGTCACCGTCGCCTTGCCAGTGGTGTCAGTTCGCGAGCTCCGTTGATGCCTGCGTCGAGGGCGCGGTGGATGATGCGGATGGAATTGGCGGTGTCGCTGTTGATCCAGGGGTCGAACTTCATCGCACGGAGGCATAAGGGGCTGAGCCGCACGCCGGTGCGGCCGAGGTGACGGTATTCCATAGTGGTTCCTTCTCTCTGTCCTAGGCTTCGGGGATGACCATGGCGAAGCGCTCTTCGCGGGCTTCGTCAGGGTCCGGTCCGTTGCGGTTGCCGGTGTTGAGTGCGTCGATGGCGGCGCGTTCGGCGGCGCTAAGTTCGAAGTTAAAGACGTCGAAGTTTTCGGCGATGCGTGCCGGGCTGGTCGATTTCGGGATGGCTGAGCGGCCCTGCTGCAAGTGCCAGCGGAGCATGACCTGTGCCGGACTCTTGCCGTAGGCCCGCGCGATGGTGGCGATTGCCGGGTCTTCCATGACGTTCCGCCGCTCCTGGCCGCCCCATCCCGGGTAGAAGGTGATCCCGCCGATCGGCGACCAGGCCTGGGTGAGGATCCCGTGTTCGGCGTCGGCTGCCTGGACGGCGGGCTGGGTGAAGTAGGGGTGAAGTTCGATCTGGTTCACGGCCGGGACGACGTCGGTCGAGTCGAGCAACTGCTCCAGGTGGTGCGGCATGAAGTTGCTTACGCCGATCGCCCGCACCCGCCCGCCGGCGAGCAGGGTCTCCAGCGCCTTGTAGGCGGCGATGGTTTTTTCGAACCGGTCGGGTGCGGGCTGGTGCAGGATGAGCAGGTCCAGGTAGTCGACGCCGAGCTTGCCCGTCGCTTTTTCCCAGGCATGCAGGGCCCGGTCGTAGCCGTAGTCACTGACCCAGACTTTGGTCTCGATGAACACCTCCGTACGGTCCAGGCCCGAGCGGCGGATGCCTTCGCCGACTTCCCGCTCGTTGCCGTACGCGGCGGCAGTGTCGATGTGCCGGTAGCCGGTGGCCAGCGCGGCCTCGACGGCCGCCGTCGTTTGCTCCGGGGCGCTTTGGAAGACGCCGAGGCCCAGGGCTGGCATTGTGACGCCGTTATTGAGAGTTAGTTCCATGTCCATGCCTTTCACGGTATGCAGATGTGCGGGGTTGTGGGAGTGCACGTCAGTACCCCCTTGAAGCGGGTGGCCGGGAGGTTCAGCGGGCGGTTTCGAGCTGCGGCGCCGGCGCGACTTCCCGGGGTGTCCTGGTGCGGCGGGCCGCCAAGTCCGCGGGAAGGATGAGGACGGCGGTGACGGCTAGGGCCAGGAGAAGGAGAATGCTGCCGGTCGTGAGGGCGGCGCTGATCTGGGCGGCCAGGTGCGCGACGGCGGAACCCGCGGTCGGGGCGGTCGCTGCGGCCGCGACCGCGATGCCAAGCCCGAGGCAGGTGCCGACCTGGTGGAAGGTGTTCACCAGGCCCGATGCCGCGCCGGCGTCGGACGCTGGGGCCCCGATGATGCCGAAGGAGGTCAGGGGCGCAAACGCGAGACCCTGGCCCGCGCCGATGAGGACCATCGGCAGGGCCACCCCGGTCAGGTATGCGGAGTCGACACCGACCCGGCTGAGCCAGAACATCCCGGCAAGGGTGACCGGGATGCCGGCCACGAGCGGGACGGAACCCGGCAACCTGCCCGCCAGCCGGGGGATGCTCATCGCGACGGCGAAGTTCACTGCGGTCATGGGCAGGAATCCGATGCCGGCCTGCAGGGGGTCGAAGCCGAGCACTTCCTGCAGGAACTGGGTGGTGAAGAAGAAGAACCCGATCATCGCGCCCAGGTACAGGAAGCGGGCGATATAGGCGCCGGTGCGGCGGCGGCTCGCGAACAGCCGCAGCGGCATGATCGGCTGGGCCGCCGTGCGCTCGATCAGCACGAACAGGACCAGGAGCACGACGCCGGCACTGACGGCTGTGACCGTGACCAGCGAGTTCCAGCCGGCGTCGGCGGTGTTGATGATGCCAAACACGAGAGCGCCGACACCCGCCGTGGCGCTGAGCGCGCCGAATGCGTCGAAGCGGCCGCGGGCCCGGCCTGATTCCGGGATGAACCGCGGCGCAAGCGCGATCATCGCGGCGCCGATGGGTACGTTGACGAAGAACCCGGCCCGCCAGGAGATCCAGTGGGCCAGCGCCCCGCCGATGACCAGCCCCAGGCTGGCACCGACCCCTGCGGTGGCACCGTACAAGGCGACGGCCCGGGTGCGCTCACGGCCTTCCGGGAAGCTCGCGGTAAGCAGGGAGAGTGAGGCGGGCGCGACGATCGCCGCCCCGATACCCTGCACGGCGCGGCCGGCGATCGCCCACCAGCCAACCGGTGCGACGCCGATCAGCAGCGACGCGATCGAGAACACCACCAGCCCGAACACGAAAACCCGCCGGCGGCCGAGCAGGTCTCCGGCCCGGGCTCCGAGGAGCAGCAGGCCGCCGAAGACCAGCGTGTAGGCATCCTGCACCCAGGACAGCTCGCCGGTGCTCAGCCGCAGATCCGCTTGCAGGCTCGGCAAGGCAGTGAAGATGACCGAGTTGTCCAGCAGGATCATGAAGTAGCTGAGGAGGATGATCGCGAGGATCGCTCCCGGATGTGAGGCTGTTGCAGGTTCAGGTTTCATGCTCTCAATGCAACCGTGATTCCTTGCCGGCCGGGAGTCACGGCCGTTCCGGGTAACGCCAGTGCCTCCCTCGTCCGATCGACCGGGCGTAGCGTGGATGCCATGACACACAGCGAGGACGTGCGGAAGTTCCTGACCTCCCGCCGGGCAAGGATCACGCCGGATGAGGCCGGGCTACCCGTCTACGGCGGCAACCGGCGCGTTACCGGACTGCGCCGCGAGGAAGTCGCGATGCTCGCCGGGATGAGCATCGACTACTACATACGCCTTGAGCGCGGAAACCTCTCCGGCGCCTCGGACAGTGTCCTCGAAGCCCTCGGGCGTGCGTTGAAGCTCGACGACGCCGAAACGGCCCACCTTTTCGACCTGGCCCGCGCCGCCACCGCCTCCCCCCGGGTGCGGCGCAAGCACAGCCCGCAGACAGTGCGGCCGAGCGTGCAACGTGTCATCGATGCGATCACGGCCGCACCCGCCTGGGTTCGCAACGACCGCGGGGATGTCCTCGCCGCCAACGAACTGGGCCGTGCCCTCTATCTGGACATGATGGTCGAGGGGCCCACTCCGCCGAACAGCGCGCGCTTCACCTTCCTGAACCCGAAAGCGCGGGAGTTCTTCGCCGACTGGGAACGCGCGGCGGATGACATCGTCGCTGTCCTGCGCTCCACAGCCGGGAAGAACCCGTACGACAAGGACCTCACGGACCTGATCGGTGAACTCTCCACCCGCAGCGAGGAGTTCCGCACGCGATGGGCCCGTCACGACGTGAAGTACCACCGCGCCGGCCGCAAGCGCCTCCACCACCCGATCGTCGGCGACCTGGACCTGAGCTTTGAAGCGCTGGAACTCCCCGCAGACCCGGGACTGCGCATCAACGTCTACACGGCAGACCCCGGGACCCCCTCCGAGGATGCCCTGAAAGTCCTCGCCAGCTGGGCCGCCACCCAGCGCGACGCCGCCCAAGTAGCGGTCAGGGAGAAAAGATGAACGACCGTCCGTCGCCGGTCCTGATCGTCGCCGCCACCGGCAGCATCGGCCTCCACGTCGGCGCTACCGACCACGGGCGACCCCACCACCGCCTCCGCCTCACCCACGCCAGACTCAAGTGAACCCCTCGCCTTGCTGACCTTGCACTCCCGGATTCATGGGTAAGAACCCTCCGCCGACGGAGGATTCGACGAATTAGCCCTGAGGTTACCAGCGCGAATGGATTGTCTCGCGGAAGTACCTGTCGTAGATTTCCCTGACGCTGTTCTCGAAGTCCGGGTCAATGTGGTCCAACATCTCGGCGGATGCTGCGTTGGAGCGGGCTTGCTCACCGTTCCTCGCTCCGGGAATCACGGTGCTTACGCCCTCTTGTGCTGCGATCCAGGCGACGGCGGTTTGGGCTGTGGTTGCGCCGGACGGAACTAGTTTTCTGAACTCATCCACCGCCTTGAAGCCCTGTTCGAAGTCAATCCGTCTGGAGGTTCCGCCGGGAACGGTCAATCCACTGCCGGAGTTGGCAAGTGTGTAGTTCTCCGGGGTCTGTTCCTGGCGCCGCCCGATTTTGGTCGCGACCATGATGTCCAGTCCAGGGTTGGCAGCGAGGTACGCGCCGATGGTTTGCTCGCTCCGGCCGTCGCCATAGACATCCGCGGTATCAAGAAACGTCACGCCGGAATTGACTGCCGCTTCCAGAATGTCCCTGGCTTCGTTGGGGTCCACGTTGCCCCAGTCGGCACCGAGCTGCCACGGGCCCAGCCCCACGAGAGAGACTGCCCGCCCTGTCCTGCCCAATATTCGTTGCTTCATCCGTTGACTATGTCCACGGTTCAACGTAAGGGGCGGTGCTCGGGCTCATTCCTGGCCACTTAACGCGCAACCTCTCGGGGCGCAGTTGTGTCGCTGGGTGTGCAATCCGTCGCCGCGGGAGTTGGGGCATAAACCACTCGCGAATGGAAGGTGTAGCGCACGATGAAGGCCGCAGAGAGGGTTCCGAGCTGCGCCAAAGGACTCACGACGCCCATTTTGTCCACGAGCAACCAGAGAAACGGTACCCGGGCCAAGGTCTCAGCGTTGTTGAATCCGAATGAATGCAGGAACCGAATTGCCTTCGACCGCCCGAGCGGGCCCAGACCAGCAAATACGAAGCGTTCCTGCATCAGAAAGTTGGACACGATGGTGGTTTCCGTGGCGATCAGAGCCGCGATTAAATAATTGACCCCCCAAGCTACCAGGACAGTCATGATGGCAACGTTTACTCCGGCGCCGAACGCTCCGATCAAGGCGAATTTTGGCATGCGTCCGCACAATCTTTGCCTGATGCGCATCAGCCCCTGGGCTGAATTCCGGGTCATGGCTGAGCCCCGTCGGGTCCTGGCAACGGTGCTGCTTCCTGGTTCGTGACGACCTTTCGGATATGCCACGCGCCGAAAGACTGGACGATCGTGGAATGGTCGAGGGCCAAGCCAGCGTTGGTGAGGTTCAAGTATCTGATGTTCGGCTTCACGGTGGGACCTTCGATAACCCATTGAATCTCCCGCCAACCGTGGGGGTGATGCACCGCGACGGCGCTGTCGAGGTCCATTTTTTCCAAGGCGACTACTTCCCATGGGCCATTCCACCCATTGGATCTGAGGTCCTGCCACATCGAATACGGCGCCAACAGGGTCTCGTTCCGTGGCACGTTGGTCTTGGTCCATTCCAAAGCTGAGTACCAATCCGAGTTGTTCTGGCTTGCCAGCAGCGTCGCATCTTGTTCGAACCATTGGGGTAGGGCCATTACCAGCAGCCCGCCGACCATGGACGTTGCGGTGAACAAGCTGACGGTCCGGCGCAGCATAGATCCGGACGGCCCGGCACGTCTGGCTGCGGTCCACAGGATGTCTGCGGCGACGGCGATGGCCAACACCAGCAAGGGGATGGCCGCGATGACGTACATGGTGGGCAGGTATCCGGTGCCCAGTACGATTGGGAGCAGAAAAAGCGTTAATCCTGTGGCAATCCAGCGTGAGCGCTGTCGGAACAAGGCGATGACTGCGGCGACCAGGCCAGCCACGATGAGGTATTTGTCGTAGTACATCCAGCCGGCCACTAGTTGCGCCCTTCCCGAGCCCTGTTCCCAGAGGGCTCCGGATCCGGATCGGGAGAAGAACTGATAAGCGAGCGCGTCCTGCAAGGATACGTGTCCCGAACCGGCCAGCAGTTCGCCTCGGAGCAAAGCGATGAGTGGGTAGGAGGAAAGCGCAAGGGCACCCACGGTCAGGAACCCCACGACGGAGAATGCCCGGGTGATCCACTTAGATCGGTGAATTAGGGCAATCAGCAAGGCCGGCCCAAAGATGGCCAGCGTTTCCTTGGACAACACGGCAGCAGCGAAGCACAGAGCGGCGCCGACGTGGGTCCAGAGCGCAAGGCGGGGGCTAAGTGCCAGGTAGAAGGCCAGCAAGAGCCAGGGGGTGCCGACGTTGTCCAGGAAGACTTGGCGCCCTAGGACCAGGGAGAGCGGCGACAGGCAGAAAAGTGCCACCGCCAGGACAGAGAACACCATCCGGATCTGCAACCTGCGGGCGATGAGGAAGACGAAGACAGAATTTGCGACGAAGAAGATCGACATGACGTAGCGCATGTTGCCGATCTCTGTCCCCGAATCAAATCCAAGCAATCGCGGGATCCACGCCAATGCGCCCAGTTGGATCCAGCCCAGCGGCGGGTGGTCGTACCAATAGGTGTATGGCGCCAAGCTGCCTTGTGTGGTCGAGATAGCCTGAGCCGTGTAGGTGCCTTCGTCGTCCTGGTAGTCGGGGGCGTTGGTGACGTTCCACAGGCTCAAGACGGCGGCCCCCACCGCTATGAGAACAATCGCGATACGGTCCGCAGAATGGAAAAATTCTTGTCCGCGGAAGCGCCATAACCTCAGCGCGGAAGCCCTCCGGCGCTGGCGCGGGACCGACGTCGGAACCCGTCCAGCCGGGGTCTGGGTCGCGCTAGTCAACGGGAGCAGCTTTCAGATAGTTCAGGTGGGCCCCGGAGTGTCCGGTTTTTTCCCACCGGAAGTCACTTCTGAGGAACTTCGCCAATGCGCGCACCGCGGCGATCGCCAACAAAAGCTGATAGAACGGCGTGCCGACCACCAGTCGGAGATACTCGTAGAGACGGATCCGGTAGCCGTGGTCCCGGCCGAATTCTCTGAGCATGCATAGATCAAACGCCATCGACGCGACAGTTGGCACCATCGGCACAAAGGCAATCACCGTCACCACGAGCGGAAAATTTCCGTAGACGGCTGTGAAAATCGCGACGGGAATGCACACCCCTGCGAAGGCCATGAAGTGCTGCTGCATCAGCGTCCACCACGCGATGGCACGTTGCCGGAAGGTGGGCAAAGCTTTCCAGTCACCTTTGGCAAACACCTGCATGAAACCCAAAGACCATCGGGTCCGTTGCTTGATCAACGCACGAACGGAATCCGGAGTTTCTTCCCGGGTGACCAGGCTTGGTGAATACGCCACGACAATCCTGCGGTTGAGGACTGACAACCGCACGCCCAGATCGCAGTCCTCAGCCAGACAATTCGCATCCCAGCCGCCAACCGCACAAAGCAAATCACGTTTAATAAAAACCGTGTTGCCGCCCAGCGGAATGAACCCCTGGTTGGCGTGGGCGTGTAGTCGGGAACGAAACCAGGTGAAGTATTCCAGACAATTGCGAAGCGAATACCAGGTGTCACGGTAGTTGATCAGCTGCACCGCTCCCTGGACCACATCGGCTTGGTTTGCCTGAAAGCAACTATCAATGTTCACGAGCAAGGCCGGTGCGGCAATCGATTCAGCGTCAAACACGCCCACGATTTCGTTGTGGCACTTCAGTAACGCAGAGTTCAATTGGCGCGGTTTGCTCTTGACTTCGCAGGTATCCACGATTACGCGCACAACCTTCGGATTCTGTGCCGCGAGCTTACGGGCGATTGTGACTGTTTCAGGATCGTCATCGCCAACGGAAATGATGATTTCCACGTGCGGGTGCGACTGCGCAAGCAGATGGCCCAAGGTGGTCGCCATGACAAGTTCACTTTCGTGGCGGCAAGGCATGATCAGTGAAAATGAGTGCCGCATTGTGGGTCGAAGCTCGGCGTAAAAGGTCGATTCCTGGGTTCTCGGGGTCCACCAGGCATAGGTTGCAAGGCACAAGGTAGATGCGGAGATGGCAAAGAGTGCCAGAGCAGTGAACGTAGCGAGGCCGTAGAGCATCGCATCGATGAACATGATTGTCTCGATTCAATGGAGGAGCGGGCCGCCGCGCGGCTGTGGGGGTTGGGCTGTGTGGGCCTGTGCCCGGTTCTAATCGGCTCTCTAATCAGGGGCTCCGCAGGCAATGCCGTCACCATTGGAGTCCAGATGCTGCGGGTCCACGCCTTTCTCCCGGACGGCGAGGCCGTGCGGGAAGTACAGACGCACCTCGACGCAGGACCAGTTGTGCGGCATGCTGGCCGGATCCAGCCCCGCATCTTTCATTTGCTGGAGGTGCCCGGTGAGGCTCGGGGGCACGACCGGCAAGCATTGCCCGGCGTCGCCGTATTCCTTGAGACATCCACCAAGTGACTGCGAAGCGGTGTCCAGGACCTGAGAAGGAGCGACAGTGCCGCGGGGGACAGGCGCCGGGTTCGACGCTCCCGTGTGAAGGCCCAGGCCATTCGGCTCGGCGGCAGCGTCGCCGAGTGATCGCTGTTTGCTGTTCGCCGCCGCGCGTTCGCCGTCGGCCGGCGGACCGATAGGCGGCCCGCCCGGGCTCTGGCCCGACGGTGGACTGGGGACATGGGCAGGGGAACCTTTGTCAGACTGCCCGTTTGGCGCTGCTCCGGCCTGGAGTGAGGCGCTCGGGCCGCCGGAAACCTCGGCCGCGGCCAGGCCCGCCGTTGCCAAGGAATGGATGTGTTCTCCTCTCCCGGCAGCCGAGACCGCTTGCTGATGGACCAGCAACGACGCGAGGGCAAAGCTGCATATCGCGACGAAGGTGAGTCTCATGTAGAAGAAGAATCCCTTGGGCGAGCTCTTTTTCATGGCGTCTCCGTGCGAAGCTTGTGATGGGCCGCTGGCGCAAACTGTGCTGTTTGGTTCATGAGATCCACACCCATCTGGCGACGCTTGGCACGTTATTTGTATCGAGCACTGTCAGCATGTAGGGGCCTGGTGGAAGTAGGTTTGAACTGGTCGGCACGGTCGCCGTGATCAAAGTGCCGCTTCCGGTGAGGGGAAGATCGACCAGCCTGGCGTTGGTGTCCGTCTGATGCGTCGCTGACATCGGCGACATGAGCGAAGCCGATTTGATGGTCCCGGATACCTGGAGTCCGAACGACTGCCCGTAGGTAGCGGAAGCCGGTGCCGTGGTAATGCCGGGGCGCCCGTTCTGAAATAGGTAGGGCGGGCTGTAGACGGAGATCCGGAGTTCGAAGGTGTTATCCATCGGGTTGGAGCCGAGGACGGCCACGCGTCCATCTGGCAGCAAGATCGCCGATGAATGGTAATTCCGTCCGACGGGGTCCGGGTCGATCGACAGCCAACTGTTGCTGCCGGGCCGGTAAAGGGCCGCAGTGCTGACATTCCCCGAGCGGTTGTATTGGGCGCCGTCCGCGGAGAAGACTGTCCGGTCGGGCAGGTTGAGCAGGTTCACATACAGCTTTCCGGGCCCTGGCAGGTCGGGTCCTGGAACGTATGCGGGACTCGCCTGATTAAGGTCGATGATGTCCACGAGGTTGATCCCGGGGGTGTTGGTTTGGGTGTTGCCACCGCCGACGATCATCACCCGCTGGTCCTGGGCAGGCGGCAGGAGAACCGACCCCGCCTGGTCACGGAGGTCCTTGCTTCTGAGACCTGCAACGTCCCACATCTGGGCGGTTTGCCAGTTGTAGAGCGATGCCCCCGATCCCGGAAGTCCGTTACCGAATGTGTGCGCGCCCGAGTAGAACAAACGACCATCGTTGAGCAAGTACATGTGCGGGTACAAACCCCAGAAGCTCCATGTTTGCGGAACGCTGTTCTTGTTCAGCCACGTCATTGCAGAACTGCTGAACATCTCCGTGAGTACCGATCCGGAAGCATTCTCGTTCAGGCCTCCGGCGGACCAGATGTCGCCGTTGCCCAGCTTTGTCAAAGTCGGGTACCAGTGCCCTCCCTGCATGTCCGTGACCTGATGGAACTGGTTGTCCGCGGGGTCGAAGTAGTAGCTGTGCGCCGATCCGGTAAAGGTGGTCGGGCCTTGGGCTGCCGTAGGAAACGCGGCGGTTCCGCCCGCAATCAGTACCTTGCCATCGCGGAGGGTCGCATGGCCGGTGCAGAACATGTCATATGGCACCGGCACGGTGGTGAACGTGTTGGCGTTCGGGTCCCAAACCACGGCCTGGAACGTTCCCGCAGCGAACGCGCCGGCTTGGTTGCCGGACCCCGCGATGAGCAAGAGCCTGCCGTCGCTGAGCAATGTTGAGTGGATGTCCCTGACTGGCATACTCGTATTGAGTATCTGCCACGAGCCCACCTGGGAAGGGGTCCCGGCCGGTGGCGGGGGTCCTGGAAGCTGCAACGAGTAGTTCGTCGTGAAGAGAGTGCCGTTGCCGGAAAGTGAGATACCGAAGGAGATACTGTCCACCCCGCTAGGGATGGGCGCGGTGACAGCCGTCATTGTTGTCCAAGAGCTGGACGCGGGCAGCGTTTTCACATCCGTCCAGTATGACCAGCCGGTCGAGTCGTGCTTGAAGATCGTGAGCGCATTGCTGGCCGATGTTGACTTGTAATCGATGGAGACGTTGTACTGGGTACCCGCAGTCACGGACGGAGCACAGCCGGGCGTCTCTGATTCAAGGAGTTTGATGTCCCCCGAGACGTAGGAGCCAACGGTGTAGGTATAGGACCGAGTTCCAGCCGCCGAATTGATCGGCACGTCCGTTGACAGGCCTTCCGTCACGGTTCGGTTACCCCACCCACTGGTTGTGAAGCAATCCGGCGTCGGCGTCCCTTGGGAGAGATTTCCGTTGGCAACAAGCTGTCCTGGCGGGGGCGGTGTGGGCACTGCCGTGGCGAACAACGAGTAGTCGTCGGTGGTGAGGGTCCCGTTCGTGTTGATGGACAAGCCAAAGGCGACTTGATCGGTACCGCTCGGGATAGCTGGCGTGGTGCCTGTCGCCTGCGCCCAAGTGCTTGACGCCGGTACCTGCCCAATGTCACCCCAGTACGTCCAGCCGCTGGAGGTGTGTCTGAACATTGTCAGCGACACAGCAACCGTCGACTGGTACCAAATCCCCAGGTTGTAGACAGCCCCGGCAGAAACGGCCGGCGCGCAGGCTGTGTTTTCTGACTGCAGGAGTTTCTGGTCACCGCTGGCGTAGTTCGAAATCTGGACGGTGACAGCGCGTGTTCCGGTGTGCCCGGCAGTTATCGACCACACTCCGGCGGTACCCCACCCGGCCTTCGAAAAACAAGCGGGAAAAGAGGTGCCGTCCTCCAGGGACGGATTGACCACCAGGTTCGAACCAACGCTCGTCGCTGCGAGCACTTCAGTGCCAGCGGAGGTCATGAAGCCGGCGAAAAGGCATATCACCAGAGTGAGTGCGTGCAACCTAGACCGGGATCTGCGCTTGGCGGCGGAAGGGAATCCCCTTTTTGGAGACGTGAAATTATGTCGGGAATGGAAGAAGCCCGACGATGAAAGACTCAACACTGTACCCCCCAATCTCCAACTGCGGATCAGCCGCAAAGATGTGACGACAGGGCGTCAGTCCGATGGATTGACGACATTGCACTGTGCCGGAGACCCGATTGAGACCTTCCGGCACCCCCTCGGCAAACCAACTCCGCAAGTGCGGCCTTGCTGAAGAAAACTACGGGTCATCCGTGATTCGAGCGCGAGTATCCGATACCCGAATTCGAAGGGATGCTCCACTCGGAAACGCGCTAACCAGACGACACTGTGGATCCGCCAGTCTGAGTGCCAGGAGTTTGTTCCGTAAAAGCTGGGGGTAAGCCGTCGACGCTTGGAAATGAATCCCGGGGGAGATTCCGCTCGGATTGGCTTGATTGCTCACGGCGAAGGCATAGCAGAGATCGGACGCCGCTCGACGGAATTGTTAAGTAGGACAGTTTCGATCAGGATAGTGCTGACGCGCACGAGCAGACACAACAGGATTTCGAGTGGTGGATTTCTCGTGGGAACGGGAGCCCGAGGACTTCTGATACACCCCGGCGAAGACGCCACACCCGAAAGATTTCCCCAAAGCCGATGAGTTTTGTCCCAACGCGAGCCCGGTCAGACGCTGCCGCCGTCGATGGACTCACCCGGCTTGTCATCCGCAAGGTCTATTCCGCCGAAGCAATCGATTCGCTGCCGACGGACTACGTTCAGAACACCTAGCCGGAGAGGCGCGGCACAGCGGCGTCCCGTTTTCGGGAGTTCCTCGTGTTGGCGAGGCCTGGAAGCCGGTTCGAGTCCCGCCTTGGGCACGCGTGTTTCCCCAAATCAGGGGCCTTTTGGGGCTTCTGGCCTGGTTGACACTATCAACAATTGGTCCGGGGATCGCTGTTGGGTGTCCGTCATGCCCATGTAGTTATGACTGGCCGTTGTGGCCGGGTGCTTCCTTTTCTGAGCCTCAGGCTTGTCAGCCTTTTCACGGCTTCATGTCTGGTTGGGACGATATGACTGGGCCTTTGCGCCGGCTGTGGCTCGCACCTTGAGCGTGAGCACGGCCAGCGCGAGCATCTCGAGTCCGGCCCATCCGAGCGTCCCGCCCCAAATTTCAGGGGAGAAGCTCAGTGCTCCGTCGTGGAGTGCCACACCGGCGAAATACGGGGCCCAGAACACGACGGGGGAGAGGCCTATCGCGGTCATGAGCCTGGCGTGACGGTCCGGGTTGGGTCGCACCACCGCCCACACCACTCCAACGAGGACGGCACCGACGAGGGCCACCGGCACGAGCCAGGCGTCCCGCAGCCCGACCATGATCTGCAGGGCTATGGAAGGAAGCAGCGCCAGGGCCATCGGTACCGCGGGGTGCAGGCGCCAACGCAGCGACAGCAAGAGGACGGGCACGAAGAGCACGGCCGTTGAGACGAAGAACGATGCCAAAGAGACCATGATGCTCGACGACGTCGGAACAGTCACCGCGGGCTGCGCCCCGGCAGCGCCGGTGTATGACTGGATCAGCCCGTGGCGCGCGAAGACCGCGAACTCCTGCAGGATGAACGCGGCGACCATACCGGAGAGCATGGCGCTCACGACGGCGGGCATCAGCCGCGGCCATGACCGCTCGGGTGAGTGCCATGCCGCGGAGAACGGCGCGCTGAGGATGAGGAAGCCGCCGGTGGCGAGCCCCAGATGGGAGGGGCTGAATAGTGCCTTGATGCCCTGCTCAATGCCGAAGGCCGAATGCCAGGCGAAGTCGGCCGCCCCGGAGATGAGAAAGAGGACGACCCCGGCTGCGGCGGCCGCGTAGCCGGCGGGGATCGCTTCCGTCCACCGCTCGCCGGGGGCGTGCCGACGCCAGGTCAGGGCGGCGATCCAGACGGCGCAGGCCGCGAAGCCGGAGTAAAGGATCGCGTGCCACGGAGTGAAGAACGTCTCGAGATCATGGAGGGTGTTGTGCGCCCAGCCGTCAACATAGGTTCCGGTGAGGAGCCAGACGCCGGTCGCGAGGGTGATGACGTCCTCAACGACAGCGGTGGGGGGCCGAACTGATACCGGCGGAATCGCAAAGGCGTGAGCTGCTGTGGCGTCCATAGCTCCACAGTAAGTCTCGCCGCCCTCCGCGGCGAGGGGCAATCCCCTTGGCTGCGACCCTTGGCAGCCTGCGTCAGTCTGTTCAGATGATGCGGACATCGATCTGATGGATCGAGTTGTTGCCGTAGCCAAGGCGGTTCCACTCGGCCCGTTCGGGCTGGGTTCGGCCGGCAAGGTCGGTTGCGCGGGCCTGCACAGTCAGTATGCCGGGCTCCGGGACGCTAATGATCTGCTCCCACGGCTGCCAGCTGTGGCGCTTGCGTTCGCCGACGAGGTGGGCGGGCTGCCAGCCTCCTCCGCCCACTCTGATTTCGACCCGGTCGATCGGACCGGCCCCGGACCAAGCCACGCCGCGGATAGCGACGTCGCCGCGCCGGGTCTGGTGGTCGGGCGCCGGCTCGGTGATCAGGGCCCGTACCCTCTGCAGCGTCGCCGGCTCGCGGACGGGTTCGCCGTCGCGTTCCCATTCGTACCAGTACTTATCGTGTTGGTAGTGGCCATGGAACGGCCGATCGAGGAGCTCGATGCCGGTCAACCATTTGACCGATGCCACGGCATACCAGTCGGGAACCACCAGGCGCAGGGGATAGCCGTGCTGCACCGGCAACGGTTCGCCATTCATCGCGTAGGCCAGCAGCAGGTCGGTGTCGTGGCACTGGTCGAGCCGGAGGCTGCGCTCGAAGCGGACGGGTCCCAAGCGGCCCGCCACGGTCCCGCCGTCTGCGCCTCTGAACAGGACCTCGCGCGCAGTCGGCTGCGCACCGGCCCGATCCAGCACTTCCACCAGCGGCACACCTGTCCATTCCGCGGTGCTCACGGCCCCCAGGTTCCATTTCTCGCCCTCGATCGATGGCTCAAAGAGTGCGCGGCCGTTGCCGGCGCACTCGAGGGTGACGGTGAGGGTTTGTGAGGGAAGGTTGCGCAAATCGTCCAGGCTGAGGCTGAGCTTCCGTTTCACGAACCCGCCGACCTCAAGCCGGAAGACGGACGGGTCAAGGTTTGGGATCTGGAAGTGATTGCGCACGTAAAAATGGGCGTTGGGCACCATGGCGCCGATCAGCGCCGGAATCGGGGTCTCGCAGTTGAGTGGGTGCACACGCTGAACAACCAGGCCGGCGTCGATAGCCTGCTGGCAGGCATCCGCGGGATCGATCGCCGACGCGGACTCACTCATAGGCGCTGGCGTGCCGCAGCCGCCGCCGGCGACGGCGAGGGCCCACGTAGAGGCGGGGTAGATGTCCAGGCTGCCCATCCCTTGGAACGTCTGCATGAAGTCACGCAGGCGGTTCTCGTCGCTGGCCTCCGCGATGAAATACAGCGTGTGCTCACCCTGTACAACCGCCTCGCCCTGGATCTCCACGCCGTACTGCCTGGCGTTCGGGCGGCCCAGGTGATTCAACAGCATGGCTCCCATACGGGGGTCCTGCGTGAGGCATCGCTCAGCTGAATGCTGATGACGCACAACAAACAGAGCCATGTTCACTCCTTCGCGTGCCGCTGATTCTACCACTCGCCGTCCCCGGGCCGGGCTCCGGGCTGCATCACTTCGGTGGCACTGGGCGGGACTATCCTTGTCCAAGGCGGGTGTTAACCGGTGCTTGGCGGAGGGATGAAATGAGCTCTGAGTCACAGCCAAATTGGCGCGAGCACGGAGTCAAGATCATTGCGGGATCGCAACTCGATCTGAATACGCCGCAAACGCCTGGCATGTCAAGAGCGGCCGCAATCACACACGCCCGGGCGGGGGCCAACAAACTTTGGGCAGGCACAGTCACCATTGATGCCAATGCCAAGACCGGGGCTCACCATCATGGAGAACTGGAAAGTGTCATATACGTTGTCAGCGGCCGGGCACGTATGCGATGGGGCGACAACCTAGAGTTTGTCGCAGAGGCGGGGCCCGGCGATTTTATTTTTGTTCCCCCGTTCGTACCCCATCAAGAGATCAACGCGAGCAAGACCGAGGCTCTCAGTTGCGTGCTTGTCCGCAGCGGTCAGGATCCAGTTGTCATCAACCTGGAGATCGAGCCTGTCGAGCCGCCGGAAGAAGTCTACTGGGTCGATCCGATTCATCCGCACCCCTGAATCCGGTGCATGGTTTCCACGGACGCCTTACGCAGTTTTCGGCTGGCGGGCCCACGGTGGTCGCGGAAGAAGCGGCTCTCGGGGTTGTCCGGAGTGAGCGCACCGTCGACGCGCGGCGCCACGCGGTTCCGTGGACATTTGATCCGCTAATCGTCGGTCTTGAGTCGTTGGGTTCGATCACCATAAAGTGATTGCGACTGACAACCACTCAGGAGATGACATGTCCCTCGTCCGCGTGCATAACTTCTCGGTCTCCCTCGACGGCTTCGGCACCGGCGACGGTCAGCAACTCGACGCTCCGTTCGGTCACGCAGGCTCACGGCTAATGGAGTGGGCATTCGGGACGCGCACCTTCCGCGAGATGGGCATCTCCGGGGAGTCTGAGGGATCCTTCGGCGTCGATGAGGCGTTCGCCAGCACGTGGGGGCCGGGGATCGGCGTGGAGATCATGGGGCGCAACAAGTTCGGCCCCCAACGCGGTCCTTGGGAGGACGAGGAATGGAAGGGATGGTGGGGCGATAACCCCGTCTTCCATACGCCCGTCGTTGTTCTGACACACCATCCTCGGCCGGTACTCGAAATGGAAGGCGGAACAACCTTCCATTTCGTCGACGCAGACCCCGTCTCCGCGCTAAAGCAGGCTCGCGCCCTGGCCGGCGACCTCGACGTCCGAATCGGTGGCGGCGTCAGCACGATTCGACAGTTCCTCGAGGCCGATCTGATCGACCACATGCACATCGTCCTCGTGCCGATCGTCCTGGGCCGGGGCGAACGGCTCTGGGATGGACTCGAAGGACTCGAACAGCGCTTTGAAATCGAAGCGACCCCTTCTCCAGCCGGAGTACTCCATCTGGTCTTCACTCGTCGCACGGCCCGGTAGGCCGACGTGGGAGCAATCGCCCCCGCGGAACTTGGGCACGTAGCGCTTTGACCGCGCGAGGCAGTTGGCCCGCTTCGGATTAGCAATAGGGAAGGCGAGTGCCCGGAACGGTAGTACGTAGGTCCGGGGTACAACAGCGTGGCCCGGCAGTAGAATTGGGTACAGTTTCGTACCGGTCTTCGTAGCCGCATCTATCCACGGTTCGCCGCCGGGGACGCGCGAATTGAAAGAATCGTAGGAAACCATGCCGGCGCAGATTACTAAGCATGGCCTTTCTCAGCACCGCACGTCGTTTGTTGTTGCTGTCCTTTTGGTCGCCGGATGGCTCAGCATACCCGGTGATCTCACGAAGGCTTATCATGGCTCCTTGATCAAGGCAGTTACTCAGGACGCGGCAAAGATCCAGTCGGGTGATCCTTGGGGCCAGTTCCCGTTTGAATCCCGCGAGCTCTGGAAGCTTCGACTAACAACCCGGCGTTGAAGGACCAACATCTCTGTTGCTTGCTGCTCTAGGCATAGCCACCTCAGCGCTCTGTCGCGAAGCCGGCACGGTTGTCGGCATTCCAGGACCGGGTTTGAAAGGCTGCTCCACTCTGTCTACCACCTGCCTGCGCAGGTTTATCCGTTTCCGATTTAGCATGTCGCTCAAAGTTCACCACACCTATACCGGGCAGTAACTTGGCGCTGGAAGAGTCCATCGGGGATCACCGGACCACAACGCACTAGGAGCAGCTCATGGCAGGTTTGGACCGTCGACGTTTTCTTCAGCTTTCTGCCGCCGGCGCCGCCGGCACCGCGATCTCGCAGATGCTGGGGGAGAGCATCGCCAGGGCGGCGGAGATCCCCGCCAACCGGGCCACGGGCTCGATCAAGGACGTTGAGCATGTGGTGATCTTCATGCAGGAGAACCGGGCGTTCGACCATTACTTTGGCACGCTCAAGGGTGTGCGAGGGTTTTCGGACCCGCACCCCGCGGTTTTGCCGTCCGGCAAGGACGCGTTCCACCAGGCCAACGCCACACGCGAGGTCACTCCTTTCCACCCAACGGCGCCGAACCTCGGAATGCAGTTCATGGAGGACCTTGACCACTCGTGGAAGCTCACCCATGAAGCCTTTAACAACGGCAAGTACGACAAGTGGCTGCCGGAGAAGACCGACGCGACGATGGCGTTTTACGGACGCCAGGACATCCCGTTCCACTTCGCCCTTGCCGACGCGTTCACGGTCTGCGATCAGTACCACTGCTCGGTCCTTGGCCCGACGGACCCGAACCGGTACTTCATGTTCGCCGGCGGGGACGACCCTGACCGCAAAGGCGGGGGTCCGGACCTGTGGAACGATGAGAACGGGTACTGGTGGAGCACGTACCCCGAGGAGCTTGAGAAGGCCGGGGTGAGCTGGAAGGTCTACCAGGACGTCGGCGAGGGCCTCGACCCGGCGCACTATGAGGGCTGGACTGGCGACCCGTACATCGGCAACTACGGCGACAACTCGCTCCTGTATTTCAAGCAGTACCAGGACGCGAAGCCGGGCAGTCCCTTGTATGAGAAGGCACGCACCGGGACGAACGCGAAGGCCGGCGATGACCTGTTCCGGATCCTCCGTGAGGACGTTGCAGGTGGCAGGCTTCCCCAGGTGTCCTATATCGTGGCGCCCGAAGCCTACACGGAGCACTCGAACTGGCCGCCGAATTTCGGCGCCTGGTACGCGGCGAACGTCCTGGACATCCTTACCTCCAACCCGGAGGTGTGGAGCAAGTCAGCCGTGCTGTTCATGTACGACGAGAACGACGGTTTCTTCGACCACATCGTCCCGCCGCACCCGAACACCCCCCAAATCCCGGGAGCGTCCACCGTCTCGACCGCCGGCGAGTGGTACGACGGAACCCCGACGTTCTACGGCAGCAAGGACGTTCCGGGTCATTTCGGCCTTGGCGTCCGTGTTCCGATGATCGTGGCGTCGCCCTGGAGCATGGGCGGCTGGGTCTGCTCCGAGACTTTCGACCACACCTCGATCATCCGGTTCCTCGAAGCCCGATTCGGCGTCGCCTCGCCGAACATCACGCCGTGGCGCCGCGCTGTCAGCGGCGACCTCACCAGCGCCTTCGACTTCGCTGTGGCCGGCGGCGCTGCGCCAGCCATGCCCGACACCTCGGCTTACAAGCCAACTGACCATAACCGCCACCCGAGCTATGTTCCGACGCCCCCGGCGACGAACTCGATGCCGGCCCAGGAGAAGGGCACACGTCCGTCCCGCCCGCTCGGCTACGCCCTCGACGTCGAAACGAAGATCGACGCCGGGAAACTCACCGCCCGCTGGGCGAACCGGGGCACCCTGGGCGCGCACGTGCAGGTCCGTTCCAATTCGCTGCCGCAGGCTCCCTACTCGTACACCATCGGGGCAACAGCCTCACTGGACGCGGCGTGGGCGCTCGGTGCCGAATACGACGTGCACATGCACGGCCCGGCCGGCTGGTACCGCCGCTTGGCGGGCACGACGGCGGCCGCGGACCTCCGCGTTACTGTCGCCGCAGACGGTAAATCACCGCACGCGCAGTTCCGGATCGAGAACACCGGCTCCACGAGCGAAGCCCTCACCCTGACCGACGCGTACGGCGCCGGTACCCAGACGCTCTCTCTCAATCCCGGCCAGGGCAAGACTGTCGTCATCCCCACCCAGGGCGGCTGGTACGACCTGACAATCACCTCCGCTGCCAACGCCAAGTTCGTCCGCGTCCTGGCGGGCCGGCTCGAAAACGGTAGTCAGCTCACGAGCGACCCCCAACTGGGCCGATAACGGGACCCCGCAGACTCTGTGCACACATCGCCTGATTGGCGTGGCGGGATGTAAGATCTCCGCATGACGGTCCCCGTCAACCTACAGACTGTTCGCCCCCGCACCCTGGCCGCCGTCCGGCGCGAGGTCCCGCCGAATGAAGTTGGCTCGGCATGGGGTCCTGCGGTGGGCAAGGTCTGGGACTTCATTCGCAGTCAGCCCGATCTGTGGACGGACGGCCACAACATCTTCGTCTACCACCACTCGAACAAGCCCGACGGGCCCATTCTGTGCGACTTCGGCGTCGAAGTCACGCGCGCCTTTGAAAAGGCGGGCGAGGTGTACGCAACCGAAACGCCTGGGGGCGAGGCTGCCGTGGCAGTCCACCACGGGCCGTACCACCGCATGAAAGAGGCATACAACGCGATCGACGAGTGGATGGCGACGAACCATAGGGAGTCTGCCGGGCACTCTTGGGAGATCTACGGCGATCCGACACCCGATCCGGCCCACACCGAAACGACGGTCGTGCACTTGCTGAAGTAGGTGTCAGTGAGACCGAGCCTCACCGTCAGCCTTCTTCAGCCATGCCAGACTGGACGCATGTGTCCTCGTCCTGTAAAGCCGCGCACTCAGTCCGACAGTGTTGACAGCGGCGGCCCGGCGCCGAGCGGCGAGGGCCGCCACCTCGCCCTCAAGCTCGACGACGCCTGGCTCAGGTTCCAGACGCGTCTCGCGATCCGGCGCGGTCGAGTGGAGACCGTCATCCCGTACACCGGTTATGGCACCACTTCCTGGGTCCGGGTGTTGGCGCGCGTTGTCCGCAGTGAACAGCGGGACACTGGAGGCGGTGCTCGGGCCGGTGCGCTCAAACCGCTGAAGGATGGCATGCGCGGCTGGCGCAATTTCACGAGTGCGCCCGTGGCACACGCCCGCGTGCATGTGACCATCGCAGGCACCGTCCATGATCTCGAAGCCGACCGCGGTGGTGTGGTCGACGCGCGTATCCCCGTAGCCCTCGACGCCGGCTGGCATACCATCACCGTGCAATCCGGGATCTCCAGGATCGTGGAGGCCCCAGTGCAGATCGTCGCTGACGACACAGACTTCGGTGTCGTCTCCGACATCGACGACACCGTAATGGTGACGGCGCTGCCCCGTCCATTCCTAGCCGCCTGGAACACTTTCGTACTCGATGAGCACGCGAGGACCCCGACGCCGGGCATGGCCGTGCTGTACGAGCGGATCGTTAGGACAGCGCCTTCGGCACCCGTGGTGTACCTCTCGACCGGACCTTGGAACGTCGCACCGACGCTGTCGCGGTTCCTGTCCCGCAATTTGTATCCCGCGGGTCCCAAGCTCCTCACCGACTGGGGACCCACCCCGGACCGCTGGTTCCGTAGCGGCCAGGAGCACAAAAGGACCTCTCTGGAGCGTCTCGCGGAGGAGTTACCCGGAGTCAGGTGGCTCCTGATTGGCGACGACGGACAGCACGACGAGGCCATCTACGCAGAGTTCGCCCAACGCCATCCACGGAACGTCAAGGCCATCGCGATCCGCCAGCTCTCCGTCGGCGAAGCGGTGCTCGCGGGCGGGCGGTCGAAGTCCGGAGGTCAGCCCACTCCCGGGATCCCCTGGATCTACTCTCCTGACGGCGCGGGGATGTCGGCCCAGCTTGAGCAGTTAGGCATCATCCGGAGCAGCCTCCGATCCGCAGATGTGCTGGAGGAATCCGGCTGAGGAGCAGTTGCCGGAAGGACGGGCCGGGCTTTGCACGAACGGAATCCCGCCTCCTGGTGATCCGGGCTGCCTTCGTAAACAGGGAAGCCTTTGCCGTAAGCCGAGGTTACTGGGAATAATCAGCATGCTTAGCATTTGGTATAACTGAACAACAGGAGAACGACATGAGTCCTGTGGAAGCTACGGAACCGGCATCCCGCGAGACCCCAGCCAGCGGCACCAAGCCAGACGATTCTTCCGGCGGCGACCTGGTCCTTCTGGCCCGAAGCGCTCGCCGGTCCGGCGGTTCCTCGGCCTGCTCGGTCCGGGCCTGGTGACGGGCGCAGCCGATGATGATGGCCGTCCAGGAGATCCGCGACCGCACAGCCCTGGCCACGGGGGATAGCCTGGGCAGGCTGGCCCGCCGGAAGTTCTCGCGCAAACCTCGGGTAGTGATCGCAATCCTCATCGTGGCCCTGTTGGGAGCCAGCACCCTTAACGCGGCGGCGGACCTGATGGCAGTCGGCCAGGGCATGGAACTGTTCGGCGCGGGCCCGGCTCAGCTATGGAGCGCGATCGCCGGGATCGGCATTGCCCTTAATCCTGGTCGCCGGCGGTTTTGCGGTCATTGCGAAGATCTTCAAGTGGCTCTGCCTGGCCCTGCTGGCCTATGTGGCTGTGCTGTTCGTGGCCAAGGTGGACTGGGCAGACGTTATGGCGGGTCTGCTGGGCCTACACTTCCGGTTTAGCTGGGACTACCTGGGCCTCATCGTCGCTGTCCTCGGCACCACCATCTCCCCGTACCTGTTTTTCTGGCAAAGCGCGCACCGGGTCGAGGAGCTGAGGGAAGATGACCTCGGAGGGGACAACGCCGTCGGGCTGGAAGACAGCTCCGCTGCCGCCGCCCACCGCAAGCTCCGCAACGCCCGCGCGGACCTTGTTCAGCTCGGCCGGCCTGGCTGGCCTGCTCGGCAAGAACTGGGGTTTTGATCGGCGTCCCAGCCAGGCACGCACGTTCTATGTGCTGCTTGGTGTGGGAACCGTCGGCGGCGTCATCATCAGTCTCTTCGACTCCGACCCCATTGGATTGCTGGTCTTGAGCGCCATCATCAACGGGATTGCCGCCGCTCCGTTCCTCATTGTCACGATGCTCATCTCCCGAGACAAAGAGCTCATGGGCAAATACCGCAACGGAAAACTCGCGGCCACGCTCGGTTGGGCCACGACCGCGATCATGGTGGTCGCAGGTGCTGTGGGCATCTGGACCACGGTCACCGGGGCATAGCCGGGGCTGAGGCCCGGTTTACGCGTTCCCGGCGGCAATGACTTCTGCAAGGACCTTTGAATCAATCGTCATCATTTTCAATCCCAACAGCACAGGGGATGCACGCAAGCTGGCTGAGCGTCTCCACGGCGAACTGGAGGATATCCTCAGCTACGCGGTGGACATCAGGCTCCAGCCGACCGGTCATGCCGGTCATGCCGTCGAGCTGGCACGGGATGCTGTCCGCGGTGGCGGGGACGTGCTGGTGGTCTCTGTCAGCGGTGACGGTGGCTACAACGAGGTCGTTAACGGAGTGATGCAGGGCGGCAATCCCAGGGCCGTGTGTGCGGTGCTGGGGGCGGGAAATGCCAATGATCACAGGCGAAGCACCGGCACCCAGCCGCTTGGGGAAGCGATCGCCGGCGGCAGGGTACGGAGCATCGATTTGCTGCGCGTCCACACGGGTGAGGGGCCGGACTCGCCCGGGGAGTACGCGCACTCCTATGTCGGGTTTGGGCTGACGCCGGTGGTGGCCATGGACCTGGAAAAGGGCGGCAAGGGGGCCCTGAAGGAATTGGTCTCGGCGATGCGGACCTTCTCGAAACTTGAGCCGTTCGAAATACGCCAGGCCGACGGCAAGCGCCGCAGCTTGGACAGCCTGGTGCTCGCCAACATTGCGGAGATGGCGAAATACGCCACGCTCAGCGACGCGGACCAGAAACTCTCACCCTGGGATAAGCAAAGCCGCCGTCGGGCCTTGTTCGATGACGCCCAAGTGGTGCCCCCTCGCGGGGGCGGAGGACCTCACCTGATCGCTGCAAACTTTGCCCGGAAGACCGCCTAGCCGGCAAGAGACTTTCCGCTCGTCATCAGCGATCTCTGGGCTGCTCGGGCCAGGCAGCGTTGCTCGTCTTGGCGCCTGCCGAGTTCGGCAAAACTATCTGCCGCCTCCCGAAACAGGGCGATGGCTTGGTTCTCGTGACCCTCTGCGCGGCGCAGGATGGCTCGTGCTTCCCAGAGGGCGGCGTGCCATGGGCCGCCAGGCCACATGCCAGCGAGCTGTTCGGCTTTGGCGAGCCGACGGCGGGCGGCGTCCAGCTTCCCTGCCAGAGCGTAAATCCTCGCGGCGGCGACTTGATAACCCATCGAGCACGGCGGGCAGACGCTCCTACCGGCCAGAGCGGCGTCGGCTCGCTCGATAATGTGGACAGCTTGCATCGGAGATCTGGCAGCCTCGGCGAGCACTTCGTACAGGCGCACAACGAGGTGGGGCTCAAGCCAGGTGGAGGCGGCGGCAGGCAAGGCGCGACCGGCTGCCCGGGCGGCCTCGTCGGGCCGATCCTGCGCGAGGTCAACCTCAGCCAGTCGTTGCAGTGTCACGATCTCGCCGGCTCGGGCCCCGGCCCGCCGGTGCAGCTCAAGAGCGGACTGGAGCAGAGCGCGGGCGTCGCCGAGTTCACCGGAGAACAGGGCCGCCTCCCCAAGCAACAGGTCGGCGATGGCTTGGCCACGCACCGAGCCCGCTTGTTCGGCGATCGTCCGTAGACGCACTACTCGCCGCATAATGTTCCGGTGCCCGTCCGGCCCGCACAGGCAGAACTCAGCGAGGCACAACTGTGCGTCGAGAATATAGCCGGAGCGCACGGAATCGTGTCGTGTGAACTCCACGAACTCGGCCTCGAACACTTCGGGCCAGCGGTTCTGCATGTTCGCCGCGATCGCCAGCACCGCGCTGGTCTCGCCGATCTCTCGGCCCAGGTTCGCTTCCATGGCCAGCTCGCGTGCACGCAGGGCGTATGAAGTGGCTTCGATGGGGTCACCGCTGTTCAGGGCGATGAGTGCTCGCGCCAACGTGGCCCGCGTGCGATTCTCCGCACGACGGCTGTCTTCGGCGATGGCCTTCTCGTAGACTGCCACCGTCGCCGCCCCTGGGCCGACGCCCAAGCCGGCGCGCAACTGGCGACACAGTCGCTCGAACTGGCGGATCGCGCCTTGGCGATCGCCGGCGTCGAGCGCGCGAACCATGATCGCGCGGTGGGCGTCCTCGTCCGTTGGCTCGGCCTTTACCACGTCGTCCCACCGAGCTGCGGCCTTGAGCAGACTCAGGTACAGCGTGCGCAGCCGATCGCGGGGGTCCTCGGCCCACACGGCGAATCGATCATCGGGAAGCAGGTCGCCTCGATACAGGGCGAGCACCTCGGCCGCCCCTGTCGATGAGGCGAGCGCGGCGCGCCCGTCCACTTCGAACCGCTCCGCGTCAATGGAGACCTCCGCGTCGGGCAGTAAAACCAGCAGGTCGCCGTGCGCCTGCACGGCGTCGGACGAGCCGAGCGCAGCCCGCGCGAAATGCATTGCCTTGCGTAGGTTCGAACCGGCAGCTTGTGCGCTGAGATCGGGCCAGAGCAGATCGGCGACGACGTCCCTATGCAGCCGGTGCCCTTCAGCCAGGGCGAGGATCTTTACGAGCCCGGCCGCCTTGGTGCGTTTCCACGAGTCCCCTGGAACCGCCTGGCCGTCAACCACGACGCGGAACGCGCCCAGCACGACGATGGCGCACGTCTCCATGCCCTTATGGTATCCGGGGGAACGATCGGGGAACAGGGTCGCCCTACCGTCAGAAATGACGGCGAACCAATTGGCTCCGTCATCACATCGAAACGCCCAGGAGGACATGATGGGACTGCAACTCGGTGAGATCGCACCCGATTTCTCCGCCAAGACGACCGCTGGAGACATACGGTTCCATGACTGGCTCGGAGACGCGTGGGGAGTGCTGTTCTCGCATCCGAAAGACTTCACACCGGTCTGCACGACCGAGCTCGGCTACATGGCTAAGATCAAGCCCGAGTTCGACAGGCGCGGGGTCAAGATCATCGGCTTGTCCGTGGACTCGACAGCTGATCACGAGCGGTGGGGCGCCGATATCGAAGAAACGCAGGGGACTCGCCCTAATTACCCCGTGATCGGCGACGAGGACTTCACCGTGGCGAAACTTTACGGCATGCTCCCGGCAGCGACGTCCGGGGACGCCAAGAGCCGCACGCCCGCGGACAACCAGACCGTCCGTAACGTGTTCGTCATCGGGCCGGACAAGAAGATCAAGCTGATCCTCGTCTATCCCATGACAACCGGACGCAACTTCGACGAAGTGCTTCGCGTCATCGACTCGCTTCAGCTCACGGCGAAGCACCGGGTGGCGACGCCGGTCAACTGGAAGCAAGGCGAGGACGTCATCATCGCGGGCTCCGTCCCGAACAGCGAGGCCCGGGAGATCTTTGGCGATTGGAAGGAGCCCAAACCGTACATTCGGATCGTTCCGCAGCCGGTGTGATCGGCGGTTCTGTCCCCGGTTCGTCACGTATGCCGTAGGCTGACGGGACTTCAACATTGGTTATGTCCGCGCCCCGGGTTTGAGCCGGGGCGTGCGACGCACTGGGGGGACCAAATGATTGACAAGATCGCTACGCGCAAGCCAGCGGACCGGAGCCACCCTGAATCGGCGGAGACGCAGACGGCTGAGAACGACCCCGAATTCCTCGCGGTGCAGTCCAACGCCGATGTCCGCACTGCTAGGCGCAGCCGGGTGGCCTCCTTGGTGCTGGTGCTGGTGCTGCTCGGCGTCGCCCTTTTTGCAGTCTGGTCCTCCCAGTCCACATCCTCGGCGGCCCGTTCGGCTGACGTCGCGAGCAAGCTGTCTGATTATTATGACCAGGCCGATCGCGCAGTCTCGGCGGAGGAATCACTCGAGCGAAAGTACCGCCTTGAGCCCGGTCCGGGGGTGCGGGCCGAATACGACGCAGCCTCCGCCGATCTGATGAATGCGCTCGATCTCGTGGCCCGGAACGGGGACCAGGGCGACCGGGAGCAGGCATCGCGCGTAAATGCGGCGCATCACGACTATCGCTCGTCGATCAGCCGCCTGTTCGACGCCGTCGATAAAGGGGATACTCCGCTTGCGCTGAAAATCGACTCCAATGAGGTCGACCCCAAGTTCTTTGCCATCGCGGAGGCCGTGCATTCGGCGGACGTTAGCCATCATGAGGCTTCTTTGTCCCAACTGACTCAGCTCCGGCATCTGGAGGAGCTTCAGGGCTGGCTGACCCCGTGGGTTTTCCTGCTGGGGCTGCTGCTGGCCTTGGCGACGGCTTCGGTCACGCGGGGCCATCGCCGGCTCCTTGACGCCGAACGGCGCCGGGCGTTGCACCGCTCACTACACGATGCGCTGACTGGGCTGCCGAACCGCACGTTGCTCTTCGAGCGTTGCAGGCAGGCGCTCTCTGCGGCCCAGCACGCCGGCACCACCGCCGGGCTCTTGCTGATCGATATGGACAGATTCAAGGAAATCAACGACACGTTCGGCCACCACTACGGCGACGAGTTGCTGAAACAGGTCGGGGCACGGCTGCGCTCGGTGCTGACCGGAGGCGACACGATCGCCCGACTCGGCGGGGACGAGTTCGCCGTCCTGCTCCCGGACGTCACCGATGTCCTGGCGGCCACGGACGTCGGGGCGAGGTTGCGGGACGCATTAGAGACGCCGTTCCTGATCGACGGCGTTGCCCTCGATGTCGAAGCCAGCGTGGGAGTGGTGCTCTCCGGCGAGCACGGGACCGACCCGACGACGCTGCTGCAGCGGGCAGACGTCGCGATGTATGTCGCCAAGGCCCAGAACCTCGGCGTTTTCGCCTACGACGCGGACGCGGACGGGCACAGTCCGGCCAAGCTGGCGCTGCTCGGAGATCTGCGTCGCGCTCTGACCGCGAATCAGCTGGTACTTGACTACCAGCCCAAGATCAGCCTCGGCGATGGGGAAATCATCGGGGCTGAAGCCTTGGTCCGGTGGCAACACCCCGAGAGGGGACTCATCTTCCCGGACGGCTTTATTCCGCTGGCCGAACACACCGGCTTGATTGGGCCCCTAACCGGCCACGTGCTGGATTCCGCCCTGGCACAGGCCCGGGCCTGGATGGACGACGGGCGTCCTTTGCCTTTGTCGGTCAATCTGTCGGCTCGCAGCCTGCTCGATGACAGCCTGCCCGAGCACGTTGCCGATCTGCTCGCATTGCACAGGGTACCGGCCGAAATGCTCGAGCTCGAGATCACCGAGAGCGCACTAATGGCTGAACCTGCACGGGCGCAGCGGCTGCTCGAAACCCTCGCCTTGATGGGCGTCCGGCTCTCCATTGACGACTTCGGCGCAGGGTATACCAGCCTGGGACAGCTCAAGAACCTGCCCGTCACCGAGATCAAGATCGACAAATCGTTCATCTTGAACATGACAACGCAGCCCAGCGACGCCCTGATTGTGCGCAGCGTCATCGACCTGGGCCATAGCCTCGGATTGACAGTCCTCGCCGAGGGGGTCGAGACCGCCGAGATACTCTCGCATCTGATGACGTTCGACTGCGACGTTGCCCAGGGGCACTACTTCTCCCGCCCCGTGCCGGCAGCAGCATTCGATGCCTGGCGGGCCTCGTACTCAGCGGGCACGACTGTCAGCCGTGAGGAGCTTTGGCCGGCCGACGAACCGGTCGACGGCATGGGAGGGATACCGACCTGATCCCCGGGGTGTGCGAGTAACAGGCGACTCAGGTATCGAATGGTCCCCTCCGGTTGAAACAGGCACCGGTGCATTGGGGTGCATTGTGGCGCAAAGAAGTTAAGGGAAATTGTATACAGTAGTCAAAAGACGGAGTAGGGTGATGTGCATCACGCAGCATGGCTGGCCGCCCCGCTGCCCGAACACACACTGAAGGAACTGCGATGATCCGCACCACCCGATCAAGGGCACTAACACTTTCCCTGGCCGCCATGACGCTCGTGGCACTGGCAGGCTGTTCCGAGGGCGCCAGTACAACCACGTCCAGTTCGCAAAACCCCGCCATCGACACCACGGCGGTGAAGGCCGTCATCGACCAGGCAAAGACGGCACCGTCGTTTTCCGCGCCAGGTCCGGCTTTCGATGCTTCCAAGGCCAAGGGGAAAGTCGTAGCCAACATCAGCTTGAACAGCACTGTTCCGTTCAACCAGATTGTTGATGCAGCGATGGGAGACGCGGGCAAGGCTGCCGGAGTCAAGGTGGTTCAGTTCACCAACCAGGGACAGGTGCCGCAGTGGATCCAGGGAATGGACAGCGCCATCGCCCAAAAGGTCGATGCGATCGTGCTGGAGGGCTCACCTGACCCGAAGCTGCTCGGACCGCAGATTGCCGCGGCTAAGGCGGCAGGGATTCCCGTCATCAGCACCCACCTTTACGACGAGTCTTACATCGGTTCTGCAAAGAAGGATCTTCCTGATGTGACGGCCTTCGTGGACGCCCACCACTACCGTGCGGGGACGCTGATGGCCGACTATGCGATTGCGCAGTCCGGAGGTCACGTGAATGCGTACTTTGTGGCGTCAAATGAAGTCCAGCCCAGCGCGGGTATAGCGTCCGCGTTCAGCGATGAATTGAAAGCCCGTTGCCCCGACAGTTGCAAGGCCAAGGTCGTGAACATCCCGATTTCGAACTGGGCGACCGACGTTCCCACCCAGGTCCAGGCTGCCCTGCTCAGCGATCCGTCGATCAACTACGTTGTCCCGGTGTTCGACGGAATGACTCCGTTGCTTGGCACTGGCATCACCCAGGCGGGTAAGACCGACAGCGTCAAAATTGTTGCCTACAACGGGACAGCTTCGGTACTGAGCATGATCCAGGCGAAGAACCTGGTCGCGGCCGAGATCGGCGAACCCCTCGAGTGGCTGGGATGGGCCAACATGGACCAGGTCCTTCGTGTCCTCACCGGAACGGCACCGCTTGCCAGTGAAAAAACTCCGTTGCGGCTCTTCGACGCAGGCAATGTCAATGAGACGGGAACACCCGCGAACCAGAAGGATGGCTACGGGGATCCGGCGAAGTTCCAGGACGGATACAAGACCCTCTGGGGCGTGAAGTAATGCCAGCCGTTCTGCAAATCAGCAATCTCGCCAAGACCTTCGGCGGAGTCAAGGCGCTGCAGGGGGTTGACCTCACTGTCAACGCCGGCGAGATCCACGGGCTGCTGGGCCAGAACGGTTCCGGGAAGTCCACGCTCATCAAGGTGCTCGCCGGTTTCCACGAACCGGATGCCGGGGGCCGTCTGCTGGTGAACGGAAGCGAAGTCCGGCTTCCGCTTGCCCCCGGAGACTACAAGGCGCTGGGGATGAGGTTTGTCCACCAGGATCTAGGTCTCATCTCCAGTCTGAGCGTTCTCGAGAATCTGTTTCTCGATGAGATCTCTACTGGGAACTCTGCGGGCATCCGCTGGAGGTCCTGGCGCCGGATCGCCAATGAGCTGTTCAGGAAGTACAAGGTCGAGCTGGATCCGTCTGCCGCGGTCAGCACGCTTCGGCCTGTCGAACGGGCGCTGCTGGCAATTGTCCGCGCGGTCTCCGGTGCCCCCCGCAACGGTCTTCTGGTCCTTGATGAACCCACGGTGTTCCTGCCGCAGGACGACACAGAGATGCTCTTCGATCTGACCCGCAACGTCGCCGCAGGTGGCGCCGGCGTGCTGTTTGTCTCCCACGACCTCGAAGAGGTGAAACGCCTCACGAACCGATTCACCGTATTCCGGGACGGCCGCGTTGTTGGCAACGGCTCGACGGAGCAGACCAGCCGCGAGGAATTGGTCAAGCTGATCGTAGGCCACGAGCTCGAGGCTGTGTCTCACCGCAGTGCCGCGCAAATCGCGGCCACCAAGCCAGTCGCGGTCATTGACGGGCTCAAGGGTGGCCTCGTCGCCGAGGCGTCCTTCGCCGTTCACGAGGGAGAAATCCTTGGGGTGACAGGTTTGTCGGGGTCTGGCTTCGAGGATCTTCCTTACATTCTGTTCGGCGCGGCCAAGGCCGAGACCGGGACCCTGGCCTTGAACGGATCGGTCATGCGTTTGCGGGGCCAAAACCCGACCAGTGCTTTCCGGTCCGGGATGGCGCTTGTTCCAGCCGACCGGCCTCGCGACGGGGCGATTCTCTCGCTCTCGGTCCTGGACAACGTCAGCATGCAGACCATGGACCAATTCCAGAAGGGCCCCTTCCTTCACCGCTCCCGCATGCGGGAAGAGGCCAGGAAGGTCCTTTCCGCCTTCCAAGTACGGCCCAATGATCCGGCTCTGCCTTGCTCAAGCCTGTCCGGCGGCAACCAGCAAAAGGTGCTCATGGCCAAATGGCTGCAAACCAGACCGTCGCTGCTGATGGTCCATGAGCCGACACAGGGCGTCGACGTCGGCGCCCGCGAAGAAATCTTCAGCGTATTGCGGTCAGCGACCGCAGAAGGGATGGCTGTGCTATGCGCGAGCAGCGACCACGAACAACTGGCATTGATCTGCGACCGCGTCCTGGTATTCAGGCAGGGACGGATCGTGGCGGAATTGACCGGAACCCACGTGAACAAGGAAGAGATCTCGGAGCAGTCCTACGCAGTGGACCAGGACGCCCAGCCGGCGGAGGCCTCATGACCCTACTCAAAGGCGGGGGTCGGCTCAGCCTGGTTCAGCGCATCGCATTGCCTGGTGCGTGGCTACTGCTGATCATTGGCTTCGGCATCGCCAACCCCCACGTCTTCCTGACCCCGGCGACGTTCCAGACGATGTTCGGCTCCCAAGCCGTCCTCCTGGTCCTGACGCTGGCTTTGATCGTGCCCCTCACCGCCGGTGATTACGATCTTTCGGTCGGTGCGGTGCTCACCCTGTCGGCCATGATGATCGCCATTCTGAACGTCCAATACGGCTGGCCCATCTGGGCTGCGATCCTGGCCGCCCTCGCGATGGGCCTGCTGGTCGGTTTCCTCAATGGCGTCATCATGGTCTTCTTCGGGATTGAATCGCTGATCGTCACCCTCGGCATGGGTACCTTACTCGGCGGAATTACGCTCTGGGTCAGCAACTCCGCAACCATTTCGGGAATCTCCCACACGCTGGTGGACTGGGTCATCGTAAAGCGATTTGGCGGCATTTCCTTGGCGTTCTTTTACGCGATCGGCTTATGCGCCCTGCTGTGGTGGATCATGGAATACACCTCCATAGGACGCCGCCTGCTCTTCGTTGGGCGTGGCCGGAATGTCTCCAAGCTCAGCGGCGTCCGCGTCGGACGTGTACGGGTTGGCGCGCTGATGGGGTCCTCGACCTTGGCCGCAGTGGCGGGAGTCCTTTACGCCGGGACTTCCGGCGGCGCCGATCCGACCTCGGGCACGAACCTCCTGCTTCCCGCTTTCGCGGCGGCGTTCCTTGGGGCGACGAGCATCATGCCGGGCAGGTTCAACCCGTGGGGGACCGCCATCGCCGTGTACTTCCTGGTCACGGGAATCACCGGGCTGCAACTGATGGGGATCCAGTCCTACGTCCAGCAGCTCTTCTACGGTGGTGCCCTGCTTGTGGCGGTCGCTCTGTCCCAGCTGTCCCGGCGCCGGGTTCCCTTGGACAACGGATGATCCGCGTGATCGAAGCAGCCAAGGATCTGCTTACCGTTCTCGAAGCAGAGCCTTCGCCGGACACCGTGGAGGACATGATCGCAGTCCAGATGCTGGCGCTTGGGAATAAGGCCGTCGTCGTGGTCACGCTCACCCGCCCGGCCCAGCACAACGCACTCACCCTCGCTGGCTGGCAGCGCCTCGGCGCGGTCTTCACCGACCTACGCGATGACCCGGCTGTACGGGTCGTCATCGTGCGGGGTGCCGGGGGACGAGCCTTTGGTGCGGGCGCCGACATCTCGGAGTTCCCGGCAAAACGCCTTGGGACGGCCGCGGCAGACCGGTACAACGCTGCGATCGCCGTCGCCCTGCTTGCAATCCAGTCAGTGCCCTTCCCGGTGATCGCCATGATCGATGGCTTGGCCGTCGGCGGCGGATGCGAACTCGCAACCGCCTGCGACATCCGATTGGCCAGCAGCGGCTCGCGTTTCGGCATTCCGATCGGGAGGCTCGGCGTGACGTTGGGGCTCACCGAGACCCGCGCCGTCGTCGGCCTCATCGGGGCCGCCAACCTCAAATACCTTGTCTACAGCGGCACCCTCGCCACGGCGGACCAGGCCTTGGCTTGGGGTCTTGTTCAAAAGGTCGTCGAGGCCGGGGAACTCGGTGCTGAAACGGCCCGCCTGGCATGGAACATTGTCGAAAGCTCGGAGGTCACTGTGAGGGCCACCAAGCAAATAACGGCGCTCGCCGCCGACCCAGCAGTCACGGATGGGCATGAACTGATCCGGGAACTACACGCCCAGGCCTACGAGGGAAACGATCTCCGCGAAGGAATCGACGCATTTCTCACCGGCCGGACCCCGAATTTCACTGACGGAAGGATCCCCGCTCATGGCCGCGCTTGACGGATTGAAAGTAATTGACCTTACTCGCTACCTTTCGGGCCCGACGCTGACGATGCTCCTTGCAGACCTTGGGGCCGACGTCATCAAGATCGAGACCCTCCCGACGGGGGATCCGGCCCGCCAGTCCGGCCCGTTCCACGGCGATGAAAGCGTCTACTATCTCGCGTCGAACCGCAATAAGCGTTCGTTTGCCGTGGACCTCCGGCAGGCTGAAGGCCGGGACCTGCTGCTGGGGCTCATCGATGACGCCGATGTTTTCGTGCAGAACTTCCGTCCGGGGACGGCTGAACAGATGGGGCTGGGCGCCGAGGTGCTCCGGGCACGTAATCCACGGTTGATCTACGTCAACATCAGTGGATTCGGCACGAAGCCGCCAGGCGACGCACTTCCCGGATTCGACCAGACGGCACAGGCGATGTCCGGACTCATGAGTGTGACAGGGACACAGGAGACCGGGCCGCTGCGCGTCGGGATTGCCATCAGCGATTCAGCCACCGGCGTTTTCGCGGCTGTCGGCGTCTTGGCTGCCCTTCACGAGCGCGACCGGACGGGCTCGGGCTCGGTAGTCGAATCCTCGTTGATGGAGTCCACACTGACGCTGATGTCCTACCAAGCCCAGAAGTATCTCAGCCTCGGAATCATCCCGGGACGTGACGGGAACGATCACCCGATCATGTTCCCGCAGGGGACGTTCAAGACCCGGGATGCCTCGGTGACCCTCGCATCGGGGAACGAGAAGATGTGGCGGCGCCTCTGCACGGTGCTGAACCTGGATGGTTTGGCCGAGGACACCAGATTCGCCGACAACGCGGGCCGCATGGCCAACCGCGTCGAACTCCGCCGTCTCATCGAGGATGCCCTGGCAACACGGGGCGCGGAAGAGTGGATCCCGCTGATCAACGACGCCGGCATCCCGTGCGGGCGTGTGCTGGACCTGGAACAAGCCCTAAATCACCCGATTACCGCGGCTTTGGGCATGGTGCAGACCGTTGAGCACCCGGAACTGGGTACCATGAAAGTGCTTGGCCAGGCTGTCAAGGTCCAGGGAAGCGAAGAAGGCTGGCTGCGCCGCCCCGCACCGATGCTGGGCGAACACACGCTGGAAATCGCGGCGGAACTTGGCGTCCCGACGTCGGAAATCACCCGCCTGATTGAGGCCGGCATCATCACCGGTCCGGTCCACGTCCACCCGGACCCGGACAGGGCCAGCAATGGCGGACTATGAACCCGACACACGATCAGGAGACACTATGAGTGCTGAAGCAACGGCCCCCGGCACGAGCAAAGTCCTGGTCCCGACCATGGCCGACGCCGTTGTCCAGCGGTTGAGGGCCCTGATCGTGTCCGGCGAATTCCGGCCAGGGGAACGGCTCGTTGAGGAACGGCTGTCGGAAATGTTCGGCGTCAGCCGGCCGCCGCTGCGAGAGGCCTTGCGGATACTTCAACGGGACGGGTTGGTCCAGAGCCTTCCCCGGCGAGGCTTCATCGTCATCCCCATCACGGCCGAAGACGTCCGGGAGATCTATTCGCTTCGCTTCGCGCTCGAGCGGATGGCCGTGGAATTGGGCATGCCGGTCTTGGACCCGAAGCGGCTCCAGCCTATGCGCGATGCCCTCGAAGACATGCGCGTCGCGGCCGAAGAAATGAACGATGAAGCAGCGGTCGAGGCCAATAGCCGTTTCCACGCGGCGTTGGTCTCCTTGCCGGGCCACAAGCGGCTCATCGACACCTACGAAGGACTCCGCCTTCAGCTTGAACTGTGCATGGGGTACAACCTGAAGTTCCGTGAACAGATGTTTGGTGACCGCAAAGACATGCACCCCCGCCATGCCCAACTCCTGGAAAGCATCGAGACAGGCGACAAGGAAGCTGTCCTGTACGAGATCGCCCATCACGGCAATGCGTCTCTCCTTGAAAATCTCGATGATCTGATTGGCACTGGAGGGTGACCACCGCCCCGGTGACCCTGCGGGATCTCACCGCGCAGGTGCGGTCCGGAGAGTTGGCAAATGACGCCCTTGTGAAGTCTGCGGTGGACCAGATCGAACACCGCAACGGCACACTCAACGCCCTGGTTTGCAGCCGGGGTGCCGATGCCCTGGCAGAAGCTGCTGCGTTGGACGGGACAGGCCGCCCGCTTGCCGGTATCCCGTTCACCGTGAAGGACATGCTCGCGACGGCAGACCTCCCGACCACCTGCGGATCCAAGACTCTTGAGGACTGGAGTGCTGGAACCGACGCAACTGCCGTGGCCAGAATGCGTGCGGCAGGTGCCATCCTCATGGGCAAGTCCAACTGTCCGGAGTTTGCCCTAGGCGTGGACACGATCAACGAGTTGTTCGGCAGGACGTCCAATCCGCTCGGAGAGTGGACGCCGGGAGGATCCAGCGGCGGTGAAGCCGCGGCGATTGCCTCCGGAATGTCACTGGTGGGCCTCGGCAGCGACTACGGCGGCTCGATCCGCTGGCCGGCGCAGTGCGCTGGCCTCGTCGGTCTGCGTCCAACCGTGGGACGGGTGCCCAGATCGGGGAGCAGCCAACCCTTCCCGGCGCCGATCCGCTAGGAGTGGAGACATTATCCTTCCAGGATGCCGTCCAGGTCATCGGCCCTCTGGGCCGGAGCATCGATGACATTCACGTGGTGCTCTCGGTGATCAGCGGTCCAGACGGCATCGACCCGATCGCCGTCGACGAACCGCTGGGAAACTACCGCGAAGTGGACCCGCGTGACATCGAAGTCCGGTGGGGTACCCACATCGGGAACGTACCGGTGGACCCCGAGGTTGTGCGAACCGTCCTTTTCGCGGTCGAAGCACTCAGGTCATCCGGAACGCGTGTCCAGGAGGGCTTGCCCGAGGCGGTCAACGATGGGCTTCAGGTCTATGACCTGCTTCGTGCCGCGGACTCCATGAGCACCATCGCAGCCCTCAATACTGCACGCCCTGGACTCATAGGTGCCCCCGTTCGGGCCATGCTGGGGAACCGGACGGAACCCGGCCGGGCCGAACGGGCCGCGCTGTGGGAACACCGGGGGGAGATTATCGCCAAGCTTCGCCAGTGGCTGACAGGGGAGCGCGCCCTCGTTCTGCCGGTGAGCGTTGACGTCCCGCGGGACCTGCGGGGCAACGTAGGAAACTTCGCCTTGCTGGCTCCCAGCCGGGCCATCAGCCTCTTCGGCTTCCCATCCTTGTCCGTACCCGTCGCCACGGCCCACTCGGGAGCGCCGATCTCCGTCCAGATCGTCGCGCCCCCTTTCAGGGAAGATATCGCACTCGCTCTTGGCGCGGCGCTGGAACAGGCGTCCAAATGGGGGCGCACCACAACACTGAGGAACAGGATCCCGGATGCGAACTGACGTGTATGTATGCCAGATGCGAACCCCCGCCGATGTCTCGGAGATCGCCAAGCTCTTCGACGCCGGAACCATCGATCCCGCCGACATCGTCGCCGTTGTGGGCAAGAGCGAAGGGACCGGTCTCGGCCGGGACGTCGGCCGGGAGACAGCCGATCTGGCAATCCGGACCCTCCTCGCCCAGCGGACCGGATGCAGCCCGGCAGAGATTGCCGACCGGATCTGCATTGTGCTCTCCGGCGGCAGTCCCGGGGTGATCACCCCCCACGTTGCCCTCTTCACACGGAAGGCCGACCCCGAGCCGAAACCCGGCAACAGCAGTCCGCGCCTCGTCGTCGGCTTGTCCCACTCCGAGGAAATCCTCCCCGAGGAAATCGGGCGGATGGGCCAGATCTCCAAGGTCCGGTCCGCGGTCAGCTCGGCCATGAAGGACGCCGGGCTGACGGATCCGTGCGATGTCCACCTCGTCCTGGTCAAGGCGCCGTCCCTGACCACCGAGTCGATCGCGGATGCGAATTCCCGTGGCCATGAAACTGTCACCAGAGATGTCTCGATCGGACCTGAGGGAGCCATCTGCTACTCCAACGACGGATCCGCGCTCGGCGTTGCTCTCGCCTTGGGCGAGGCAACGGACGATCAAGTACACGATTCGATGGTCCGCAGGGATTGGTCCGTGTACTCGGACGTCGCCATGACTTCCTCCGGGGGCGAGAAAACCCACGCCGAAGTCCTGTTGCTGGGCAACTCAACCGGCTCTTCCAGCCCACTGCGCATCGGCCACCGATCCATGCGGACCATCATTGACGCCTCCGCCGTGGGTGGCGCTCTCGAATCTGCTGGCGTAGCACGCGGATGCGACGTCAGTGAGACGTCAAAAACTGTTGTGTACGCCTTGGCAAAGATGATCATGCCCGAAACAGCCGAGCTGGACGGCCGACGCATCACCATGCTCGACGACCAGGTGGGATACCACGTCGCCAAGGCAATGGGCGGCTTCCTCCTTGCCTCCCTGACAGGCCATACCGCTGTCTTCGTCAGCGGCGGCGAGCGGAACTCACATCAAGGCCCTCCCAATGGCAACCCGCTTGCCGTAATTGTCAGCATGATGGAATAGCGGAACCGTCCCTGTTGCCGTCCTTCCCGCGCATTGGCCCCGTCTTCCGAAGGAACCAACATGTCTGGCAACCCGGCTACGTGTGTGAACCGGCCGCGGGATCGGTGGATCCAGGCTTAATCAGGCAGCGACACGACGCGTCCGTCCTGGATGACAGCCGCGAGTCGGGACTCTGAGAGGATGCTGACGTCGTCCAGGGGATCTTGGTCGGTGATGATGAAGTCGCCGGCTGCCCCGGGTGCGATGACGCCCAGTTCGCCCTCGCGTTGCAGGAGTTTCGCGGCGGTTGTGGTGGCGCTGCGTATGACGTCGATGACCGGGATGATCTTCGCGCGGATCTCGAATTCTTTGGCCTGGTGCCGGTGCATTCCGCCGAGCAGGTCAGTGCCGAAGGTCAGGTTGACGCCGCCTTCGTAGGCCCGGCGGAGTGCCTCGAGGCCTCCGTTGAGTACGGAGTCGACCTTTTCCCAGTTGGTCTGGCTGAGCCCGAATTCCCTGCCTTCTTCCTGGAGTGACCAGTAGGTCACCAGGTTCATGGTGAGGAAAGCATCGTATTGGTTGAAGAGTTCAATTGACTCCTCGTCGAGCAAGTTCCCGTGTTCGATACCCCGGACGCCGGCCTTCAGCGCCCGGTTGATGGACCGGCCGGTGTAAGCGTGCGCTGTGACGTACCTGTTGGCTGCTTCGGCTTCTTCGACGGCGGCACGGAGTTCTCCCACGGAATATTGGGTGGAATCGATCCGGTCGGTGGGGGACGCGACCCCGCCGCCCGCCATGATCTTGATATGATGAGCGCCCTTTCGGAGCTCGTCGCGGGCCGCCTGGCGCACGGCGTCGACGCCGTCGGCTATGCGTCCGATGCTCGCGCGGCAATAGCCATGTTCGTGATTGTCCTGCCCCCGCTGCCGGCTGTCGGCGTGGCCGCCGGTCTGGGTGAGGGCTTTGCCAGCGAAAAATACTTTCGGGCCACGGACCATGCCGGAGGCCTGGGCATCGTGGTAGCCATAGTCGGCCCCGGCCGCGTCACGAACCGTGGTGAATCCGCGGTCCAGCATGGCACCCATCACCTTCGCCGCACCGAAGGCGACGTAGGCGGGGGACCATGTGGCCATCGCCGAGACATCCGCCGTAATGGCCGTCAGATGGACGTGGCAATCGATCAGTCCCGGCAGGACGAACTTTCCTTTAGCGTCGTATGTGGGTCCGGTCCGGGGGGCCTGGCTCTTGCCGATTCCTGTGATGATCCCGTTGGCAACCTGGATGTCGCCGTCCCGGTAGATGCCGGCGGCTACGTCGAGGTAGTGTGCGTTGGTAATGCTCAGATCGCTGCTCATGTCATCTCCTGGAGTGCTGTTCGAATGGCGTTTTGGGACCTGGCGGCGATATCCGCGGCTGTGAGGACGTCAGCGTCTGCGTAGAGCCCTTCCGGGTTCAGCAGGTTCAGCGCGCCGATGAGAATTCCTTCGTCCGTAACGGGGACGTTGATGACAGAACCGCAGCCAAGGCTGTCGATCAGTTCGTGATCGCCGAAAATCTGCCGGACGTCCTCTTTGGTCCTGCCGAAATAGGGCGTGTGTCCGCCGACGAAGACCGCGGCCCACGCCGGGGACACATCCTTGGCCATGTCTTTCCTGCCGCCCACAGGGTATGACGCCGGTATGGATGAATACAGGCGGACCATGGTGCGGCCGTCATCAGTGAAGCCCAATATTGTGAAGAGCAGGGCGCCCACTGTGGCGTTTACTTCTGCTCCGATCTCCGCGAGGGACTCGAGCTGGCCGGACGCCTTCGGTGTCCTATCCACGCTGGGGTTCCAGGACTTCCGTCACGGTGATTTCCTCGAGCGAGCGCCCGGCGGTCCGGACGGCGAAGAGAAGGGTGCAGATCACGCCCGCGGCCAGGACGGCTGTTGTCATACCGAAGACTCCGGCGAAGCCCCACTGGGCGGCGAAGACGCCGATGATCAGTGGTGCCGTGATGGATCCGACGCGGCCGAAGGAGGAACTCAGGCCCACGCCGGTTGCCCGCAGCCAGGTCGGAAAGACTTCGGGCGTGTAGGCGTACACTCCTGCGTAGGTGCCGTTGAGGAAAAAGGAGAGGAACACTCCGGCCATTGTGATCATTGCCGGATCGGCCATTTGACTGAGCCAGAAGGCGCTGATGGCCGAGCCGACCATGTAGATGGCAATCGTGTGCTTGCGGTCCAGCCGTTCACTCAGCCACGCGGCGCTGAAATAACCGGGGATCTGGGCCAGATAGATGAAGAGTGAAAAGTCGAAGCTCTTGGTGACCGTGAGGCCCTTGGCCACGAGCAGGGTCGGGATCCAGGAGAAGAAGCCGTAGTAAGAGAAGGTGATGACGAACCAAATGAGCCAGGTGACTGCGGTAGTCCGCCACATTTTGGGTCCCCACAAGTAGGCCAGGGCCTTGCGCAAGGAGTATTTTTCCGGTTCGAGTTCCAGGATTCTGGACTCCTCCACCGGCGGTAGCTCCGCGCGGGTCGCGGCACGGACTTTTTGTTCGAAGGACTCCACGATGTGCTCGGCGCGTTGTATCTCGCCATTGTTGATCAGGAAGCGAGGAGACTCAGGGACGCTTCTTCTCCACCAGAGCACCATGACGATGGGCAAAAAGGTGATGACCTGCGCCCAGCGCCAGCCCTCCGGTAGTGGGACAACAAACCGTCCGATCAGGGCAGCGGCCACGAAGCCGAACGAGAAGAAGCCGGCCAGGGCCCCAATGAACCATCCTCGGCGGTGGCTTGGAACGAATTCGGACAGGAACGGGGCGATGATCGCGCTTTCCGCCCCGCCGCCAAGGCCCGTGACGATCCTGGCGATCAGGAAGACTTCGAAGTTCCCGGCCAGTGCCGCAACGAGTGATGCCACCGCGTAGACAACGAGGGAGTACATCATGACCTTCTTGCGGCCGATCCTGTCGCCCAGATAACCGGCGATGATGGCGCCGAACAGGAAGCCGAACGGAGACGCGGATGCCACGAGGCCAAGTTGGCTGTTGTCCAAGGCGAAGGCGGTTTTGATAGTCGGCATGAGGAACGCGACTACGGCGCCATCCATTCCGTCGAAGGTGTAGCCCAACCCTCCGATGAGCAAAAGGAGATAATGCGGGCGGCTGAGGGGAAGTCTGTCGAGACGGGCAGATAGGGTCACTGTTACTCCTGTGCCGATACAACGGTGCTTACAAGGTATGCACACGCTATGTGCAAAGATTCTTGCAGTCAACGGAATTCTGCAAATAAACTCTCAAAAACTTGCTGTAGCGTCGTTTCCATCTATGGATGCCAGCGTCGGGAGTGCGATGTCAGACACAATTTACGGGGACACCGATCCGGATTCCGTCGGCACGTGGCTCAGGCGGTTGTCCTCGAAGCAGAAGCTGAGCCGGGCCGGCAACCTGGTGCTTGGCAATATCCTGGCCCGGACCGACACGGCAAGCTACATGACGGCCTCTGAGCTGGCCGAAGAAGCGCGGACGAGCGTCTCAAGTGTCACCAGGCTGGCCCAGCGGCTCGGCTACAAAGGCTGGCCGGATCTCCAACGGGAGCTGCGCGTCAGGTACATGGCGAATCTTTCGGTCATGGAGGTAGACCGAGCACACAAGAGCTCTGATTCACCGTTTCAGGCATCGCTCCGCTGGGACGCGGATTCAGTTTCCGCCGCCTTGCGCAACGTCGACGAGCATCAAATTGAACGGGTCGTCCGAATGCTGGCCGCCGCGGAAAGCATCTATGTCACCGCACAGGGCAGCTTCGCCGCGGTCGGGCACGCCCTTAACCACAACATCCAAATCGCCGGGTACCCGGCCCGTGGACTGCTCGATGTCCCGGCGACCATGGCCAATACCGTCGTGCAGATGGGGCCCTCGGATGTACTCATCGTGTGTTCCTACTGGCGGATCTATGACGTGGCCGTGACCGCCGCCGTGGAAGCCCATGCACGGGGAACGAAGATCGTCGTCATGACGGACAGCCTCCCGCCAGCACTCGAAGAATGCGCCGACGAAGTCATCCTCGTCCCGGCGGAAGGCACGTCCTTCTTCCCATCGTTGGCGACGGCCATGGCCGTCCAGCAGGGGATCGTCGCGAGCCTCGCCAGGCTTGACCCCGAACGCACTCGTCAAAGCCTGATCGAGATGGAAGCCTCGTGGCGGGCATTCAAGATGCTCCACCGCTCCATACCCAGCATCCCGCCGCAGTTCTGAGATCCGTCAGCATCCGCGCGGGTAAGGAAGGGAGCGACGCCGTCACCAACCTCCGCGCGTCGGCGTATGTCCCTTTCGGGCATCGTCGGGCATTGCCATTTCGGCCCGCAGGCCCAGGAGCCGGATCGGACGGCCCGCTTCGATTCCGGCCGCGAGGTCCAAGGCGCGCGCGAGGATTTCGTTCCGGTCGAATGTCTCGGCAATCTTCCTCGCGTGCGTCGTGGTCAGGAACGGCGCGTACCGAACCTTGAGGGTCAGCCCAACCACGGGCCGTCCTTCGGCCACAACATCCTCCAGCACGCGCGCTGTCAGCTCCCTCACGGCGTCGTCCACCTGGGTTGGCTCGGTCAGGTCCCGCTGGAAGGTGGTCTCCCGGCTATGCCCGCGGGCAACCCACGGAGTGTCGTCCACAACGCTGGCGCCGTCCCCGCGTCCGAGCTGCGCGTACCAAGGACCCATCCTGGGGCCGAACTCCGGGACCAGGTCTTGGGGGTCGGCTGCGGCGAGCTTGGCGACTGTGTTGATGCCGAGCTTGGCAAGCCGGGCCGACACTCGGGTTCCGACGCCCCACAGGTCCTTAGTGGGCCGGCTGCCCATGACGTCAAGCCAGTTCCCGGCAGTGAGACGGAAGATGCCGGCCGGCTTGCCGAAACCGGTGGCGACCTTGGCCCGGACCAAGGTGTCGCCGATGCCCACGCTGCAATGCAACTGCGTTCGTTCCAGGACAGCGGCCTGCACCTGCCGGGCGTACGCTTCCGGATTCTCCGTCTCAATGCCTACAAAGGCTTCATCCCAACCCAGCACCTGCACGGTGGCGCCGGGCTGCGCGCGCAGGGTAGCCATCACCGTTTCAGACGCCGCGAGGTAAGCCTCGTGATCGACGGGCAGGATCACGGCGTCGGGCACTTTCCGGGCCGCGATGCGTAAGGGCATTCCGGAACCCACGCCGAACGCCCGGGCTTCGTAGGATGCGGTAGACACCACAGCTCTTTCCGTGGGGTCGCCCCGACCGCCCACAATGATCGGCTTGCCCGCAAGCTCCGGCCGGCGGAGCACTTCGACAGCCGCGATGAACTGGTCGAGATCGACGTGCAGCACCCACCGGATTCCGCTCACGCCACCAGTCTGCCTTAGATATCCCTGGCTAGCATGGGTTCGGAGGCTCCCGGTGGCCCGGCAGGGTGGATACTCGGTGTTGTGTACAAATCGTCGAGCCTTCTGGCGGCCACATTGGCCGGTCCAAGGCACGGGTCCGCCGCCGCGAGCCGACGGGCGGCTGGGAACATCGTGTTGTGCTGGAACGTTGGTGAGTGAAGTGAAGCGGTTCGGCTGGGCCTTGTTGGCCGCGGTCATGTGGTTGTGTGGGTGCGCTGGTCAAAGCGGCCCGGGCATTGGGCATTCCGGCGTTGTTACCGGCTCCGTGCTGACCGCCCCGGTGTGTCCCGTGGAACGTATTGGTCAGGAGTGTCCGCCGCGCCCACTGTCAGGGGCCACGGTTGTCGCCTTGGATCGGGAAGTGGTGCGGGGCTCAACACTGACCGACAGCGCGGGTGCCTTCAACCTCACGCTGCCTGACGGTCTCTACGTCATCAAAACGAGCAACGTGGGCGGTTACGCTTCGACGGCCAGCGAGCAAGTGGTCATCTCACAAACTCCCGTTCACATCACGCTGGTTGTGGACAGCGGGATTCGCTAGGCAAGCCCCTGTCATGTCTCTTTGCGCGCCGCCTCGATGTCGACGCCTAGCACCACATCGCCCGCGCGCTGGTAGACGAGCCAGATTGCGCCTTTCGGGAAGGCCCGCGGCGGCTGGGCGACTGCGAAGGCGGAGGGAACGGTGCCGTCGCGGAAGATCCGCTTGCCTCTGCCGAAAGTCACTGGGTACAGCCAGAGATTCAGCCGGTCGACGAGGTCCTCGGTGAGGAGGGTCTGGAGGAGGCCACCGCTGCCGATGACGTGGGTCTCGTCGTAGCGCTCGCGGATCTCGCGGACCTCGGTTCCGACATTCGTCAGCACGGTCGTCCCGGCCCAGTCGGGGTCGGTCAGCGTGTGTGATGCGACATACTTCGGGACGGTGTTGAACCGGGTGGCGATCGGGTCATCGGCCGGGGCAGTCGGCCAGAAGCCAGCGAAGATGTCGTAGGTCTTCCGGCCGAGGAGAAGCGCGTCGAGGAGGATGCCGCGGAATCACATCCACCCGTCCCATCCTTCGGCGTGCTCTGCGCGAAAGCAAGAGTTCGACGGCGGCTCCTTCCCCGGGTCGGCCCGGTCAGTCCAGCTCGTCGAACAGGCGCGTCAGGCAGTCGGCGTAGTTGCTCATTGCGTCCGCGAAAGTGAGCAGGCGGAGTCCACCATACACGGACTCTGTCCTTTCAGTGTCCACAGAGTCGGCGCGGCAGAGGAGTGGCTCGCAGCTGGTTCCCTTCGCGGTGAGCGTTGCGATTCCCCAAGGGTGGCTGGGGTCGGTGACTGCGATGCCTGCTGCCTCGAATGTGTCGCGGAGGACGTATCTTGTGACGGTCCTCCATGACTGGAGAAACGGTGGCCGCAGCTGTTCAATGAGTTCGTCGTCTTTCGTGTCGTAAGCGCGTCCCAGGTTCGTGGATAGCTCGTCCCACTCTTGGGCATCGCGGACCATGAGATGTCCGGCCCGTAGACGGGCAATTGTTTCATTCAATGTCATGGTCGGTCCCCAAACTTCCGTTACTTGTCCACGCCTCCGAGGCAGGCCATGCGATGAGAACGGACGGGACCCCGGCAAGATTCCCGCATGCAGCTGGCTGAACTGGAACGTGCCTCGCCGGCGCCGTGGCTACGTCGTTGCTTGCTGCGGCCGTCGTCGCGCCACCGTGGCAACCACCAAGAGCACGGCGACGGCACCCAAGCCCAGCCGCGCAGTTAGCTGGCCGTAAGGTTCGGCGCCGGTGAAATACATCATGGCCAGCACGGGGGCGATGGCGGTGAACTCGTAACGACGGCTCAGCACCACGAACGGCAGGAGCAGCAGTGCGTACCAGGGGTAGCTGGGCGAAACGATCAGAAGCGTTCCTCCGACCATCAAGACCTGCCCGTCCCAGGGCCGGGTGGCGTTGGTGGTCCGCCACACGTAGTAGGCCAGACCCAGCAGTAGCACCAGGGCTGCCGGCCCTGCCCAGCTAGCCGGGAGCACTAGTTTCAGCAGCGTGAAACGCGGGCTGTCCTGCCCGTCGTACCCCTCCGAGCGAAGGTATTCGGGCAGGTAGCCGAGTACTGCCCAACCGCTGGCGAGGACATACGGCACGTACGCCACGGTAAACGTGGCCACGGCCGCAGCCACGAAGCGGACCGGCCGGCGGTACAGCAGGGCCGGGGCGCTGATGGCGGGAATGAGCTTGGTGGCCACGGCCGCGCCAAAGGCTATTCCGGACCCGAGTGCGCGCCCACCCACCAACAGCAGCGCTGCCGCCAGGGCTAGGGCCGCGCCGAGCGTGTCCACGTGGGCGCCGTTGATGGCTTCAAAGGCGACCAGCGGAGACCACGCCCACCAGACCGCCTGGTGTGCGGGTCTTCCGGTGCGGCGCAGGAACGCCAGCAGCGCCACCGTTATGGAGAGGCTGAGGAGCAGCCCCGTCAGTTGGAAGGCAATGAACCCGACCTCGGAACGGGGGATGAGCCGCACGGCCAGGAAATACAGCTCCGCCACGGCCGGATAGACGGTGGGCACGGTTGGCCGGTTGATGGCCGTGCACAGGGTGCCGCCGCTGGGAATGTTGGTGGAGGTCTCGGTGCCCGTGGGGAAGGGATTGGTATGGCAGGTTCCGTCCGGCCCGGCATCCTGGAACAGCCATGCCGGACGCAGTGGCCGCAGCGCGTCGTCCGCCGGAACGTGGGCGTACGGCGAGATTCCGGCTTTCTGGATGATGCCGTCCCACGCATAGCGGGCGGAATCGTTGCTGGTGGCGGGCGGTGCGGCGATAGCCGCGGCTCCCACCAGCAGGGAGCCCAGGAGCACGACGGCGGCAGCGTGCCGTCCCGGGATCCGGCGTGCAACCAGTGCTGCCGGAACGAAGAGGGCCCAGGCGGCCAGGGTGCCAACAGGGGACACCCACTCTGCTGATGGATCCGTAGTGACCGTCCACCAGACGACGCCGGCCAGCAGTGCTATCAGAGACAGCGCCACCGCCTCAGCCGCGGCACCAGGGTGCGGTGGCCTTTTCCTCGCCGAGCCGTTCCCGACCGGGCCGGTCGCATGGCCTCCGGGCGACGGGCGGTGCCCCGTCCAACCAGGCATTGTGCGCAGGCCCTGGGTGTCTTCTGGCTTGTCCCGGTGGTGGCTGCGGCGGTGGCCGCTGTCGGATTTCATGGTCGCAATTCCAAGGTCAGAAAGACGCGGCCCTGAAAGGTCCGCTTGGCAACGCAATCGAGCCCGGCCCGGGCCGCGTGGAGGGCCAGCGCACTTGCGCCGGCACGGGCCCAGGGAAAGGCGGCACTGGCATGCCCATCTGAATCCTCCAGCACGGCCAGATAGGCCACATCAAGGTCGTCCGGGGTTTCCGCCTCTGCCAGCACCTGCCCGCCCGGCGACAACAGTGAGGCAACGCGCTCCAGCAGCACCCGGATATTTCCGCCGATGCCGATGTTCCCGTCCAGCAAAAGAGCCGAACCCCAGCCGCGCTCGTGCGGGACCGGGTCGAAGATGGAGCCAAGGATGGCAGCGCCGCCGCGGTCGGTGGCCAGCCGTACCGCGGCGGCACTCAAATCGACGCCCATCGACGCCAGTCCCAGCTCCCGGGCGGCCTCAAGCATCCGGCCGGGGCCGCAGCCCACATCGAGAATCGGCCCCCGAAGGGTGCGCAACAGATCGCGTTCGTCCGCAGTGGCCGGGGCGGACCAGCGGAGCATGCTGAAGGTGACATGCCCGCTGGACCCCGGCATGGCAGATTCCGGACGCAACGTCAGGCGCCCCAGGCCGAGGGGCAGGCAGCGTGCGTACGGTTCGTGTCCACCTTGGCCAAATTGGGCAACCGGACGGGTGCCGGCAAAAGGGACTGCGGCCTTGGCACCCCCGATGGGGGCTGTCTGGATGCTCATCGCAGGGCCGCCGATCGGTTGGGCGCCACTTCAGAGGGCACCCCAACCGGCCCCTCTGGCGCTGGCAGTCCTCTGGCAAGGCGGTCCACCGCGCGGGCAAACGGGGTGCCGCTGCATTTTCGCGCGGCAACCAGGGCATCGGCGAAGTGGTCGACGTCCCTCAAGACGGGGAGCAGCCCCACGTCCAGGCCGGCGTCGGCCAGCCGGGCGAATTGATGCGCCCCGGTCTGCGGAGTGGACATTTCCACGCCGCGGATCAGGCCGCCGTCGGGCCGGTGCAGGCCCAAGGCCCAGAAGCCGCCGTCCGACGCCGGGCCGAGCCACGCGTCGCGGCGTGGTGCCGGGGCGGGCGTTGACCAGTCCGCCAGCAGCGGGACCAGCTGGTCCCGGCACAGCTGGGGGGTGTCCATACCCAGAATCAGCAGCGGGCCGGTCGCGAGCGAACAGATGGCTGCCAGCCGCTCGTCCAGCCCGCCGGCACTCTGGGCAAGCACCTCAAAACCAGCAGCGTCCCTGTTGCCAGGCGTCCCCTCGAACACCAGCAAACGCCTGGCCGCGGGGAGGGATCGTACCGTGTCCAGCGTCTGGCTGAGGCTGGTCTGGGCCAGGGCTGCGGCCTGCTCTTGGGTGAGCGGGGGAGTGAGGCGCGTCTTGACCATGCCCGGGATACATTCTTTGGCAATCACGGCGATGGTGAGATTCACGGCGTCGCTCCTTGGGCATCGGCCGAAGGTCCATCCGCCGGCCCGCCGTCCTTCGTCCCCGACGCCTGCCGCGAAGCTGCCGCCAACTGCGTCCCCATGTCTTTGAGGGCCGTAAGGGTTCCGCGCAGCGTCCCCGTCACCTTGGACTTCCCCAGCCGTGGCGCATAGGCGACCGGGACCTCGGCTACACGCCAGCCGTCGCGGTGGGCTTTGAGGAACATTTCCAGCGGATAGCCGCTGCGCCGGTCTGTGAGGTCCAGTCTTAGCAACGCGCTGCGCCGAGCCAGTCGAAGGGGACCCAGATCCGTGACAGGGATCCCCGTCAGCCGGCGCAACCGCCGGCTCAGGGCCATGTTGGCCAGGCGGGCGTGGATCGGCCAGGCACCGGGGGCCGGATGCCGGGCACCCAGCACCAGATCGGCTTGCCCTGCGCGGACGAGCTCCAGCATCGGGGCCAGTTGGGCCGGGTCCAAGGAACCATCGCAATCGCAAAAGGCTACAAACTCCGCAGTGGAAGCCAACAGCCCGGCATGCGCTGCGGCGCCGAAGCCGCGCCTCGGTTCGTCGACGACGGTCGCGCCCAGACTGGCGGCCAGCGCACCGGAGCCGTCGGTGGATCCGTTGTCCACGACGATCGCCCGGTATCCAAGCGGCAGGGCCATCAGCACCTGGGGAAGGGCCGAGCGCTCGTTGAGGCAGGGCAACACCACATCCACCAACACGGGTAGCTCCCCGAAGTCCTCGCCTGGTCCGCCCTGGCTGCTTTCCAAACCGATTCCATCCTGCGAACCGCGCGAACCACTCTGCTGTTTCTCCACCCTTTGACCGTAGAAGCCCCAGGCCCGGCGCGACAGGCGGAAATCCTTACGGAACCGGGACGTTTGCCCTCGGGCAGCCACCGAACAGGCCGACGGCGTCGCGTCCGAACCTCAACTGACGCTGAGCCGGAGCTGGCTGTCTAGCTAGGTTCTCCGCGCAGCGGGGCCGTGGCGAACTCGTGCATGCCGTCCTCAAAACCGTGCTCGGGGATCCAGCCCAGCTCGGCTCGCGCGCGAGCCGAGCTGGCGGTGATATGCCGGACGTCGCCTAGCCGGAATTCGCCCGTGACCACAGGGTCCGGCCCTCCACCAACAGAGCTCAGGACCGCCGCGACCTGTCCAACGGTGTGGACCTCCGCTGCACCGATGTTGTACGCCCTGAAGCTGCCTGGCGCCACGGCCCTGCCGCTCGCCAATGCATCAATCGAGCACAGATTTGCTTCCGCCACGTCCGCGACGTGGACAAAGCTGCGGCGCTGGCCGCCGTCCTCGAACACCTTCACCGCCTCTCCGCGGGCCAGTGCAGAACGGAACAGGCTGGCCACGCCCGCGTAGGGGGTGTTTTTGGGCATCCGAGGGCCGTAGACGTTGTGGTACCGAAGAGCGATCGCAGTGCCTCCGGTTGAGCGCGCCCAGGCGGACGCCAGGTTTTCCTGGGCCAATTTGGAGGCGGCATAGACGTTCCGCGGATCGAGGGCCGCGTCTTCGGTGACCAGTGTCGGCAGTAGGAGCTCCCCGGTCGCAGGGTCCCGGGGATCAAAGATTCCGTGTACGAGGTCTTCCACCAGGCGCGGCCGCGGGCGCACGGGCTTGCCGGCTGAGTCCGTGTAGGCGCCTTCTCCGTAGACCACCATGGAGGAAGCCAGTACCAGCTTGTCGATGCCGGCCGCGGCCATGCCTGCCAGGAGCACGGCCGTGGCCAGGTCATTGTTGCGGATGTAGTCCGGGGCGTCGGAGAAGTCCACGCCGAGGCCGACTTTGGCGCTCTGATGGACGACGACGTCGACCCCCGCGAGCGCCGCTGCCACCGCGGCCGGGTCTCCGACGTCGCCCACCAGCAGGGGAACGCCGGGAAGTCCTTGTGGTGGATCCGGGTGCACCGCCGGATCCAGTGAGTCAAGGATTCGGACCTCCCAGCCGCGGGCCACCGCGGCATCGACAACATGGCTACCTATGAAACCGGCTCCTCCTGTGACCAGAATTCTCACGGCCCTGTCCCTTCCGCGCCGGGGCGGAGAGGGCCGGCGTCGCCCATCACGGCAGCGACCGCCGCGTCCGGCATGAGCGCCATCCGCCAGTTTCCGCCGTCGTCCGCCGGCTCAGCGTTGGCCAGCCCCGCCCAAACGATCCGCACCGCGTCGGACAACACGGACAGGATCCGGGGCTGCGCCGCCGCCAGCCGGCCCAGCACCAGCTCTGCCGTCACGGGTTCGGAGCCGTCGTGCCCGGTGTCGGCATCCGTAATGAATGCCAGCGCGGCGAAGTGCATGTTCAACTCTGCCGCGAGCACGGGCTCCGGGTATTGGGTCATGCTAATGAGGTGCGCACCTGCCTGGACCAAGACCGCGGACTCGGCCTTGGTGGAGAAGCGCGGACCGTTGATGGTGGCTACAGTGGCCGCCTCAGCGAAGTCTTCCCCCTGTCGCTCCAGGGCGGAGATGAGTGCCGCGCGCAGCGGAGCGCTGTAGGGCTCGGCGGCGGGCAGATGCTGCACTCCGGTGGGCAGCGAGCCATCGTAGAAGGTGTCCGAGCGGCCCCAGGTCCTGTCCAGAACCTGGTCCGGCACGGCAAACATGCCGGTTCCGTGGCTGGAAGCCAGTCCGCCCACAGCCGCGGAGGAGATGACAGCCTCCACGCCTAGGCTCTTGAACGCCCAGAGGTTGGCCCGGTAGTTGATCTGCTGGGGGGCAATGCTGTGCACGCGCCCGTGCCGGCTCAAAAACGCGACCACTGGGCCGTCCGCGCCGCCAGGTCCATCCGGCGCTGCCAGCCGGGCGACGGTGACGGGGCTTGAAGGCGGCCCGAACGGCGTCGCGAGATCGAGCGTGTCGAGCACGACCGCTCCGGGCAGCTTGTAGAGGCCCGTGCCGCCAATGATTCCGATCCGGGCGTGGCGTTCCAAGGTCAATGACATGCCCCCATCATGCCAATGCTTGCCCTGGCCGTCGCGGGTGGAATCCTTACAAGTCCAGAACGGGGGCCCGCCTACCTACGGAGCGCCCCAGGTGCGAGCGGTTCTGCAACCCGCCACAGTTTAGGCCTGCAGGGCCCCCGCCCAAAGGTTGATATCGGACTCGACGGCGAATTCGTCAATCTTCTCGAGCTCATCGTCGGTGAAGCTCGGGCCCGAAACTGCCGCCAAATTGTCTTCCAGTTGCCGGACGCTGCTGGCACCGACCAGGGCAGATGTGACCGGGATGCCCTTCTTCTGTGGGCGCAGCACCCAGGCTATGGCCATCTGGGCGAGGGACTGCCCGCGCTGTGCCGCGATCTCATTGAGCCCGCGGATCCGGGTCAGGTTCTCTTGGGAGAGTTGGGTGTCCACCAGCGACTTGCCTGCGGCGGCGCGGGAGTCCTCCGGGACGCCGTTCAGGTACCGGGTGGTCAGCAAACCTTGCGCAAGGGGCGAGAACGCGATGGCGCCTGCGCCCACCCGCTCAAGGGCTTGGAACAAGTTGGGCTCGCCCTGTTCGGTCCAGCGGTTGAGCATCGAGTACGAGGGCTGGTGGATAAGCAATGGTGTGCCAAGGTCCTGGAGGATGGCAGCCGCCTCGAGCGTCTTGTCCGGGGAATAGGAGGAAATGCCGGCGTATAGCGCCCTGCCCGAGCGGACCGCGGTGTCGAGCGCTCCCATGGTTTCCTCGAGCGGCGTATTCGGGTCCGGGCGGTGGCTGTAGAAGATGTCCACATAGTCCAGGCCCATGCGTTCAAGAGACTGGTCCAGGCTCGAGAGCAGGTATTTCCTGGAGCCCCATTCCCCATACGGGCCGGGCCACATGCGGTATCCGGCTTTGGTGGAGATGACCAGCTCGTCGCGGTACGGCTTGAAGTCCTCCCTCAGGTGCCGGCCAAAATTGGTTTCGGCACTGCCGCCGGGCGGACCGTAGTTGTTGGCTAGGTCGAAATGCGTGACGCCGAGGTCGAAAGCGCGGCGAAGGATGGCCCGTTGTGCCTCAAAAGGCTTGTCGTCGCCGAAGTTGTGCCAGAGGCCCAGTGAGACCGCCGGAAGTTTCAGACCGCTTCGCCCGACCCTTCGGTATGGCATGGAATCATAACGGTCCTGCGTGGGGGCGTAGTTCATCAATGTAGTTTCCCTTGGATAGATATCTGAAACGGTTATGTTCTTGCGTCTGTTCAGGGGGAGGTTCGGGAACCAGGGGTCCCTGTGGCGTCGGACCCGTCCCTTTCTTCGGATGCTTGTGCAGCCTCAGGGGTGCCGGTTCCGGCGCCGAAGCTGCCAAGCAGCGCGAGTGAATCCGCCGACGACGACCCTGGCGGGGCGGAATACACCCTTAGCATCTGATCCGGATCGTCGGGCAGTACCAGGTCTTCAACATTGAGTTCCAAGTCCCCGACTACGGGATGGTGGAGCCGCACAATCCCCGCCGATGCTTTTGCCACCCGGTGCCCTGCCCACCACTTGCGGAAGTGCTCGCTGGATACCGCGAGTTCGCCGACGAGTTGACTTGCCTGCACGTCGTTGGGGTGACGCCCGATGTCCACGCGAAGGGATCCCACCGCATCAGCTGCTACGGTCTTCCAATCCCGGAAAAGCGATTGTGCGAACGGATCGAGGAGGATCCACCGGGTCAGGTTCCGTTCCGTTGCGGGCATTGTGGGGAAATCGGCAAGCAGGAGGATGGCAAGACGGTTTCCGGCAAGAACATCAGTGCGTCGACCGAGGATAAGGGCAGGCACGTTGCCCACCGCGTCGAGAAGCTGGTGCAGGCCGGGCCGCACTCGCTGCCCGGAAACGGGCGGACGCTGGGACATCGCACAATTCTGCAAAAGGTCCATCATGTGCGCATGCTCGCCCGGATCAAGGTTCAGTGCACGCGCCACAGAGTCAAGCACCGATCGGGAGGGGTGGATGTTGCGGCCCTGCTCCAACCTTGTGTAGTAGTCCGTGCTCACATCAGCCAGCCGGGCGATCTCTTCACGGCGCAGCCCCGGGACCCGGCGCGCACCGGGACCGGCGCTGATCCCGGCTTGCTCCGGGGTCAACCGTGACCGCATCGCCTTCAGGAATTTTCCGAACTCTGCACTCTGACCCATGCCTTCAATTCTGCACCGCCGGATTCGGGCTTTCCATTAGGCAAGGTAGGTCGCTCAGTCCTAGGAAAACCAGGGAGCGTCACAGCTGCTGACATTATGCCCCTCGCCGCATAACGTCGTTTGCAAGGACTCGACGGAACCGGCTCTAGGATGAGTCGCTCCGAATCCCCGCTCACCGCTGCCCGAAGGATGCCTGGGGCCCGTTTCGGCGCGGACTAAAACCAAACGACAGAAGAGAACCATGGATTTTTCGCTCATGATGGCTTGCGCAGTCATCAAGTCCATCAACCACGAAGCACTCAGCGCATTGCCGAATGCCCCGGTTATCGCTCCACGGCCCGCCGGACGTACCCACAGGCGGCTGGTCCGCCTTCGGGCGTTGCTGGCCCGTGTTCTACACCAGGCGGCCTGGGCCGTCGAACCTCGCTTTGCCAACTACAGGGGGAGCCAGACACTCAATCAAGAAGACAGCGGCCACCCACAGCGCGCATGAGACATCCAGGTTCCTGAAGAGTACCTAGCCCTCGCGGTCGATCTGCAGATGGCTGAGTCCGCTCACGTCGAGCCAGTACTGAGTGGGGGTCTCTACGAGGCGCAGCAGCACGCCCTCGCAGGAAGCGCAGCGGACAACGATCCCGGGCGCGTCAACGTACACCATCGTCTCCCCGAAAACGCGGACAGCACCGCAGTGCCTGCACCGTCCGATCGCGGCGACGATATCGAAGCGAAACAGCTCCCACAGCTGTCCCGCCACCGCGTTTCCATCCAGATGGGGTATTGAATTGCCTTCGATTCCAGCGATGTCCAGATCGTCGAAGCTCGGTTCCTTGGCGCCTGGAGAATCGGAGCCGTTGTTGGCACTCACCGGGTTCCTCCCGTTCCGCCGAAGCGTTCGGTCTTGATGGAAGCGGTCGGATATCCCGCCTGTACGAGCCATTCCGCAACCGTTTCCACAAATACGGTCTGGCCGCAGATGAAGATGTCCGGGGTGGGGTCGGGTGGCAAGATGTTGGCCAGCAAGGTTTCTGCCGTGAGCCGTTGCGCAGCAGTCGGCCAACCCGGTGGCGTCTTGCGCGTGAAGATGTAGTCGACGGTGAGCTTGGAGGATTCTTGGCCGAGGGTACCGAGCTCCTCCCGGTAGAAGCCCGCTTCGGGCGATTTGAGCGAATAGAGCAGCCGGAACTGCGCCGGATTTTCTGATGCATGGTGTGCGCGGATCATGGACATGAGTGGCACGATGCCGGATCCTCCAGCAATCAGCTGAATAGAGTTTGTGTCAGTCGGTTTCCAGACGAACCAGCCACCCACCGGCCCCCGGATTTCCAACTGGTCCCCAACCACCAGGTCTCTGACCAGATAGGGGGAGACTTCTCCGTTGGCCAACTCGTCAACGGTGATCTCCAGGGTTTCGTCCATGCCTGCCCTGGCCACGGAGTATGAGCGCACGGCCGTGTAGCCGTCGTCTGCAGTGAGGCGGATGTCGATGTGCTGTCCGGCGAGGTTGCCGTTCAGGCCGTTCACGCGCAGCCCTATGGTTCTGGCGGTCTCCGTTTCGGGCATGCTGCTGACGACGTCGGCCACGCGCCACAACGTACTCACCTGGCGATCCTCATGAGTAACGCTCCTCCCGCCACGGGTCGCCGTGGATGTGGTAGCCGTTGGATTCCCAGAAACCAGGATCATCACCCCGCGTCAGCTCGATGCCGTTGATCCATTTTGCGCTCTTCCAAAAGTAGAGATGGGGCACGATGAGGCGGGCAGGTCCGCCGTGCGCGCGTTCAAGTGGCGCACCGTCGAATTCCCAGGCTACCCATGCTCGGCCACCAAGGAGATCCGGGAGCGGGACGTTGGTCGTGTATCCGCCGTAGGAGTGGGCCGTCGTGAACTCGCAGCTGGTTTCCACGTTCTCAAATAAAGTATCCAGGGACACTCCTCGCCACGAGGTGCCCAGCCTGGACCAACTGGTCACGCAATGAATGTCCGTATGGATGTCTGTCTGGGGCAAGGCCATGAATGCATCCCAAGACCACGCATGGCGCTGACCTGCCTCGGTGGTGATGAAGAATTCCCAGTCAGCGGTGGGGATTCGGGGCGCAGGGCCGGCCGTAAGGACTGGAAAGCTCTCGGTCTGGTATTGGCCAGGCGGCAATGCTGGGTTGCCGCTCTGCCGTCTGCCGTGGAATTTAGACGAGATGATGCCCATCATGTACCTCCGATGCGGAGCGCCGGGCCGACTGTCCTCGGTTCCCCAACGATAGGGCAATCGCGGGTGCAGGGTCTAGATCCTTACCGCGGCGAGCAGCTTCGGGAGGAAGACCCTCTAGCGTCTCCCGACCAGCCAACCTCGTAATGGGTTAATCCATTTCGAGGCGACTCCGGAGTTGCTGCGGGTAATCCTCGTATGCAGCGGCGATGTCTTCAAGATCGATCATCGGCGGGAAATCGATCACGGGTTGATGCTCGGCGAGGAAGCGAACAGTCTCCTCCACGACCCGCTTCCCGTCGGCCTTGGACAGCCCTATGCGTTCAAGATAATCGGGATCGGTTCGGAAAAGTGACTCCACTGTCTGCCCTTCTGCCTTCGAACGCACTGCGTACTCGTTGTCATTCACCAGTTCAATCTCGAAGGTGTTGTCCATGAATGCAGGGTACGCCTGGACGGCCGCCACTTCGAGGTCGGGGTTGCCAGCCCGGGCGTGCTTCCCGGGGCGGGGCATGCAGTTCACATGGGGAAGGGGTCTGGCCGTCCTAGGACTGAGAGGGCCACGCGCGAGGGCTGGGTCAGACCCTACTGTGGATTCGACACCGCCGGCACGGATCAAGCACGCCAATGGTATTGCCCAACGAGGCTTGACCAGGCGTCCGGTCGGGACCATCGAGCTATACCGAGGGAGTAACGATGAGAATTGCAGTGACCGGAGGAAGCGGAAAGCTGGGCCGACACGTGGTGCGCCGGCTCACGGAGGACGGGCACCAGGTGTTGAACCTGGACCGTGCAGGTGCGAGAAACCCCGGCCTGGCGATCGTGGACTTGCGCGACTACGGTCAGGTGTTGGATGTGTTCTTGGGGCTGGATGACCGGCACAGTGGCTTCGACGCCGTGGTGCATCTGGGTGCCATTCCCGCACCCGGCATCGTCCCGGATGCCGCCACGTTTGAGAACAACATGCTCTCCACCTACAACGTGTTCCAAGCGGCCCGCCGGGCCGGCATCAAGAAGGTTGTCTACGCCTCGAGTGAGACGGTGCTGGGCCTGCCGTTCGACGTCGACCCTCCCTATATTCCGGTGGATGAGGAATATCCGGCCCGGCCGGAGAGCACGTATTCGTTGGTGAAGCATCTTGAGGAACAGATGGCTATCGAACTCACGCGTTGGGACCCTGAGCTAAGCATTGTGGCGCTGCGGTTTTCCAACGTCATGGACGTGGAAGACTACGAACGGTTTCCCTCCTTCGGCTCGGACGCCATGCTGCGCAAGTGGAACCTGTGGGGTTACATCGATGGCCGGGACGGCGCGCAGGCTGTGGCCCGGGCACTCGAGAACGGCAAGCCGGGGTTCGAAGCGTTCATCATCGCCAACGCGGATACGGTCATGAGCCGATCCAGCGCCAGCTTGGCCGCAGAGGTGTTCCCGAATGTGAAGGTGATCAAGGAACTGGGGGAGCACGAGACCATGCTCTCCATCGACAAGGCAAGGCGGTTACTGGGGTTCGCGCCCGAGCATACCTGGCGGACCTACCATCCCAACCGCACTACCCCCACCGAGGACTGAGGAACATCATGCAGTATCGCACTTTGGGCAACAGCGGCGCCGTGGTTTCGAACTACGCGCTGGGAACCATGACCTTCGGGGCCGAGGCCACCGAGGAAACGTCCCGCGACATCCTGGACAGCTACGTCGCAGCCGGCGGCAACTTCATCGACACCGCCGACGTTTACAGCGCCGGGGTATCGGAGGAAATCATCGGCCGCTGGCTCGCCGAACGGCCCGATGCGCGGGACCAAGTGGTGCTGGCCACCAAGGGCCGCTTCCCCATGGGGACGGCGCCGAACGACGTCGGCACCTCCCGACGCCACCTCACGCGGGCGTTGGACGACTCGCTGCGCCGCCTGGGCGTGGAGCAGATAGACCTCTACCAAATGCACGCGTGGGACCCCATTACGCCTTTGGAGGAGACGCTGCGTTTCCTGCACGACTCCGTCAGCAGTGGCAAGATCGCCTACTACGGCTTCTCCAACTTCCTGGGGTGGCAATTGACCAAGGCCGTCCACGTGGCCAAGGCCCTTGGCTGGAGCGCACCGGTGACCCTGCAGCCGCAGTACAGCCTGCTGGTCCGTGAGATCGAATCGGAGATCGTTCCGGCTTCCCTGGATGCCGGCGTCGGGCTGCTGCCATGGTCGCCATTGGGTGGCGGTTGGCTCTCCGGCAAGTACAAGCGCGACGAACCGCCCGTCGGCGCCACCCGCCTGGGCGAGAACCCGGAACGCGGCATGGAGGCATGGCAGGCCCGGAACGAGGACCCGCGCACGTGGGACATCATCGGAACGGTGGAAAAGGTCGCCGCGGATCATGGTGTCAGTGCCTCCCAGGTAGCCTTGGCATGGTTGGTGGACCGGCCTGCCGTGACCTCCGTGATCCTCGGTGCTCGCACAACGGAACAGCTGGCGGACAACCTTGCCGCTGCGGACCTGGAACTCAGCCCCGAGGAAACCGGGCGGCTCACCCAGGCCAGCCAACCGCGCGTCGGCGTGTATCCGTACGGCCCGATGGCCCAGAACCAACGCAGCCGGAAGATCGAGGGCGGCCGGTAACGCCGGGTGCCGGGCCTCAGCCGCGCCCGGCATCTTCTGGGTTGGAGTCGGCGGCTTCGGCCGGTATCGGCTCAACTTCCCATATCGTCCGTGACCGCCGGGTGCCGGGCCGCGTGCTTGGCCCTCGGCGCCGGTTCAACGGAGTCCACGGCATAGGGTTTGGTCGCGGACCGCTGCAGTGGGCGACGCAGCCGCGCCTGATAAGCGCCGTTCCGGAACGTCGCACGGGGGTCCATCTGGAGAACCAGGAGCGGTTCGTCGCGGGAGGCGTCCACTCGCAGGAGCATGCCGTGGCGCCGGCCGTCAACGATCAATGGGGTCGCCGGCTCCACCGCGGTCTGCTTGAGGAGTTCCTGGTATTTCGGTCCCGCCGCCAAGAAGAGGATTCCATGGGAGACCCCAACCACTCGCAGCGGGATTACCGGGTTAGTCTGGCGCATAGACCCCGGGTGTGTTTCGTCATTCTTCGTAATGGATTCCGCTACTGTGCTCAACAATCGCTCGCATTCCTGGCACCTGGTCCGCTTCCCGACGTCGACCAAAAGGGTCACGCGCAGCCCTCTCGGTGCGCAACTCCATTTGTCGGACACAATGTGGCACCACGCCGGGTGGTACTCCTGCCCGTTCTTCATCACATAAACCTGATCTTCGCCGAGGAGGGGCACTCCCTCCTGCCAGGCGACCGGCTCGACGGGCTTGAGCCCGCCGAGGTCTTTGGCGCCTGCCCGGCCGGTATTGCTGGCCTTGAGGTACATGCGGATCCAAGGCCTGGGTGGCCGGCTTGGTCTAGGAATTGCGGGGCCTTCCTGTGCGGAGGGAGTGCGTTTCGCTCCCTGGTTACCCCTGTTCTAGCTTGATGGCTTTTCGCCCAAGTTGCCAGTCCGGCCGCCTATTGACTGCCCCTTGACTTTTCCCTTAGGGGAAGGTGCAAAGGTCGAGGGTGCAGGCGAAAAAGGGGGAGATCATGAAACGGGCCAAAGATGTAACTGACGCGTCTTTCCACGCCGATGTGCTGAAGTCAACCAAACCTGTTGTCGTGGAATTCTGGGCGGACTGGTCTGGACCCTGCGCAAGACTTTCGCCGGTCTTGGAACAGCTCGCGGTCGAATACGCCGACAAAATCGACGTCGTCAAAGTCAATGTCGACGAAAATCCCGAAACTGCAGGGGCCTTCGGGGTTAATTCGGTTCCGTCGGTATTCCTGTTCAAGGACGGCGAACGAAGAATCTCCGTGATCGGCGCCGGGGCGAAGCAGTACTTCGAAGTGGAATTCGCTGATTACCTTCGCTAACCCGTACTACACCGCGTGAACCCCTTCCCCTACAGTGGAAGGGCGAGAGGGTAGGAGGACGGGGTGCATGGTGCGAATCGGTGAAGCCGCCCAAGCTGCGGGCATGACGAGTAAGGCCCTGAGATTCTATGAAGAGTTCGGGCTGCTGCCAGTCGCGGAGCGCACCGCCAACGGATACCGCCATTACACACGCGAGACCATCAACAGGCTCGACTTCATTCGACGAGGTCGCGCCGCAGGGCTGGCCCTGACACAGATCCGCGAAATCCTGATCCTGCGCGACGCAGGCCGCTCTCCCTGCACCCATGTGAGGGACCTTCTTGCCGGTCAGCTGGCCGGCCTCGACGCGCAGATCGCCGAACTCGTCGCACTGCGCGCGACCGTCGCGGAGTACCATGCCGTCGCGGCTGCCGCGGACCCCGATGCGTGCGACGCCGGCCGGATCTGCAGCTACCTGTGAACGCCGCAGCACGATACGTTCGAGCCGTCGCTGCCGCGGTTGTCGCGACGGCGATGCTGAGTGGATGTGCGGCCCCGGCAACCCCGCAAAGCAACGGACCGGCAAGTGCGACCACAACCGCTCCCCTGGCTGTCCCTTTCTCCCTCTTCACGCACTGTGGCATTTACGAAGCGCAGGTGGAGGGTTCCTTCTTCGTCGCCGACCAGCCGCTCGACGACGGTCACGGCAACCCGCCTGCAGGCTGGGGCAACCCCTACCAGTCGGGCACTATCGCCGTGGAGGGCCAAAGTGCGGTCTTCCATGACGACAGGGGTCATACCGTGACTTTCCATGCACGACCTGGTGCCACCAGCTTCCTTAGAACTTGCTCCTGAGGCGTGGCTTGCGCGGAATGCTGATGTGTTGTCCTAGCAACCGAAGGATTTGGGTCCCGGATGCCATGATGGCAAATGAGCCCACCGACAAAGGGCAGACAACCGGTCCGGAAGAGGAGAACGGCCATGAACTCGACAATTTTGGTGACAGGCGGAACCGGCACGCTCGGGCGGCTCGTGTCCTCGCGCCTAGTGGACACGGGCAACGCCGTGCGCGTGGCGGGCCGTCACGCCCCTGCGCCCGGGCAGGTCATCGAGTTCGCGAGATGTGACCTTGACACCGGCGACGGAGTCGAGGCCGCGATGGAAGGTGTCCGCACTGTGGTGCATTGCGCGGGCGCGCAGAAGGGCGACGGCGAGAAGGCCCGCCGCCTCGTCGCCGCAGCGTCCCTCGCGGGTGTGGCGCACCTTGTGTTCATTTCTGTAGTGGGGGCGGACACGATCCCGATCGTGAGCGGCTTCGACCGCGCGGCTTTCGGCTACTTCGCGTCCAAGCGGGACGCCGAACTGGTCGTAGCCGGCTCCGGAATCCCGTTCAGCACCCTCCGGGCCACCCAGTTCTTCGAACTGACGATGCTGACGGCGCGGGCCATGGCCAAGCTCCCGGTCATCCCAGTGCCTAGAGGCTTCAGGTTCCAACCCGTCGACGCCGGTGAGGTCGCGGACCGGCTCGTCGAGCTCGCTCTCGGCGAGCCCGCAGGCCTGGTGCCCGATCTTGCGGGGCCGGTCTCTTACCCGATGGGTGACCTCATCCGGTCGTATCTCGCCGCGGCCGGTGAGCGACGCATCCTCCTTCCCGTGCCGATGCCTGGAAGGGCGGCCAAGGCCATCCGAGAGGGCGCCAACCTGTCCGTGGACAGGGCCGTTGGGCTGAGGACTTGGGAGGAGTTCCTCTCCGAGCGCGTGCCCGGTGACCCGAGGGGGTGATGCCCTGTTCACGCCGTGCGCAGGCGGAACTGTCGGCCAACTCCGATCCGCGTCGGAGGACGAGGGCTCAGCAGGCTTGCCCTGATTCCATCCGCGAGCTCCCCGGCAATTCGCGCCGTTCGTATGTCTGCCCGTAGGGAACGTCATGGCTGATGGCGACCGTGTAGTTGGTGTATCCGTGTTGGGTAACAAGGATGCCGTGGCTGTGGTTCTGCATGGCGTGCATGCGGGCGATTTCGACGGCGGTGTTCAGGTCGTTTTCGATCGTGTCCGGGTCGTGGGCTGTGATTTCCAGGACGACGTCCGAGTGGCGTTTGATCATCGTGGTCTCTTTCTCGGCGGGGGTGTGCCAGGCTCTCAATGGGGGAGGGCTTCCCGGGCCCGGCGTATCCGGGGAGGCGGAAAGCGGTGGTTCGAGAGGGGTCGCCCGGCATTCTGTGATGGGGCGGTGGCTGGCCGTTATGTCCGGCAGACTGGATCGGCGGAAGTATTTCCTGCGGATCTGTAGTTAGTCTGAATGATCAGCGGCCCGCGCGCAAGACGAAGTTTGAAAAAGTCGACCGGGCCGCTCTGGGTGTTACGCCCAGCCGGCAAAACGCCGGGGTCGATGACGGGCGGCCTTCGCATTGAATCATGCCGAACTCGCCGGACGTGGCCGGTCTGCGCGAATGGCGGTTGCCGCCTCGGCCAGAGCGGTGTAGTTGTGTCCGCTGATGAAAGCGTCACAGTAGGGCAGTGCTGCGGCCATGCCGCCCGCTAGGGGTTGATAGTTCACGCTGGCTTTCCTCGGATTGACCCAGACGATCCGGTAGGCCAGGCGCCTTAGCCGCGCCATCTGTGCGTCCACTAGCTCCGGCGCGTCCTGGGCCCAGCCGTCGGAAAGCACGACAATGACGGCGCCCCTGGCCAGTCCGCGGCGGCCATGGCCATCGATGAATGCTCGCAGACTGTCCGCCAGCCTTGTGCCGCCCGCCCAATCCGGGGCGGCAGCGGCTCCGAGGGCCAGGGCTTTGTCTGCGTTCCGACTCGAAAGCTGGCGCGTCAGTCTGGTCAGCCGGGTGGAAAACACGAATGCCTCGGCCTGGGCCCCGGCCACTGCCCCTTGCAGCAGGGCGAGGAATACCTGGGTGTACGGTTCCATGGAGCCGGAAACGTCGCACAGGAACACCAAGCGGCGCGGACGCGCGCGACGGCGGGCATAGACAAGGCAGCTTGTGTCGGCACCGGTGCGCCGAGCCGAACGGATGGTCCGCCGTAAGTCCAGTTTGGCGCCGCCGTGCGCCCATTGGCGGGTCCGACGGCTTCGGCGCTCCGGGGTGGACAGCACGATGCGCCGCACCAGTTGCCGTACTTGGGCTGCTTCGTCCGGGGTGAGCTCGGCGAAGGACTTCTCATGCAGGTGCTCGTCGGCCGAGGCCATGGCCAGGATTGCCTCTCGCTCCGGTGCGTTGGGTTCGTCGGCCTTGCCTGCGTCGGGGGAGGCGATGGGTGCCCGCGACGCTGGGACCCGACCCTCCGTATTGGCCGGGCGTCGCCCCGCTGGTGCCTCCCGGGTTCGTTCCTCCGCGCCGATCGCCCGGGGACTGTTCGCATCTCCGCGGGTATCAGCAGGATTCAGCATCCCGTCGAATGCGGCCGAAAAGACGGAGTCGAATACCGGCAGCTGTTCCCGCGAGGACACAAGTACCACCCGGCAAGTCCAGTACAGCGGATCCCGGGCAACCGGGGGCACAATCCTGAGTGCCCGCGCTAGCCAAGCCGCCCGGTCGGGCGAGCCAGGCAGCCCCGCCCGCCGCAGGGCCGTGCTGAACCCGACCGCCAGGGCTGCAGCATCGACGGCGGCCCGGCCATCCTTGAGCGCGTACTCAGTCATGGCCGGCTCCGGCCACCCAAGCCGGGCCCCGGGACCACGCAGTATCCAGATCGTCGCGATTCTTCAGGACCGAGCCCCAGGTCTGTTTCACCGCTGCTGGATCCAATCGTTCCACGCCGAGCACCGTCAGCGCGGAAACCCAGTCGATTGCCTCCGCGATGCCGGGGGGTTTGGCCATGTCCAGGGACCGCAGCCTGGTGATGGCGGATGCGGCATCAAGGGCGAGAGGCTCGGCGCTCCCAGGCACCTTGCGGCGAACGATCGCGGCGATGCGCTCGGGCTGGGGGTAGTCGATCCAGTGGTAGAGGCAGCGCCGTGTCAATGCGTCGTGCAGATCCCTGGTCCGATTGGATGTCAGGACGACGACGGGCGGGTGCGTGGCGCGGATAGTGCCCAGTTCGGGAATCGTCACGGCGGCCTCGGCCAGCAGTTCGAAAGTGAAGGCCTCAAACTCTGCGTCGGCCCGGTCGATCTCGTCCAGCAGCAGGACGGCCGGACGAGGGCCGGGATGCTCGATCGCCTTGAGGAGCGGGCGGCGCAGCAGGTACTGTTCCCCGAAAAGGTCGGCCTCTTCCATGTGGACGTCCCGGACCTCGGCCAACCGGATGCCCAGAAGCTGGCGTTGATGGTTCCACTCGTAGAGTGCCTCACCTGCGTCGATGCCTTCGTAGCACTGCAAGCGATACAGGGGAGTGTCCAGCACCTTGGCGAGCGCCTTCGCCGCTTCGGTTTTCCCGACGCCGGCCTCGCCCTCCAGAAGGATGGGCTGCGGTAGCCGGACGGACAAGAACAGTGCGGTGGCCAGCCCGACGTCGGCCAGGTAGTCGCCGTCGTCCAGCGTGGACATGAGCGCAGCGACGTCGGGGACCAGACGCCGCACATCGTCTTCCGCCCCCGCCCGCGCAGGCCCGGTCATCGGGCACGTTCCAAGGTGTCGGCGCCCCGCGCAGTGCCGGACCCTCCGATCGCCGGAATGATTCCGGGAGTCGGGAGCTCAAGGCGCAGTGGCATAGCGCTCCGGATCGGCGAGGAAGGCTCTTCTGCATCCGGCAGAACAGAAGTAGTACGTCGCCCCGTCGTATTCGGCGTGCAGCGTAGACTCCACGGCAGCGACGCTCATGCCGCAGACAGGGTCCACGGCGGTTGCTGGTACGGGATCCGCCGGCACCGCGCCCGCCGTCGCAGTCTCCGGCGTCGCACTCTCTGCAGCCGCGCCAAGGTGACGCACGGACACCAGCTCTGCCAGTATCGACAGCGCAATCTCGGCGGGTGTTCGGCCTCCCAGCAGCAGCCCGGCCGGGCTGTGCACACGCGCGCGCTGGCCGTCGTCGACGTCGAGTGAGGCCAGGACGGCCGCGCCGCGGGTGCGGCTGGCGACAAGGGCGACGTATGGCACCCCAATCCGGAGCGCGGCCTCCAATGAGGACTCCTCGTCCCGGCCCTGCGACGCGACGATGAGGGCGGCGTCATCGGCCCGCGGTTCTGCCGCTGTTCCGTTCGTGAGCTCCATGTCCAGGTCGAGGATCGCACCCAGGGCGCCCAGGGCTTGTGCCACGGGGGTTGCGCCGACCACGACCACCCGGGGAGCGGGCATCTGCGGCTCGAGGAAGATCTCCACCGCTCCACCGCTGAGGCAGGGGTTTGCGACCTCCACGGCGCCTTCCTCGTGGATGCGGGACGGCTCGCCTGGGACGACGCGCAATAGCAGCGGTTCGTGCCTGGACAGCGTCTGCAGGCCGTATTCGCGTACGGAGGCCTCGACGCAGGTGCCCCCAAGGAATCCGTCAATTTCGCCGTTCGCGAGCACCAGGGCCGTGTCGCCGGCATGGGCACTGGTGGGGTGCTGGGCTCGCACTACCGTGGCACGCACAAACGGTTCCCGGCGTTGTACAAGTTCCTGCGCCCTCGCCGCCAAGGCTTCTCCGTGCAGGGGCATGTCACACCGGTGGCCTGGCTCGGCCCTGCATGGCCTCCCAGACCCGGGCCGGGGTGCAAGGCATGTCCATGTGCGTCACGCCATACGGAGCCAAAGCATCGACGATGGCGTTGACGATGGCCGGCGGGGACCCGACAGTGGCCGACTCGCCGATACCTTTGGCGCCGATGGGGTGGTGCGGCGATGGCGTGACGGTGAAGCCGGTCTCCCAGTCCGGGACTTCCATCGCCGTGGGGATGAGGTAGTCCATGAAGGAGCCGCTGAGGCAGTTGCCCTCCTCGTCGAAGGCGATGATTTCCATGAGCGCCATCCCGACGCCGTCGGTCAGCCCGCCGTGGACCTGGCCCTCGATGATCATCGGGTTGATCCGGGTCCCGCAATCGTCCACCGCGATGAAGCGCCGGACCTTGACCTGTCCGGTCCCGGCGTCGACGTCTACAACGCAGATATAGGCACCAAACGGAAACGTCAGGTTGGGCGGGTCATAGGTTACTTCCGCGTCGAGGTTGCCGTCGATACCTTCTGGCAGGGCAACAGTGCCGTGGGCGCCGAAGGCGATCTCGGCGATTGTCTTGCCGACGCTCGGATCGCCCTTGACGAACCAGCGGCCCTTTTCCCACTCGAGGTCCTCGGGCCGGGCCTCGAGCATCGCGGCGGCAATGAACTTCGCCTTGTCCCGGACCTTGCGCGCCACAAGCGCCACTGCGCCGCCGCTGACCGGGGTCGACCGGCTGCCGTATGTGCCCAAGCCGAAGGGCGTTTGGTCGGTGTCGCCGTGGACGACGTCGATGCTCTCGGGTGGGATGCCGAGTTCCTCGGCCACGATCTGGGCGAACGTGGTTTCGTGGCCCTGACCCTGGCTCTGCACTGAGATCCTGACGACGGCCTTGCCGGTGGGATGGACGCGGAGTTCGGCGCCGTCGGCCATGCCGAGCCCGACGATGTCGAAGTGCTTGCGCGGCCCGGCGCCGACGGTCTCGGTGAAGAAGGAGACGCCGATGCCCATCAGTTCGCCGCGCTCCCGCTTTTCGGCCTGCTCGCGCCGGAGATCCTCGTACCCGGCCATTTGCATGGACAGCCGCATGGCGGGCTCGTAGTTGCCCGAATCGTAGACCCAGCCGGTCTTGTTCGCGTAGGGGAACTGTTCCGGCTTGATGAAATTCTTCAGCCGAAGCTCTGCCGGATCCATCCCCAGTTTCCGGGCCAGGATGTCCACCATGCGCTCGACCAGGTAGACCGCCTCTGTCACGCGGAAGGAACACGCGTAAGCCACCCCGCCGGGCGCTTTGTTGGTGTAGACGCCGGTGACCTTGCAGTAGGCCGCTTTCAGGTCGTAGCTCCCGGTGAAGATGGAGAAGAATCCCGCGGGGGTCTTGGTGGGCTGCGCGGTTGCATTGAACGCGCCGTGGTCGGCCAGAACGTTGGTGCGGACGGCGAGGATCTTGCCGTCCTTGGTGGCCGCGATTTCGCCCTGCATGATGTAGTCGCGTGCGAACGACGTCGACATCAGGTTTTCCGAGCGATCCTCCACCCATTTCACCGGCTTGCCGGTCACGATCGAACCGACGACGGCCAGGACGTAACCGGGATAGATACCCACCTTGTTGCCAAAGCCTCCGCCGATATCGGGGGAGACGATGCGGATCTTGTGTTCCGGGATTCCGGCGACTATGGCGTACAGGGTCCTGTGGGCATGCGGGGCTTGCGTTGTTTCGTAGAGGGTCAGCCTGCCGTCTACCGGATCGAAGTCCGCCACGGCACCGCAGGTTTCCATGGGCGCCGGGTGCACACGCGGGTACACAACCTCTTGGGAGACCACGACGTCGGCAGTGGCGAACACTGCCTCGGTTTCGGCTGCATCACCGATCTCCCAATCGAAGATCCGGTTGTCTGTCCGCCCTTCGATATCGTCACGGATGACCGGCGCGCCGGGGTCGAGGGCGCGGCGGGCATCAATCACAGGCGGCAACATCTCGTATTCGACGTCGATCAGCTCCAGGGCGTCCCGGGCGGCATAGCGGTCCTCCGCGACGACGAAAGCGACCTCTTGGCCCTGGAAGCGGACCTTGTCCGTGACGAGGACTGCCTGGACGTCCGCCGACAGGGTGGGCGCCCAGGCGAGGTTGAGGGCCTGCAGGTCTTTCCCCGTAATGACGGCGAGTACCTTGGGATGGGCCAACGCCTCCGTGGTATCTATTGAAACCAGCCGGGCATGCGCGACGGGTGCGCGCAGGATGGCGCCATGCAGCATGCCGGCCAGCACGATGTCGTCGATGTAATTGCCCTTGCCGCGGACGAACCGTGGGTCTTCCTTGCGCTGGAGGCGGCCGAACCCGATCGGGCGGCCGGGGTCTCCCGCCGCCGGGTTGGGTGCATGCTCCTGGGTGGTGGTCATGCCGTCACCTCTTCTGCGATGGTCCCGCCGGCGCCGCCGTCGTCCGTCTCAGCGTCCGCACCGAGCGGGTGGGCGGCGGCCCATTGCACCGAACGGACAATGGTCGCGTAACCGGTGCACCGGCAAATCTGGCCGGAAATGGCTTGGCGGATCTCGGCGTCGTCGGGATGCTGGTTGCGGTCCAACAGGGCCCTGGCGGTGAGCATCATTCCCGGAGTGCAGAATCCGCATTGCAGTCCGTGTTCTTCCATGAACCCCTGCTGCACCGGATCGAGCGTCCCGCCGACCGCCAGTCCCTCGACTGTCCGGATGTCGTGTCCGGCGGCCATGGCTGCCAGCACGGTGCACGATTTCACCGGCTGACCGTCCATCAGGACGACGCAGGTTCCGCAGTTGCTGGTGTCGCATCCCCAGTGCGTGCCCGTGAGTCCGAGGTTCTCGCGGATGAAGTGGACCAACAACACTCGGGGTTCGATGTCCCGGGTGACTTCGTCCCCGTTGACCGTCATGCTGATCTGCATGGCGTTCAGCCTTCCTGTGCACCGGCAGCGCGCGCACACGCACGCCGCAGGACCCTGCGGGTGAGTTCGTCCGCCAGATGCCGTTTGTAATCGACCGGTCCGCGCTGGTCGTCGACCGGGTGGCAGGCGGCGGCTGCGATGCGGGCGGCCTCGATGAACAGGTCTTCATGCGGCTGCCGTCCGCGAAGTACGGCTTCCGCCTCGGGGACAGTGCCGTCCAGTCCAACCGCCGTCAGCCCGATTGCGGCCTCTTCGACTGTGCCGTCTTCGGAGAGCCCGACGGCGGCCCCGGCCGCGACGACCGCCCAGTCACCCACCCGGCGTTCCACCTTTTCATAGGCGCTGCCCGAGCGCGGGCGGATCATGAAGCGGATTTCGCACAACAGTTCGTTCTGGGCCACGGCGGTTTCGTAGGGACCGCGGTGGAAATCCGACATGGAGACGATCCGTTCGCCGCCGGGCCCTCGGACCACGGTCTCGGCACGCAGGACATCGCACACCGTGGACAGGTCTTCGGCTGGATCCGCTTGGCAGAGCGAGCCGCCGATCGTGCCACGGTTGCGGACCACGGGGTCCGCGATCACGTGCTCGGCGTCGCGAATTATCGGAAAGAGTTCGGCGACATCGGTGGACTCGAGGAGCGCTGTGTGCCGGGTTAATGCGCCCACTCGCAACTGGTCACCTTCCCGGCGGATGAATTCCAGTTCCGCTAGGTCATTGATGTCGATCAGCCACTCCGGCCGGGCCAGCCGCAGCTTCATCATCGGCAGCAGGCTGTGTCCCCCGGCAATGACTCGAGACTCCGGACCATGGCGTTCAAGGAGTGCCAGCGCGTTTGCGACGTCGCTCGCGCGCTCATAATCAAATGGAGCCGGAATCTGCATTGTCCACCCCTTAGGGCCAGACGTCCTGCAGGTCGTAGGACGCGGATCTATGATCAGTCTTATCCCCGCCAATGTGAGTGTCAACATCGTCAAGAGGGAAAGATCATAGCCACGTCGATTGGCGAGGGAGGGCTGCATCCGGCCGCATTTGGGGCTCCAGAGGGATCGTGGATTGTTGATGCCTTGGGGCAGCGACGCACGGATCCGCTCCCGGCCGCGGCCCTCAGGAGTAGGGTTTGCCTTGGCTGACGAAAGGGTCCAGATGAGCTACAAATATCGAACCGTCCGGGTACGCGGTACCGACTTGGTTGGAACCATTGCGCGGAAACACGGGGGTGCGCCGGAGATCTACGAAACCTCGAAGGACGCGAACACGTCAGTAGTTCCAGTGTTCTTCCAGGCAACGGGCGAGATCCGATTCTTCGACAGGTCAATGTTGGAAGACGTGGTGACGCCTGCCGGTTAGCGGGTCAGCGCCTGGCGTTGACTCGCCTCAAGGCCACGAGGAGACTTTCTTTTGGGGGTTGCCTCGCCGAAAGGAGCCCCAAAATGCCGTGGCATGTCGAGGGTACGTATTTTGAGAATTGCAACTGCGACATGGTCTGCCCCGTGCTCCACTTCCGGGCTGACCGCACCTGCCGACAACGAACGCTGCAACGTGGCGTTGGCCTTCCACGTGGAATCCGGTGACGTAAACGGCGTCGACGTCGGAGGCCTCACCGTCTGCGTCGTCGCCGATACACCCGCACTGATGGGTGATGGGGGGTGGAAGCTCGGAGTCCTCATGGATGCTGCCGCCTCAACTGAGCAGGCCGAAGCGCTCGGTGCAGTCTTCGGTGGCCAGCTCGGCGGACCGATGGAGGGCCTCGCCCCATTGATCGGCGAAATGGCGGGCATGGAGTCCGTGGAAATGGCCTACGCTGACGATGGACGTATGCACCAGGTCCGCATTGGCAGCGCCGTCGACATGGCGGTCGAGGACTTCGTGTCTCCCCTGGATCACACAGGACTGGGAGTGAAGATCAGCGGGGTCGGATTCCCGGCGGACACTCTGGCAGCCGGCACGTCGAGCATTGGCCGCGTCGACGTGTTCGGGATGACTTGGGATAACGCCGGGAAGAACTCCTTCTCGGCCCCCTTTGCCTGGTCGGCCTAAGGGCCCTGAGTTGATTGGAACCATAGCGCGAAAACACGGCAGCGCCGGAGATCTTCGAAACCTCGAAGGACGCGAACACATAGGTCGTTCCAGTGTTTTTCCAGGCAACCGGCGAGATCCGATTCTTCGACAGGTCAATGCTGGAGGATGTCGTGACGCCGGCCGGCTAGGAGCAGTGGCGCGTCCTCGGAACTGACCAGAAAACGTTTGATTTCGGGGGCCCTGCGACCTGTGGTCGCTGACGGCGGCTTTTGTGGCCCACACTTGGCAGGTGCGTACTCTTGGTGTTGAAGAAGAATTTCTGATCGTGGATCCTGACAACGGCAGCCCCGTGCCTCTTGCTGGCGACGTGTTGCGCATTCATAGCGCCGGTCGCCAGGGAACGAATCCTCCTTTCCGCCCGACGTTGGCGATCGAGCTTCAGCAGGAGCAACTTGAGGTCATCAGCTCTCCGCACAGCAGCCTGAGTGCACTCGCCGCAGAAATACGTGCTGGACGCTCTTACGCCGATTCGCTCGCTCGGAAGGCGGGCGCGAGAGTTGCCGCCCTCGCGACGTCGCCGCTGCCGGTCACTCCCCATGCAACCAACACCGAGCGCTACGACGCACTTCTGGAAAAGTTCGCTCTGACGGCCAGAGAGCAGCTGACCTGCGGATATCACGTCCATGTTTCCGTTGATTCGGATGAGGAAGGCGTCGCAGTCTTGGACCGGATCAGGTCCTGGCTTCCGGCGCTGACTGCACTGAGCTCGAATTCCCCGTTCTGGAACGGAGCCGACAGCGGTTACGCCAGTTTCCGGACCCAAGCCTGGAACCGATGGTCCAGCGCCGGTCCCACGGAGGTATTCGGGTCTGCCGCGGCTTATCATTCCTTGGTGTCGGACCTGTCGCGAACCGGGGGGGTCATGAGCCCGGATTTTGATGCTCGCCTGTCCGCCCGGCACCCTACAGTCGAGATCCGCGTCTCCGATGTTTGCCTTGATGCCCGGGATACCGTCCTGATTGCGGCGTTGGTGCGTGCCTTGGTGGACACTGCCGCCAGGGAATGGAAGTCCGGAAAACGGCCGGACATGGTTTCTGCCACCGTCCTGCGCCAGGCCACGTGGCGAGCGAGCCGGTTCGGCCTGCGCGGAGAACTGCTCGACCCGAAAACCCATAAGCCCGGCACCGCAAGGCATGTCCTCGCCGCACTCCACTCCCACGTCCGCGATGCTCTGGAAGAAACCGGGGACGCACACTACGCCAAGGAGGGATTGCAAAGGATCCTTAGCCAAGGCACGGGAGCTGCCCGGCAACGGCAAGCCCACGAACGCACCGGCAGTCTCTCCGGAGTCGTCGCATATGCAACAGGCGTTACCCACCTCGAACCCGTAGATCACCGGCACACCGGCGAACCATACATCGCGCCAGACGCAGGCACTGCCTCCCTCGTGGCGAGCTAATGCGCCGCGGCGAGGCATTTACTGCCTAAACCAGAACCAGGAAGGAAGCCAATGCCTGAGGGCAACAATTCCCCCAACAAACGCACGACGTCGGCGATCTGGTCCGACGGCCTTGGCCGCGCCGGGATCCGTTCAGGGCAGATGCTCCTGGTCATCAGCCTGGCATCGGTGATTCTGTGGGCTTTAACCAGGGTGCCCCTCGCCGTTATCCCGGTCACGATCGCGCTCATTCTTGCCTCAGCAATTTCACCTCTTGTACGTTGGTTGACTGCTCGCAAGTGGCCCCGGGCACTCGCTGTCTCAGCTTCGTTCGTGGGGATCCTTGCAGTCTTCGGCGGAGTCGTCACCGGAATCGTTTTTCTTATTAGGGAGCAATCCAAGGAGCTTGCCGTGAAATTCACTGCTGGCATCGACCAACTGCACCAATTTCTGAACAACGGCCCATTCAAAGTCAGCGACGAACAACTCCGCTCCGTGATCGATTCCGTCCAGCGTTTCTTCGCGAGCACCACCTTCGGTGCCGAAGCGCTCACCGGGGCCCGTACGGTCGGTGAAATTCTGGCTGGCTTGGTTCTTATGGTGGTGATCTTGTTCTTCTTCCTCAAAGATGGCGAAAAGATCAGGAATTTCCTCTTCGGATTCCTCCCGGCCGGTCACCGAAGCAAGGCCCATCTGGCTTCGGAACGAAGCGCCACCGTTCTGGGAGGCTATGTCCGGGGCACGGCTCTCATTGCAGCAGTGAACGGCGTGATCATCGGGACAATCCTGCTCATCCTCGGTGTTCCGCTTGCCCTACCTCTGGGCGTCTTTGTGTTTGTCGGCGGGTTCATTCCTATCGTTGGTTCCACTGCGGCCGGCACCCTCGCCGTGGGTGTCGCTCTGATCTCGAACGGTCCGGTGACGTCCCTCATCGTCCTCGCCGTCCTCATCGCGGCCAACCAGCTAGAGCATCACTTCCTTCAACCCGTTTTGATGGGTAAGGTCCTGAGAATTCATGGACTGGCCATTTTGCTTGCCTTGGCCGTTGGCACGATGCTCGCAGGCATTATCGGTGCCTTGTTGGCCGTACCGACCGCCGCCGTTGGCTGGACTGCTATCAGGACGTGGACCGGGCGCGACGACGCGGCTTCGGCTGGTATCTACCCCACCGATGGAACGGTGGCCTGAACAGGGATCACTGCCGAAGCCCGACCCTACGGTTGCAGCCCGACCCTACGGTTGCGCGAGGAGTTCGTCGTGCAACTGCTGCAAGTGGGACGTTTGAGCTGCCAACGCTCGCGTGGTCGGAGGGGGAGCGGGTGCCCGAACGTCCGCGAGGGGATCGTCAGTGCGGGGGACGGTGAGCCTCAAGGCCCCGCCGACGTCCGGTGCCGCTGCGTCACGGCGAGTGAGTGCTGGTAGATTCCAACGACGTTCGACGGTCGCGAGGATGCTGGTGTGATCGAGCGGGACCGAACCGGGAGCCCGAAAGACGGTGCCACGTGGGATAAGTGGACTGATCAGTACCGTTGGCACCCGCGGCCCGAAACGCGTGAAATCGAAACCGAATTCCCCCGGCGCGTTGTCCGGTGGCGTCGCGCCCCACGGCGGGGCGACGTGGTCGTAGCAGCCGCCGTGCTCGTCATACGTGACGATCAGCAGGGTGGAGTCCCAGTCCGGCCCATCGTGGACTGCACGATAAGCGTCGAGCAAGAACTGCTCGCCGAGGGCGACGTTGTAGTTGGGGTGTTCGCTGTTGCCGGTCGCGGACCATGACGGCTCAAGGAAAGCGTAGGCGGGGAGCTTCCCGGCTGCCGCGTCGGCCTGGAAATCGGTAAACAGGCCAATGTTCGACGCCGGAGCATGCCGCGTGTCGTCGAAGTCCAGCTTGGTCAGTGGAGACTCTGTTTCGCCGTAGATTTTCCACGGGATGCCATGACGGCCCAAGTGCCCGAATATGCTCGGGACGGTGAATCGCTTGGCCTTGTCATCCAGGTGTCCTTGGCTGGTGCCGGCGCACGCGAAGGCCCGGTTGGGCATCGTCATGGTGGGAGCTGATGCGAACCAGGCGTCGCAGACGGCGAATCCCTCCGCCATCGTAGACAGCACAGGCAGCGCCTGCGGGGTGTAGCAGCCCATGATCATTTGCTCGGTCGTTCCCGGTACCACATGCCAACCCTTGGCCAGGTTGTCCTTGATGGCGCCCGCATAGTTGGTCACGAAACCAGTCATCGAGGAGGCAGCCCCGGCTTCCGGCGCGCCGGCGCTGCCATAGAGCTGGTCGTTGGTTGCCTGGTATCCCTCTCCCGGGTCGGCGCCCGGCATGAAGTAGACGTCGGCGGTCGACGGAGTCAACCGATAGACGGTGACCGGACTGCCGTCGGTGCCCGGGCAGGACTCGGTGCCTGTGAGGCCGTCAAACGGCTCGCCGGTGGGGGATACATTGCCGGAGTCGGCATAGAGGTATCCGAGCATATGGTCGAATGAGCGGTTCTCGAGCATCAGTACGACGATGTGCTCGACGGCGCTGAGACCACTTGCCGTCACGGTGACCATCCCCTTCGAAGAGAGCTCCTGCGCGTGCTGAACAGTCTCCCACGCCGGGGTCCTCGTGGCTACGCCGAAAGAGCCGAAGGAAACGGAGGCGTAGCTGGGAGGCGTCACTCGGCAAACGGCCGCTTTCGCTGCTGTTTCGTCGCCGCCCGCTGTTCCTTTGCGACTCGGTGCCGACGCTTCGAGCTGCGGGTGGGTTTGGTCGCCCGGCGGCTAGCAGCTTCCGGAGCAAGACCCTCCAGGACAAGGTCGGAAAGCTTGGCCAGGGCGATCTCCCTATTGCGCAGCTGGGAGCGCCGCTCGGAGGCGGTCACGGTGATCACCCCGGCGATGAGACGTCGTCCGAGTCGCGTGACCAGAATCAGCCGCTGGTCATCAGAAAGCGCCGCGGAGTCCGCGACATTCCACGAGAGTTCGACGCGGCTGTCCGAGGTATTGACGTGTTGACCGCCGGGTCCGGACGAACGCGAGAACCGCCAACTGAGTTCCGACGTCGGAATCGTCAGCGCGGGCGACACCTCAAGATCCATGCGACTAGCGTTGCACGATTTGGGCGGGATCAAAGCCCCGCCCGCGCGGGTTCCAGCTCAGTGTTCGGATGTTTTCGCGGCTTTGATGGCGGCCTTGGCAGCCTGCTTGCTGGCGCGCACTTTTCTCAGCGACTCCGCGTCCACGATGTCGGCGACGGAAAGGAACGCACTCTCCCGGCCATAAGGCTCGGCAGCCTCACGCCAGCCTGTAGCCTGAAGTCCGCGCTGCTTGCCAAGCAGCGCCAGGAAGATCTTTGCCTTTTGCTCGCCGAAGCCGGGCAATTCCTTCAACCTGCGGAGCACTTCCTGGCCGTCAGGGCGGTCCTGGGTCCAGATGGCAGTTGCGTCGCCGTTCCAATCGCGCTGTACGATCGCGGCGAGGTCCTGGACTCGGCCGGCCATGGAGCCGGGGAAGCGGTGGACGGACGGACGCTCCTTGAAGATTTCAACGAAGCCTGCCGGGTCGTATTCGGCGATTGCGGCAGGGGCCATGGATCCGATGCGCGTCCGGATTTTTTCAGGTCCGGCAAACGCAGACTCCATGGTCACCTGTTGGTCAAGCAGCATGCCGATGAGAAGTGCGAACGCGTCATCGCTGAGCAGTTGGTCGGCGGCGGGGTCGCCAGTGATATGCAATTCCATGCGCCCATCCTCCCACCTGCACTCATGATCCGCTGCCACAACCGGGCCCCGGTTTTGAAGACGGGGCCCCGCGCGCCGTGATGCGTATTAGGCGACCCTGCGGCGGTAGGTTGCCATGGCGAATATGTACGCGATGACGAGGATGCCGACACACCAGGCAAGGGCGAGCCAAATGTCGCTGCCCACAGGCTGTTCCGTGAACAGGTCCCGGAGCGCGTTGACGATGGACGTCACCGGCTGGTGCTCAGCGAAGGCGCGCACCGGGCCGGGCATCGTGGCCGTGGGCACGAACGCCGAGCTGATGAACGGCAGGAAGATGAGCGGGTAGGAGAACGCGCTCGCGCCGTCCACGGACTTCGCGGTGAGACCGGGGATGACGGCGATCCACGTCAACGCCAAGATGAACAGGACCAGGATGCCCGCGACCGCGAGCCAGGCCAGCACTCCCGCCCCCGAACGGAAGCCCATGAGCAGTGCGACGAGCACGACAACCACGAGCGAGATCAGATTGGCGACAAGTGAGGTCAGCACGTGCGCCCAAAGCACGGACGACCGTGCGATCGGCATGGACTGGAATCGCTCGAAAATGCCGCTTTTCATATCCAGGAAGAGCCGATACGCCGTGTAGGAGATGCCCGAGGCAATCGTGATGAGCAGAATGCCGGGCAGTAGGTAGCTCACATATGAATCCGAGCCAGAGTTGATCGCGCCGCCGAAAACATAGACGAACAGCAGCATGAAGGCGATCGGCATGATGGCGGTCGTGATGATGGTGTCCATGCTGCGCGCGATGTGTCGAAGGGATCGTCCCAGCAGGACCGCGGTGTCGCCGAAGAAATGCGTGGTCATCGTAGTTCCTTACTCGCTCGCGCCGTGGCCGCGGTCACGGCGTCGTCGTTGTCGTTGTCACCGACTATGGCGAGGAAGACGTCCTCGAGGGTCGGCTGCTTCTCGACATATTCCACCTTGGCAGGCGGGAGCAGCTGCTTGAGCTCGGTGAGGGTGCCGTTCACAATGATCCGGCCCTCGTGGAGGATCGCGATCCGGTCGGCGAGTTGTTCGGCCTCATCCAGATACTGCGTCGTGAGCAGCACCGTCGTGCCGCGCCCGGCGAGTTCCTTGACGGCCTGCCACACCTCGATGCGCGCCTGGGGGTCGAGCCCGGTGGTCGGCTCGTCGAGGAAGATGACGGGCGGAGTCCCGATGAGGCTCATCGCTATGTCGAGGCGGCGGCGCATGCCACCCGAATACGTCGCGACCTTCCGTGCGGCCGCGTCAGTCAGCGAGAAACGATCGAGCAGGTCAGCCGCGATTGTCCGTGGATCCTTGAGGTGCCGCAACCGGGCGACCAGCACGAGGTTCTCCCGCCCGCTGAGGATTTCGTCGACGGCCGCGAACTGTCCGGTGAGGCTGATGGACTCCCGCACCTCCGCAGCTTGCGTGGCGACATCGAAGCCGTTGACGCTGGCGGTCCCAGCGTCGGCCTTGAGCAGTGTGGACAGGATATTCACCACCGTGGTCTTTCCTGCCCCGTTTGAGCCGAGGAGGGCGAAAATGGTCCCCGGTGCCACGTCGAAGTCCACGCCGCGCAGTACGTGTAAATCCTTGTAGGACTTTTCCATGCCCTGCACGCGGATTGCGGGTTCGCGGGTGATGGATGCACTGGTCATGAGTCCTTCTCCTCTGCAACTTCGCCTGCGGCCGCGTCGATCGCCTTGATCAGGCGCTCGCGTTCCTTGTTGATCCACTGACCGCCCGTGTAGTTTTGCATGAACGTTTCCGCGAACTCGACGGGGTCGTTACCGACGATTTCGCGGATCGGCGTTCCGTCCGCGGCGCTCTGCTCGAAGAGGTCGGCGAGATCGCCGAGCATCGACACCAGCACATCGCCCTTGGTGATGGCCCCGAAGTACATCAGGTACCGCTCCAGCGCGGTCGCCGCCGCGCGATAGTCGGCGGGAAGCCGCTCCACGCGGGTCTTGTACTGCCGGTACTGCTTCTTCTGTTCGAGCGATCCCGTAAGCTGCTCGATCCACCCTGCGGCCATGTTACTTTCCTCCTTTTCGGAGCTGTTCCAGTCGTTCGGACAGGAAACTCCACGTGTTCCAGAATTCGTCCAGTTCTTTCTTGCCCTGCTCGTTGAGCGAGTACACCTTGCGTGGGGGTCCTTTCTCGGACGGACGCTTCTCGACGTCGACGAGGCCTTTCTGCTCGATCCTGACGAGCAGTGCGTAGACGGTGCCCTCTGCAATATCGGAGAAGCCCTTCGCCCGGAGCAGCGCAGTGATTTCGTACCCGTACGCAGGGTTCCCGGTCAGGAGGGCAAGAACGATGCCCTCCAGTGTCCCCCTGAGCATCTCCGTCATCTGCTTGCCCATTGGACTTCTCCTCGACTACTCAGTGTCACTAGCTACTGATACATAGTATCGCTAAGTACCGGAAGTGCAAGCCCCCATCGATATAGTTGCGTCATGCCCGAGAAAAGGCGCGGTTGGGTGGGCCGGGCAAGTAATTCACCGGCGTGAATGGAGGGAAAGCCCTTGGTCAAGGTCCGCATGATCGTGCCGGCCAACGTGCGCCACCGTTCCGGCGGCAACATCTACAACGCGAGGTTGGTTGAATCCCTCCGTGCCCAAGGCGCGGAAGTCGCCGTCCACAGCCTTGACGGTGGCTGGCCTTCCGGAACCGCCACGGACAAGAGCCATCTAGCCGCGGCGCTCGCCGGAGACAATTTGTCCATCTGCATTGTCGATGGCCTGATTGCCACGGGAGCGCCCACGGAAATCGAGACCGCTACCGCTGCCGGGCGCAGGGTCTGGGTGTTGCTCCACATGCCCGTTTCCGGAGAACTGGACCTTGAAATGCGTGCACTCCGCGCCGCGACCGGTCTTCTTTGCACCGGTTCCGGTACCGCCGAAGCCGCCAAACGGTGCGGCCTGCCAAACGTGCATGCAGCGACCGCCGGCGCAGATCGCCCTGGCAAGCGGGCAATTCCCCGGGGACCTGGAGGAAAGCCAGGACCGTCCGGGGCTTCGGAGGCGCCGCACTTCATCATGGTTGGTGCCCTGCTTCCCAACAAGGACCAGATCCTGTTTGTCGAGGCGTTGGCGCGGATCAAGGATCTGGCCTGGACAGCGGCGATTGTGGGTTCCACAACCGCTGATCCGTCCTACGCATCGGCCGTGCGAGAGCGCATCTTTCGGCATGGACTCGAGAAACGCGTGGAACTACGAGGCGAACATTCCGGTCCGGCTTTGGAGGAACAGTGGCTCCGCGCGGATCTCAGTTTGCTGGTCTCGCATTCTGAGTCCTTCGGCATGGTCGTCCAGGAATCGCTGGCTTACGGTATACCGGTAGTGGTTCGCAAGGGGACCGGCGCCGTCGAAGCGCTCGGAGCCCACGGGGCCGGCGAAGCAATCGATCTTGCCCCGGGAACCGGATCTTTGGCGGAGATGCTCCAAAGATGGCTCAGCGATTCGGCGCTGAGGAAGAGATGGCAGGATGCGGCTGCGGCAGCCAGCCAGGTGTTGCCGCGATGGGAAGAAACGGCCTGCGAAGTCCTTCGCATCGTCGCCGGTACGCGTCATTAGCCTCGCGCGCGAAGCTCCCGCCGAAGGATCTTCCCCGACGCCGATTTGGGAATCGCGTCAACGAACTCGACGAACCGCACGCGCTTGAACGGCGCAGCGTGCTCGGCCACGAACACCATGACGTCCTCGTCACCCAGCTCGGCCCCGGCCTGCCGGACGACGAACGCCTTCGGCACCTCCTCGCCGTCGTCCGCCGGCACTCCGATGACCGCGGCGTCCGCAATCCGGGGGTGGGTGAGCAGGAGTGCTTCGAGTTCGGCGGGCGCGATCTGGTAGCCCTTGTACTTGATGAGCTCCTTGAGCCGGTCGACGATCGTCACGACGCCGCCGGCCGTAACCGTCGCGATGTCGCCCGTGCGGAGGAAACCATCCGGGTCGATCGTGGCGGCCGTCGCGTCCGGCCGGTTGAGGTAGCCGAGCATGACCTGCGGACCTCTGACCAGGAGCTGGCCGCGCCCGGTCTCCCCCTCGGAGGGCAGCGGGATCTCTTCGTCGGTGGCAATGTCGAGGAGCTTGCACTCCGTGTTCGGGATGGGGTAACCAACGGAATCAAGGGGAACAGTGTTCGCGTCCTGAAGGGGAATTGAATGGGACACCGGACTGAGTTCGGTCATGCCGTATCCCTGAAGCATGACGCACCCGAGACGACGCACGACGGCGGCGCCCAATTTGCCGTCGAGCGGCGCCGCTCCGGAGACCACGACGCGGACGGACGAGAGGTCGTACTGGTCGACGAGCGGGTGCTTCGCGAGCGGAACCGCGATCGGCGGGGCGATGAACAGGTAGGTGCAGCGGTAGTCCTGGGTGATCCGCAGGAACTCCGGGAAGTCGAACTTCGGCATCGTCACGAGTTGCGCGCGCTCGGCGAAGGCGAGGTTGAGCAGGACGGTCAGGCCATAGATATGGAAGAACGGGAGGACGGCGAGCAGCACATCGTCGGGAGTCAACCCGAAGCCGCTGTTCTGGGCAACGTTCGCCACGAGGTTGTACTGGCTCAGCATGACGCCCTTTGGGATGCCGCTCGTGCCCGAGGAATAGGGGATGACGGCCGTGGCGTGGGGGTCGACGCGCACGTCCGGAGCGGGGAGGCCCGCGCCGAGCGCTTCGGCGAGGGAAGGATGTCCGGCAGCGGCGGCCGCGTCGCCGCCGTCGAGCACCACGAGCCGCTCGGCCGGTATGCCGGCCGCCTGCGCCGCGGCTCGGGCCCGCTCAAGGAACGGCGAGACGGTGAAGAGCCACGAGGCACCAGCGTCGACAAGCTGGCGGCCGACTTCATCGGCGGTGTACAACGCGTTGACGGTGGTGACGGCGGCGCCCGCGCGGAGGATCCCGTGGAAGACGACGGCGAACGCCGGGATGTTGGGGCAGAACAGTCCCGCGGTGGTTCCCGGCCCGGCATCCTGGCTAGCGAGCCAGCCGGCGAGCGCATCGATGCGCGTAACAAGCTCGCGGTACGTCGTTTCGCCGCCAGCCGTGCCGTCTATGAGGGCGACCCGGTCCAGGTCCTCAACGCTTAGCCCGCCGAACAGGTAGTCGTACAGAGTGGCTTCGGGAATCTCGACGTCCGGGTAAGGGCTGGCGAACATAGCGGCTCCTTCGACGCACGACGGCGGGAGTCGCCGTCGTGCGTCCATTACACCCGGTGTCCGGGGCAGGGACAAGGGGCGCCCCGCCTGAGCATGCTCGTCTTCCGGCACGGTGGGCGGCGATCCGGCCGCCGCCTGATGCAACCGTGAGCCATGGCCTCTTGCCCGTGGGCGTGCCAGTATGTTGGGAATCAGGGTCAATTCAATGGGGCCCGGCCGCGGGCAGAATGGACGCACGGTTGTGACATACATCTACAACTTACGCGATGTGGGAAGCGCCGATCTCGCCATGGCCGGTGGCAAGGGTGTTGGCCTGGGCGGCCTGGTCCAGGCGGGGGTGCCGGTCCCTCCAGGGTTTGTCTTGAACACCGCAGCCTATTCGGCTTTTGTGGATGCCAATCACCTTGGAGCGGGCATCCAGGAACTGGCCGCACTGTCGCCGCAAGCCACGCCGCAGGACTACGAAGACGCCTCGGAGCGGATCCGGGCCCTGTTTGCAGGCGGCACCATGCCCACCGGGATGGCCGACGAGCTTGGCGCGGCCTATCGAAGCCTCGGCAACGGGGACGAGGCCGTAGCTGTTCGCTCCTCTGCCACGGCCGAGGACCTCGCCTCGGCCAGCTTCGCCGGACAGCAGGAAACCTACCTCAACATCCGTGGCGCGGAAGCCTTGGCCGTCGCGGTGAGAGATTGCTGGGCTTCGCTGTGGACGGCGCGTGCCATGGCCTACCGGGTCCGTGAAGGCATCGGACCGGAAGCTGTGCGCCTGGCGGTCGTGGTCCAGCAGATGGTCGAGGCCGAGGCTGCCGGGGTCATGTTCACGGCCAATCCCTCCAACGGGCGGCGTGACCAGATTGTGATCGGTGCCGCGTGGGGCCTGGGGGAGTCCGTGGTCAGCGGAACCGTCACCACGGACGACGTCGTCGTCGATGCCGGGACTGAGCGGGTGCTGTCGCGGCGGACGGCAGACAAGGAGACGATGACTGTCTACGCGGGGGGCGGCCAAGGAACCACAGAGCAACCGGTGCCGGCCGCTCGCCGGAACCAGCCAGTGCTCGACGACGGCGCGGCGGCCGCGCTGGCCCGCTACGGGACCCGGATTGCCGATCATTTCGGAGTCCCGCAGGACATCGAGTGGGCACGGGATGGCGGCGAATTTTTCATCCTGCAGTCCCGGCCCATCACGGCACTGCCTGAACCTGCGGCTGACATCCCGGATACCTGGCCCGTGCCCTATCCGAAAGGACTTTATTTCCGGGCGAGCATCGTGGAACAACTGCCGGACCCGCTCTCGCCGCTGTTCGCCGACCTCATTGACGGCTCGGTGACCCGGTCGCTCAAAGCCTTAATGAACGAAGCCGTCGGCAGTGACGTCGTCCGGGACGGCGACGTTGGACTGCCAACGGTCAACGGTTACGCCTACTACTACTACCGCACCTCAGGAATGTGGCGGGTGATGGGCAAGGCGCCGGCGGCTATGCTCGCCCTGGCTCGCGGCGAGGCGCACATGGGCGTAGATGGCTGGCGGGAATTCTCATCCCCGCTACCGGCAGGTGATCAAAGGATGGTCGGAAAAGTCGATAGGGGAGCTCTCGGGTGGGGAACTGCTTGAGGGCGTCCGGACGTTGCTCGATGCGGGGACCGTCTACTACACGGCCGTGGAGTCAGTCATTCCGATCGCCGCGGTGAGCGAAATCTCTTTCCGGGCCTATTACGACAAACTCGTTCGGCGCCAAGGAGATCCCCCGGCCGAAACATTCCTCCTGGGCTACGACAGCGAACCGATCCGGGCGGAGAAGTCGTTGTACGACCTCGCAGGCTGGGCCCGGGAAGTTCAGGGGCTGGCCCCGGCGATCCTCAAAGAGTCGACGGCGACGCTGGCCGAGTCACAGCGCACCGGGCTCCCGCCTGCCGGCATGGATCAAGCGCTTTGGGAGCAATGGCATCCACGCTTCCAGGCCCACCTCGACCGGTTCGGCCATGCGGTCTACAACCTTGACTTCCTCAGCCCTCTCCCGGCCGACGATCCTGCGGCGCTGCTGGACACGGTCAAGTTTTACCTACGGGGACAGGGCAACGACCCGCACGAGCGCCAGCGCCTTTCGGCCGCCCGGCGGGAGGACGAAACCGAACGAATGCTTGCCCGGCTTCGGCAAGGCCGGCTCGGGCGGAACCGCCGGGCCGCGTTCCTCCGTCTGCTCCGGTGGGCGCAGAAGTCCGCACCGATCCGCGAGGACGCCCTGGCCGACGTCGGGCTGGCCTGGCCCCTGATTCGGCGGATGCTGCTTGAGCTCGGACAACGACTGGCCGGCTCCGGAGTCATCAGCCGGGCCGCCGACGTGTTCTGGCTGCGCGAGCAGGAGCTGCGGACCGCCGTCGAGTTCGGCCTTGCGGGGGAGGGAACGATCACCGGAACGGAAAGGCCCGTACGGGCCGAAGCTATCGAGGAACGCAAGATGCTCTGGCGCGGCCAGGCAAAGGCCGCGGCCCCGCAACTGCTACCGGAGAGCCGTTGGATGGAACGGACCTTCGGGGGGATGATGCCGGCACGCTCGCAGCAACAGCAAGGCGACGTCATCAAGGGAGTCGGCGCCAGCTCGGGCCGGGTCACTGCTCCTGCCCGGGTCCTCAGCGGGCCCCAGGACTTCGCACTGATGATGCCCGGGGACGTCCTGGTCGCCCGGATCACCACGCCTGCATGGACCTCCCTGTTCGCGATGGCCTCGGCCGTGGTCACAGACGTTGGCGGCCCGTTGAGCCACAGCTCGATCGTTGCCCGGGAGTACGGCATCCCCGCAGTGCTAGGCACCGGAGTGGCCACCCAGCGCATTGCCAGCGGTCAACGGATCCGCGTCGACGGCGACGCCGGCATTGTCACGATTGAGGGGCTGCCTTCAGGGAAATGACAGCAGGTCAGCTCCGGACGGAGGTCAGTATGCGTTCGCCGTTGAAGTATTCGAGCTGCCAGCCGTCAACGGGGTGATGGTGTGCCAAATTGAGCACAGCGTTGTCGATGCTTTCCAAGGTGCGGCCTATGGCGCGGTTGAGGCTCACCCGGAGGAGCGTGCCGTGGGCGACCACCAGGACGCGGCGGCCACGGAACTCTTCAGCCAGTGCTTCCAGCGCTCCTAAACCGCGGGATGCTGCCTCGTCCTCGCTTTCTGCGCCCCGGAGATTGCCGGAGATGCGCAATGCGTCCAGTTCCGGGCCGGCCCGGAGGCCTTCGGCTGGTCCGAAGCGACGCTCGGTGAGCTCCGGCACGCGCCGGTCCACACTGCGCCCCAGCCCGGCTGCGATCAGGTCCGCAGTTTCCGCGGCCCGGCTCAGCGGCGAGGATACGATCGCGTCCCACTCGTAACCCGACAGGACGGCGACGGCGTCACGCGCTTGGCCGCGGCCGACGTCGTTGAGCGGAATGTCAGTGGATCCTTGCAGCCGGCGCTGCGCATTCCAATCTGTCTGGCCATGGCGGATGAGGGCGAATGTCGTGAGGGGCATGTTTTCCATTCTGCCCTGCGTTCGTTCTGCCTCCCGCATCCGGGCAGTTGAGTAAATGAACGTGGAGTGAAGGTTGGGTCAATAGGCGCCCCAAGACCGCCAAACGGGACCGGGCCCGCGGTCGAGCCTTTGTACGGTGGACGCATGAAATCCCCCCTTAAGTCCCGCAGCGTCCTGACTGCCGGTCTGGTACTCGCCGTCTCTTCAGCGATCCTCAGCCCCGTGGGCCCCACCCACGCCGACGGCGGTCAGAACAGCGAAAACGGTAGGGATCGGAGCGCGCACCTCAACCTTGGTGCCGCCGATCTTCCCGAGAACCGGACCGTGACAACCCTCGCCCCAGGCGTCACGTTGACCAAGATCAGCCGTGGTGGAGCAGACTCTTCGCTTTTCTGGACGGCTGAAGTTGCCATCCCTTCGGATTCGCCGGATCCTGACGCGCCCGCCTCGGCGCTCTCAAGCCAGGCCACCGCGCAGCGCACCGCCGATAAGCTCAAAGCCGCCGGCGTCGATGCCCGGGTCGAACAGGTCCAGTCACCCCAGCTGGCTGATGCCGGGGGCGATCTCGGATACCGGGTCCGCGCCGGCCGTCTTGCAGCGCGGGCCGACGGGGCCCCTATCGTCGCGAAGATCAAGGCCGCCGGTTTCGCCTCGTCCGTGATCTACTCAGGCTGGGACGGCGACGCCGGGACCAGCACGAAGACCCGCGGACCGTGGAACCTTGATGTCATCACGATCGACCCAGGGACATACCAGGGTCAGCTTGCGGCCTCATTCGGCCCGGATCTGGAGAAGCGGGAGACGACCAGCCAACTGGCGTCCGACGCACACGCCATCGCCGCGATCAACGCTGGTTTCTTCGTCTTCGATCCGAAGGCCGGTGCCGAAGGTGACCCCGCCGGTGTTGGTGTGTACGCCGGGAAAACCCTCAGCGAACCCGTCGCCGACCGTCCGGCCCTGGTCATTGACGGCAAGAAGAACGCCACCAGCATCCAGCGCCTAACCTGGGCCGGGAAGATCTCCTCGGGGTCCGGGGAGACGGCTTTGGACGGCATCGACCGGGTTCCCGGCCTGATCCGAAACTGCGGCGGCGCCAACGACTTGCCGACCCCGCGCGCACTCCAGGACGTCACCTGCACCAACCCGAACGAGCTCGTGACCTTCACCCCGGAGTTCGGGCCGTCCACTCCTGCCGGGGCGGGCCTTGAGGTGACGGTGGACAGCCACGACACCGTAACTTCCATCGCAGAAACCCGCGGTTCGGCTGTTCCTGCGGGCGGACACACGGTCCAGGCGACTGGAACCGACGTCGCACGGCTCCGCGCACTGGCGCCCTTGGGCGCCAAGCTGAAGATCGACGCCGGCCTGCTCGGCGAGGATGGCAAGACCCTCCACACCAATAAGTCCACGAGTGTCGTGAACGGCGGCCCGCTGCTGGTCAAGGACGGCAGCGAGGACGTCACCGTCAAACATGACGGCATGGTCCACCCCAATGACGGAAACAGCTTCTACTACGGCTGGGTCCACAAGCGGAACCCCCGGACCTTCGCCGGGACCGATGCCCAGGGTAGAACCATGCTTGTCACCGCAGACGGACGCTCAACGGCCTCGCTGGGACTGAGCTTGAAGGAAGAGGCGGACGTCGCCGTGTCGCTCGGCATGGTTCAGGCCATGAACCTGGACGGTGGCGGCTCAACAACAGCGGTTGCCGGCGGAAAAGTCCTGAACAGCCCGTCGGGCGGATCGGAGCGTGCCGTCGGGGACGCCCTGCTCGTGCTCCCTGCCCGCAAGCACGAGCAGTAGTACTGCCAGGTTGACCGGACGCGGGGCGTGCCCTGCGTCCGGTCCGTCCTCCGCGGCGGCACTGGACGGCGTCGGTGCACACAGCCATCATGGAAGGAATCGCGAGGGCTGGATTGCCATGCGCAGTTGGCGGTGGCACCCCGCGGCGGAGGTGCGGTGGCATGTCACACATACCGGTGCCGGAGGAGCGCGCCAGTTCCGCCGTTCCGCGCGAGCCGGACGAGCTTTTCCTGAGCAACTACTTCGCGCAAGTGTCCGCGGAAGACCTGCGGAGCTACAGTCCCCGGATGCTCCGTGCAAGGGTGGGACACCACCTGAAAGTGGCGTCGTCGCGGGCCCCGGGCCAGGCCGCCGTCGGGATCCTGAACGAATTGGACGCCAGCGTCATTGCCGTGGTGACCGACGACATCCCGTACCTTGTCCATTCCATCACAGCGGAACTCACACGCGACGATGCCACGATCCGGCTGTTTGTGCATCCGAGCTTCCACGTGCTGCGGGATCCCGTTACTCACGAGTTGGTGGACGTCTGGACCGGTTCCTCCGCGAAGGGCGCCCTGGCAGGGCGTTCCCGGGAAGGAGGCGCCAGCGAAGTCTGGATTGCGGCCGAGATCGGCAGGCTGGCGGACGACGACGCCGCAAGGGAACTCACGGAGAACCTGTACCGGGTGCTTGAGGATGTTCGGGTTGCTGCCGAGGACGCTGCTGCCATCCACGGCAAGTTGCAAGACGCCATGGTTTCCGCGAGCGGATTACCGGACACCGTTGCTCCGCCACAGGAAGAGATCCGCGAGCTGCTTCTCTGGCTCGACGATGGCAACTTCCTGTTCCTGGGGTATGACGAATATGAGCTCACGACGGCGGGCGGCGGGGAGCTGCTCTCCGGGCGGCAGGGTTCCGGGCTGGGCCTGCTGAGAGGAGCGCAGGGGCACACCGCCGCAGGATGGCCACCACCGGGGTTGCCGAGGGAACGTGGGTCACAAGCGCTCACGCTTGCCACTTCAGAAGTAAGGTCCACCGTCCTGAGGCGGTCTTACTTGGATGAGTTGCACTTGCAGGTCTTCAACGAGGCCGGCAAGAAGACGGGGGTACGACGGTTCGTGGGGCTGTTTACCTCGGGCGCCGCCCATCAATCCGTCCGGCGAATTCCGGTGATCCGTGAAAAGGTCCAGGTTGTCGGCGAGGGCTTGGGATTGACGCCACGGTCCCATCACGGCAAGGACCTGTTAGCCATTCTGGAGACCTTCCCGCGCGATGAACTTTTCCACATTGATGTGGATGACCTCACCCGGCTGGCGGGTGAAATCCTCCGCGCCGAGGTACAGCGGCGGACGCGGGTATTCCTCCGGCCGGACAGTTTGGGCCGATTCATGTCCGCGGTGGTCCTCTTCCCGCGGCGCCGCTACAGCACTGCCGTCCGGTTGCTGATGGAGCAGGAGCTCCGGCAGGTCTTCAAAGCGAAATCCATTGAGTTCGATGTCAGCCTGACAGACTCGCCCATGGCCCGCGTCTTCTTCCGGATCCACATGGCCGGCGCCGCGTTGGATGCGCCGGAATCCGTCGCCGTCGACGTCGATCCCTCCCAACTGGAGCGGCGGCTGGTCTCAGCCACCCGCCCATGGGCGGAGGGTCTTGAAGAAGTAATCCGTGAGCGCTTCACGTCCGCCGAGGCCGCACGGCTTTCCGAACTGTGGTCGGACGCGTTCCCCCGAGTTATCGCGCGGACTACACGGCGGAAACTGCTGTCGGGGACATCATGAATTTCGAGTCGTTCGACCTCGACGGCACAGGCGGCCGCCATCACGGCGATCCGCTGCTTACGGTTTACGTCAGGCCGGGCATGTTGCCTACCCTCGCCGAGGACGCACGGATCCGCCTCTACCTGACCAAGCCCAGGAGCCTCACGCAGATCTTGCCGTTCCTACACAACCTCGGGCTGGAGGTGTTGGACCAGCGCCCCTTCGAACTCCGGCGGGGGAGCGGGCAGGACTTGTTCCTTTACGACCTCGGCGTGAAGTATCCCGCCGGAGTCGACCCGGAGGCTACCAGGGAACTGATCGCTGATGCCTTCGCCGCCGCCATGCGCGGTGACGTTGAATCCGACCGCATCGACGCACTGGTCATCCGGGAGCGGGTGGGCTGGCGACAGGCGGCCATATTGCGAAGCTACGCGAAGTATCTCCAGCAGCTGGGAACCACCAACTCGTACGGGTTCATCGCGGACACGCTGATCGGCAACGCCCGGGCCACCCATGCACTCCTGGACTTGTTCCAGGCGAAGTTCGATCCTGGGCTGGACGATTCCGGCCGCCTTGGGGACACGGCAGCTGCCCGGGAGGAGTTGCTGGCTGCCATTGACGAGATTCCCGTCCTTGACGCAGACCGTTTGCTGCGCGCCTTCATGGACCTTGTGGAAGCCACAACGCGGACCAACTACTTCCAGGGCAAGGCACACCTGAGCTTCAAGCTGAATCCTGCGGCCATCGTCAACGCACCGTTTCCGCGACCGAAGTACGAGGTCTGGGTATACTCCCCGCGGGTTGAAGGCGTCCACCTCCGTTTCGGCGCGTTGGCCCGGGGCGGGCTGCGCTGGTCTGATCGAAGCGAGGATTTCCGGACCGAGGTCCTCGGGTTGGTCAAGGCACAAAACGTAAAGAACTCGGTTATTGTGCCGACGGGGGCCAAGGGAGGGTTCTATCCCAAGAGGTTGCCCGACCCGGCCGCCGATAGGGAGGCATGGCTTGCTGAAGGCCTGGAATGCTACCGGATATTTGTGAGGGGCCTGTTGGACCTGACCGACAATCTGGTGATCACGCCACTCGGTGAGGCGGTGGTGCCCCCTGAACGTGTCGCACGGCACGACGGCGACGACTACTACCTCGTAGTAGCCGCCGACAAGGGAACTGCATCTTTTTCCGACACAGCCAACGTTCTGGCCCGGGACTATGGCTTCTGGCTCGGCGACGCCTTCGCGTCCGGCGGGTCCGTGGGCTATGACCACAAGCGGATGGGGATAACGGCCCGCGGCGCATGGGAATCCGTAAAGCACCATTTCGGCGAGCTTGGCATGGACTCGCAGGGAGAGGACTTCACGGTGGCCGGCATCGGAGACATGAGCGGCGATGTGTTTGGAAACGCGATGCTGCTCTCGCCGCACATCCGGCTGGTGGCCGCATTTGACCATCGGGACATCTTTCTTGATCCGAACCCCGATGCGGCAGCGTCCTTCAAAGAGCGCAAGCGTTTATTTGCCCTTCCCCGTTCGTCCTGGGCCGATTACGATCCCGCCCTGATCAGCGAAGGCGGGGGCGTCCACTCCCGCAGGGCCAAGAGCATCGACGTCACGGAAGAGGTCCGGGTATGCCTCGGTCTGGAGCCGGAAACCGTATCTCTGGCACCTCACGCACTCTTGCAGGCCATTCTCCGCGCCCCCGTGGACCTGCTCTACAACGGTGGCATCGGAACGTACGTCAAAGCCGCTACGGAGAGCCAAACCGACGTGGGCGACAAGGCCAACGATGCCATCAGGGTCAACGGCAACGAACTGAGGGCCCGCACCATGGTCGAAGGCGGAAACCTGGGCGTCACCCAGCACGGACGGGTGGAGGCGGCCGTTGGCGGGGTCCTGCTTAACACTGATGCGATAGACAATTCGGCCGGCGTCGACTGCTCGGACCATGAGGTCAACATCAAAATCTTCATTGACCGGATGATCGCCACCGGGAAGATGCGGGCCGAGGATCGGACGGGCTTCCTTCAATCCCTGACCGGCGAAGTCACCAGGCAGGTCCTGGCAAACAATGTGGACCAAAACGTCCTCCTTTTCAACGACCGGTACATGGCCCCGGACCTGAGCGCCGGTTTTGAACGGATCATGGACGGGCTGGAAAAGACTGCCGACTTGGACCGCGGCTTGGAGGGGTTGCCGAGTACGGAACAACTCCAACACAGGCTCCAGGCGGGCAAAGGATTGACTGCCCCGGAACTATCGGTGCTTGCCGCCTACGCGAAGATCGAACTCGCGAAGGAACTCATTGAGAGCGACCTCCCCGATGATCCGTGGTTCAAGCGGGTGCTCCGCGGCTACTTTCCGTACCAGTTGTCCGAGCGCTTCGATGCGGAGCTGGACGAACACCCCCTGCGCCGGCAGATCATCTGCACGGTGCTAGCCAATGACATGATCAACCTCGGAGGAATCACCTTCGCGTTCCGTGCCATCGAGGAAACCACGGCCACTGCCGCGGCCGTAGCCAAGGCCTTCGTGGTTGTCCGCGAGGCATACGGGCTGCATTGGTTCGTGGACAGGATTGCCGGGCTACCTCCGGGATTTCCCCGTGGACACGCCGCGGCAGTGCTCCTGCCCTTGCGCAGGCTCCTCGACCGGTCAACCCGCTGGTACGTGACCCATGACCATCGGGACCAGACAGTCGCCGAGGCCTTGAACAGGATCGCGCCGACACTGGACCTGCTGCGGACCCGGACGTCCGAGTTTCTGCGCGGCTCGGATTTGGACCGCGCCAAGGAGCGGCTGGCGCACTGGATCGACGTCGGAATGCCGCCAGAGCTGGGACGGCGCGCCTCTGATCTGTTGGAAAGCTTCTCGTTGCTGGACATCTCGCTCGTGTCGGAGCAGGTGGATGAACCACTCACCACGATCGCCGACATGTACCACACGGTCATTCACTGGATCGGTGTGGGAACCTTGTTGCTCCGCATCACTGACCTGCCGCGGCAGAGCCGGTGGGAAGCGCTGGCCCGTGCTGCCCTGCGCGACGACGCTTACTCCGCCGTCGTCAACATAACAATTTCCGTCATGCGGACCACCCAAAGGAGCGAAGCCTCCGGAGCCTCGGCCGTGGAACGCATCGTGGAGTGGGAGCGCGGACGTCAAGAGCAACTTGGACGGATCAAGGACACCTTCGCGGAGGTCACCAAGCCCGGCCAGGTGGACCTCGCCTCGATCTCCGTGGCCCTGAAACTCCTGCGGACCCTGGCGAAGCGGTAGCGGGACATTCGCTCGTGATGCTTTTCCGGCTCGGTGGCGAGTCCTCTAGGATTGATGCTTGATGGCAGCACTTAATGAAACCTCCGATCAGCCCGAGTCCGCATCGCAGCGTGGGCCCGTCTTTGTAGACGCCTCGGGTCGGCGTCTGCGTCGGGTTAAGCTGATCGGCCTCGGGGCACTCGGACTCGCGGCAGGGTATGTCATTCTCCTGTTGGTCGCTTTAGTCGGCGGGCCAAACATTGCGGCGCCGTACCTGCCCCTGCCGTCGGTTCCTGCCGCTCCGGCGGCCCCGGTTGCCCGTGATCTTCCGTCATCTCCTGCGGCACCGGTTTCCAATGCCGCAGGGCCCCCAGCAAACGAAGATCAGCGGCTTGCGCCAGTAGCGCCGGTGGCTTTCCAGGCTCCGGGGACTCCGCCGTCGCCCATTCCTGTGGCACAACCGATCAACGGTGCGGCCGCGCTGCACGCTGCCCCCTTCGCTCCTGCCGCGACTCCTGCGCCGCCAACCAGTCCGGGCAAGAGTGGGAACGCTCCCGGCCAGGCAACGCGCCCGTCCACGCCCGCGCACCCGTGACTGGGCGTCGCCTCAGCAAGCGGACTGCTCCGGTTGGTGTCAAGGCACACTGGTTCATCCTTGTGGCCGTCCTGCTGGCGCTTGGTGTTGCGCTTGTGGTGCAGGGATATATGCACCACCTCGGCGGGATCGGCGATGACTCCGTGCCAGCGGACGGGCCCGCAAGTTCCGTCCCGAAGTCCGTCTCCCAGGGCGGTCCGGTCATCGATTCCCGTGGCGGGACTGTCCGCACCGTAAGTCCGCCGGATCGCACTGTCGCCCTGACGTTCGACGACGGACCGGACCCCGTGTGGACTCCGCAGATCCTTGACGTCTTGCGGAAACATCACGTCCATGGGACGTTCTTCGTGGTCGGCTCGGCAGCGATCGACAACCCCGACCTCCTGCGCCGAATTACGGCCGAAGGCCACGAGATCGGCGTTCACACGCTGACCCACGCCGACCTCGGAAGCGCTCCGGCTTGGCGCCAGCAGCTCGAGGTCCAGGGAGGCCAGCAAACGATCGCCGGCATCACCGGCCACGCCGCTACGCTCCTGCGGCCGCCGTACAGCTCTGAGAGCGACGCCGTCAGGGACGGCACCTGGAGAGCGATGCGCGCCGCGGCGGATCAGGGCTACCTCACCGTGCTCACCACCAAGGACAGCGAGGATTGGCGGCGGCCCGGCATCGCCGCGATCGAGCGGAACCTGGCCCCGTCCGGCCCGCAGGGCCAGATCCTCTTGATGCACGACGGCGGTGGAGACCGGGACCAGACGGTCGCGGCGCTCGACTCCGCCCTGACGACGTTCGCGGACCAAGGCTTCCGGGTCACGACGGTGGGCGACACCGTCGGGATCACAAGCATGCGGGACGCATCAGCGGGGGAGCAACTCAGCGGAACGGCGTTCGTGTGGGGCATACGGCTCAGCGATTTTGTCATCACCGCCATTTCGTGGGCTCTCGTTGCGGCGGGAATTGTCACGGTCATCCGTGCCGTACTCGTCGTCGCCTTCGCGGCGCGCCATAGGCGAGTTTCGCGTCGCCTCCGGGCGGCCACCGGCGGCCGCCGGCGGGTGGACGTGCCGGTGCGGCCCGAGGTCACCGAGCCTGTCAGCGTGATTGTGCCCGCCTACAACGAATCGGCAGGCATCGAAGCCGCAGTCCGATCCATCGTTGCCTCGACCCATCCGGTTGAGATCATCGTTGTCGACGACGGATCGACCGACAGTACCGCCGACATCGTGGAAGCGCTTGGGCTGCCGGGCGTCACTGTGATCCGGAAGGAGAACGGCGGTAAGCCGTCGGCCCTGAATGCCGGAATCGCTGCCGCCAGCCACGACCTTGTGGTGATGGTGGACGGCGACACAGTCTTCGAACCGGACACGGTCCATGCCCTCATTCAGCCTTTTGCCGATCCACGGGTGGGCGCGATTTCGGGGAACACCAAGGTAGCCAACCGCGGAGGGATCCTCGGCGCCTGGCAGCACATCGAGTACGTCGTCGGCTTTAATCTGGACCGCCGATTGTTCGACGTTGCGGAGTGCATGCCGACCGTTCCCGGGGCTATCGGTGCCTTCCGGCGCGAAGCCCTCCACCGGGTTGGCGGAGTCAGCGACGACACTCTCGCCGAGGACACGGACCTGACCATGTCCCTGTGCCGCGACGGTTGGCGCGTCGTATACCAGGAGGACGCGAGGGCCTGGACCGAGGCACCCGCGAGCCTGGGCGCGCTCTGGAAGCAGCGATACCGTTGGTGCTACGGCACGCTCCAGGCAATGTGGAAGCACCGCGGCGCGGTAGTGCAGGGTGGCCAGGCCGGCAAGCTCGGCCGGCGAGGGCTCGGTTACCTGCTGGTCCTCCAAGTGTTCCTTCCCTTGTTCGCCCCTATCGTCGATATCTTTGCTGTCTACGGCCTGATATTCCTTGATCCGGTCAGGATCGCGGAACTCTGGCTGGTCTTCCTTCTCGTTCAATTCCTCATGGCCGCCTACGCGTTCCGGCTCGACAATGAACGGCTTCGCCCGCTGTGGACGCTTCCGCTTCAGCAGTTCGTGTATCGGCAGCTCATGTATCTCGTCGTCATCCAGTCGGTGGTTACTGCCCTGGCAGGCGTGCATTTGCGGTGGCATCGAATGGAGCGGTACGGCAGCCTGCGCGTCCCTCCTGCTCCGCAGGGTCAACGGTAGCCTGGGCCGAGGGAAGTTCGCCCGCACCAAGTCTGCTTCCAAGGTGGGTCTACGCCTCAACCAATCCCACGCAAGCCGCCTCCACCCGTTCCGCGGTGTGCCAGGGCTGGGCGGTTCGATCTCTTGCCGGCAGTGGATTGTGGCGCCGCGGCGGGACGGGAAGATGTGGAATCGCGGATGGGCTGGCTTGCTTTGCAACGGGGACCGGCGGCGTTGGTGAAGGTCCGCGGACGGGTACTTCCGGGCATAGATCGGTGATCAGGCCCATTCCGGCACACTCACGCACATCACTGATGCCGCACACTGCGGCGAGTTTGTCGGGAAAGGACCTGGAGACTGCCACCACGGTTCCGTCCGGTGCTTTGAGTCTGAATCTGAAGCTCGTGTCCTCGTCGATGAAGACTTCAAACATTCCGGTCATGCGTATCCTCCTGAACAGCGGGCGGCTGGTGACGCCCGGTAGGTCTCGCCGGGTCCAAGACGCGCCGTCGCGCCCTGGACGTTTGGTCCGGCAAATGGATCATCTGACTCACAGCGTGCGATGCCCGCCACACAGTGTGGTTAACCAAAATACGGGGAAGAACCGCGACTGGCTAGTGCAAGGTGGGGGCGGGACGGTTACCGCTGCTCGAGGATCCGGTGGGCGGCGTCCTGAGCGGCCAATGCCGTGTCGTCCACTACTTGGCCGGACAAGTGACCTGCAGCGGCGATCGCCCTGCGCAGCTCCGCCACCGTGCGTGGCGTGCCCACGCCGTGGTGTGCCATTGCGTGGCAGTTGGCGCAGAGCGGAACGAGGTCCGATACCGGATCCAGCCGGTAGCCGCTACCGAGTTGCGACACGGGAACCACATGGTGGACCTGGATGAAGTCCTTGCCGATATCCCCGTACGTGACTTCGAAGGAGAAGCCGCATGCGGCACAGGACGTTCCGTGGAAAGCCAGGCAGATCCGTCGGGCTTCCCGGCTCCGCTCGTAGCGGTTCACTTCAACCCGGCTGACGGCTTCCTCGGGGTAGGTTCCGGGAACTGTCAGGCTCGGGTCGGACGCCGCTGGTCCGTGCTCGCGCCACAGGCGCTGAAGCCCGCGTTCCAGCCCTGGGGGGATGGCCCTCCCGGAACCGCGGACCCTGTTCCAGACCACGCCGGGCGCTTCACTGGCGAGAGCACTAGTTGGTATTTGGTCTCCGAGGGGAAGCAAGGCATCGAAAGCGACGTTTACGTACCGCACGGCGCTGCCCGGATCGGAGGATTCTTGCGCCTCATAGGTTTCGGACATGACCACGCCATGCCCGATGAGCCCGCGCCCGTGTTGGCCCTGGCCCTGCAGGAGGAGCCACGCCTGTGTTCCAGGCTGGATGTTCCGGTGTCGCCCGACGCTCCACCGGTCAAGGAATTGACCCGCGTCGGCCACATGATCGATCACGGCATCGTAGTTCCAAGCGTTCCAAAGGCCTGGATTCCATACCAAAATGATTGCGGCCATGGCTACTCCTCCCGGCCAACACGGGTTCCGGTTTATGCCAGTCTGGTCCGGACGATGTCGCTGACCAACTTGCCGTCGAAGCGGCCAGCCACCTTGGCTGTGACCGGCTTCATCACTGCACCCATCTGCCTGATGGTGAGCTCCTGGCCGTCGGCTTTCAAGGCAGCGATGGTTTCGTCGACGATTGCCTCAACTTCGGTTGTGGTCAACATCTTGGGCAAGTATGCCTCGATGACTTCTGCTTCGGTGATTTCCGCGGCGGCGCGCCCCGCTTCACCAGCTTCCGTGTAGATGCGGGCGGTGTCCCGGCGCTTGGCGGCTTCCTTTTGCAGCAGAGCCGTCACCTGGGTGTCGTCCAGTTGGATGGGTGTCTTACCGGACTTCTCGCGCGTCTCGATTTCTCCCAGCACGTTGCGCACCGTGGTGAGCGCGGTCTTGTTGTGGTCCTTCATATGGACGACGACGTCGGCATGCAGGCGGTCCTTCAGGGTGTTCATTGCGATCCCTCTCCTCAGTGGTGCTTCCATTCTTCACGAATTTGGCCCTCTAATATTCTGCCCCGGCAAATGCCCCAAGAAGGCCTGCAGAGACGTAGCATCAAGGTAGGCGGCAGCCAGGAGTGTGGCGAAATGTTTGAGAGATTTACGGACCGTGCCCGTCGCGTTGTCGTGCTTGCCCAAGAAGAGGCACGCATGCTCAACCACAACTACATCGGTACCGAGCACATCCTCTTGGGTCTGATCCAAGAGGGTGAAGGCGTTGCCGCGAAAGCGCTTGAGTCCATGAGCATCTCGCTCGAGGGCGTCCGCGAGCAGGTACAGGAGATCATCGGCCAGGGCCGGCAGGCGCCGTCCGGTCACATCCCCTTCACGCCGCGCGCCAAGAAGGTACTTGAGCTCGCACTGCGGGAGGCCCTGCAGCTCGGCCACAACTACATCGGCACCGAGCACATCCTGCTGGGCCTCATCCGTGAGGGCGAAGGGGTTGCCGCGCAGGTGCTCGTCAAGCTTGGCGCGGACCTCAACCGGGTCCGCCAGCAGGTCATCCAGCTGCTCTCCGGCTACCAAGGCAAGGAACCATCCGGCGCCAGCCCAGGTGCCGGACCGGCCCAAGCTGAGGTCCTCCCTGCCGGTTCGGTGGTGCTGGACCAGTTCGGCCGCAACCTCACCCAGGCCGCGCGCGAAAACAAGCTTGATCCGGTGATCGGCCGCGAGCTGGAGATGGAACGCGTCATGCAGGTCCTCTCCCGCCGCACCAAGAACAACCCCGTCCTGATCGGCGAGCCCGGCGTTGGCAAGACTGCCGTCGTCGAAGGCCTCGCCCAGGCGATCGTCCGTGGGGACGTCCCCGGCACTCTCAAGGACAAGCAGCTTTACACCCTCGACTTGGGCTCCGTTGTGGCGGGTTCCCGGTACCGCGGTGACTTCGAAGAGCGGCTGAAGAAGGTCCTCAAGGAGATCCGCACCCGCGGCGACATCCTTTTGTTCATTGACGAGATCCACACCCTGGTGGGCGCCGGTGCGGCAGAGGGTGCCATCGATGCCGCGTCGATTCTTAAGCCATTGCTCGCGAGGGGCGAGCTCCAGACCATTGGGGCCACCACCCTGGATGAGTACCGTAAGCACATCGAGAAGGATGCCGCCCTGGAGCGCCGCTTCCAGCCGATCCAGGTCCAGGAACCCTCAGTCTCCCTCACTGTTGAGATCCTGAAAGGCCTGCGTGACCGCTACGAAGCGCACCACCGCGTGACCATCACCGACGGCGCGCTGGTCGCTGCGGCGAACCTCTCGGAGCGTTATGTCTCCGACCGTTTCCTGCCGGACAAGGCGATCGACCTGATCGACGAAGCAGGTGCCCGCCTGCGCATTCGCCGCATGACCCCACCGCCGGAGCTCAAGGCCATGGATGCGCGCATCGCCGAAGTGAAGATGGAGAAGGAATCGGCCATCGACGCCCAGGACTTCGAAGGCGCCGCCTCGCTGCGCGCGAAGGAGCAGAATCTCCTCGCCGAGCGCAGGGATAAGGAACGCAGATGGAAGTCCGGCGGCATGGACGGCATGGCAGAGGTCAACGAGGAACTGATTGCCGAGGTGCTGGCGAATTCCACCGGTATCCCGGTCTTCAAACTGACCGAGGAAGAATCCAGCCGCCTGCTCAAGATGGAGGAGGAACTTCATAAGAGGGTTATTGGCCAGAATGAGGCGATTAGCTCGGTGTCGCGGGCGATCCGCCGCACCCGTGCAGGCCTCAAGGACCCCAAGCGTCCCGGCGGTTCGTTCATCTTCGCGGGCCCCACCGGCGTCGGCAAGACCGAACTCGCCAAGGCCCTCGCCGAATTCCTCTTCGCCGATGAAGAGGCGCTCATCACGCTGGACATGTCCGAGTACTCGGAAAAGCACTCGGTCTCAAGGTTGTTCGGTGCCCCTCCGGGCTACGTCGGCTACGACGAGGGCGGGCAGCTGACCGAGAAGGTCCGCCGTCGTCCGTTCTCCGTGGTGCTGTTCGATGAAGTGGAGAAGGCCCACTCCGACCTCTTCAACTCGTTGCTGCAAATCCTCGAGGACGGCCGGCTGACGGATAGCCATGGCCGCGTGGTGGACTTCAAGAACACCGTGATCATCATGACCACCAACCTGGGAACCCGCGATATCTCCAAGAGCGTGGCGACAGGCTTCCAGTCCGGCACGGACACCACCACCGGCTACAACCGGATGCGGGCACGGGTGACCGAAGAGCTCAAACAGCAATTCCGCCCCGAGTTCCTCAACCGCGTTGACGACGTCATCGTGTTCCCCCAGCTGAGCCAGGAGGAGATCATCGAGATCGTGGACTTGATGATCGGCCGCCTGGAGCAGCACTTGGCGGACAAGAACATGGGCATCGAGCTCACCGCCGCCGCCAAGGTGCTCCTGGCCACACGTGGCTACAACCCGGCCATGGGCGCCCGGCCGCTGCGACGCACCATCCAGCGCGAGATCGAAGACCAGCTCTCCGAGAAGATCCTCTTCGGAGAACTGCACCCGGGCGATATTGTGGTGGTTGACGTGGAAGGAGAAGGCGACGACGCCAAGTTCACGTTCGCAGGCAATGCCAAGCCGCGCATCCCCGACGCACTGCCCGCCGTAAGTTAGACGCACTGCCCGCCGTAAGTTAGCAGTAAACCGCGCTTGGCCGTCGTCGGGCCGGCTTAGTCAGACTGGATGTCCGAGGCTGGTGATCAGGCGGGCGACGGCGTCCTTTGCGGTTGGAGGAGGGCCGAACACTTCGCGTTGTCGTGAGGTATCGGCCACATAGCGGCCGCTTTGGAACCAGTCCATCATGGCGCCAAGGTCCTTCGCCATCGGGTTGATTGGGTTGAGGACGAGCTGAACCTGTCTGCCGAGCAGCTGGGCGGAGAGGTCAGCGATCTCCTGCATGCTTACGGGCTGGTCCCAGCCGATGTCGATACGCTGCCCCTCGACCCCGCTTGCTTCGACCGCTGCGGCAAGGTAGCCAGCGAGGTCGGCGGTGAGCACGAACGTCAGCGGAACGCTCGACGACCCGAACCACGTGATCCGCCCTTCGCTGAAAGGGTCCCCGTAGCGAGTGATCTGGTCAAGGAATGCGCCCGGACGCAGTGCCACGAACGGGACCCCGAGTTCTTCGAGGCGATCTTCAGTCAGTTTCTTGTGCCAGAAGTGCGGAACATCCGGGGTCTGGTCACAGGTGAGGATGCTCGTCAGGACGAATCTGCGAATGCCGGCGCGGCTTGCCGCATCGACAAGGTTGATGTTGCCCACGGTGTCGATGACGGGGCTGTCGCCCTCCCGGTGCCGCGTGTATCCAGCTGCGGAGGTGACCACAGCGTCAACGCCGTCCATGGCGCGCAGCAGCGACTCGGGCTCCATCATGTCGCCCCGGGCGATCGTGGCACCAAGGGCTTCAAGGCGCGTTGCGTCCGAACCCGGGCGCACCAGGGCACGGACTTGCTTCCCTCGCGCCAACAGCTCGGACACCACCTGGCCACCCAGCATGCCGGTGCCGCCGACCGCAAGCACTGGTCCGGAATCAGTCATTGTTGCCTCCTTACGTCCGGGAACGCCCGCGGCGGGCGACCGCGTCGATCGTCACCGCTGCAACCAGAACCAGGGCGGTGACTACGTATTTAGCCGGCGCGCTGTAGCCCTGCAGTCCCATGCCGTTATCGATCGTCGCGATGACCAGCCCGCCGAGCACTCCGTGCAGTACCTTGCCCCGCCCCCCGAACAGGCTAGTCCCGCCGATCACCGCGGCCGCCACGGCGTAAAGAACCAGCGTGCCGCCGTCGTACGACGTCGAGACGGAGCGGAGCCGCGACGCGTAGACGATTCCGCCGATACCTGCGGTGAAGGAAGCGAGCATGAAGGCGAGGGTCCGAATGCGCGCGAGGTTCACGCCTCCCCGCCGTGCGGCCTCCGCGTTGCCGCCAATAGCGTAGACGTAGCGACCGAACCGGGTGCGCCCGAGCAGCAACGTCCAAGTAGCGAGGACTCCGAGCACCACGAGTAGCACCCACGGCACCCCGCTGATTTCGACCAGGGTGCCGCGGTCGGTATTACACAGCCAGACGAGGGCCACGCCCGCGGCTAGCACCGCTGCGATCTTCAGGGCGCTCACGCTGGCTGGCGGCGCGACGAGTCCCGTGTTACGACGGCGGCCGTCCCGCAGCCACGTCCACGTGCTGAACGCTCCGACGACGACGAGCATGAGGATCCAGCTGGTGATCGGGCTGAGGTTGCCGCTGGCGATGTTGTTGATGACGGTGTCGTTGATGGGAACCACGCCGCCACTGCCGAGGATGATGAGCATCACGCCGAGCCAGCCGAGCTGGCCGCCGAGCGTCACGACGAATGACGGTAGCCCGAGGCGGGTGATGATGGTTCCGTGCAATACCCCGATACCGGCGCAGCTGACCAACCCGACCGCGATAGCCGCCCACCACGGCCAGCCGGTCGACTCCTGGACGAGTTCGGCCATGATGACGCCGCCCACTCCGCCGACGTACCCGATTGAGAGGTCGATTTCGCCGAGCAGGAGCACGAAGACCTGGCCCATCGCCAGCAGCATGAACACTGAACCTTGAATGAGCAGGTTCACCATGTTGCCGGGAGTCAGGAAGTTCGGGTTCAGCGATTGGAACAGCACAGAGATCAGCAACAGGCCTGCGAGTACAGGCAACACCCCGCTCTCGCCGCCCCGAACCCGCGCCAGCGCTGCGCGGAAGTATTCAGGCAGCGACGTTGCGGTGATGTCGGGGTTCAACGCCAGTGCGGCCTTCCGCGCTGCGGCTGCGGTGGTCGGCTCGTCCTGGAGGGCAGCAGAGGTCGAGGGGAGCGGCCCCTTGACGGCGGGCAGCGGGCGTTTCAACGGCGCCGACGGCGCAAGTTCGGGCCTTGCCCGATCGGAGAAACCCGTGGTCATGAGGTCGACCACGATCTGCCGGTCCATTTCTGTGACGGGCCGAACTTCCACGAGACGCCCGAGCCTGAGCACGGCGATGCGGTCGGCAACCTCGAACACGTCGTTCATGTTGTGCGAGATAACGATGACTGCGACGCCACGGTCTGCGAGCTGGCGAATAAGGTGGAGGACAACCTCGGTCTGCGCGACGCCGAGAGCTGCCGTCGGTTCGTCCATAATGACGAGCTTCGAGTTCCACAGCACGGATTTCGCGATCGATACCGACTGGCGTTGCCCACCGGACAGCGATGCGACGGGCTGCCGGATGGAACGCACTGTGGTCACGGCCAGGCTGGCAAGCGTTTCCCTGGCCGTGACCTCCATGCTCTCCTCGTCGAGGAGAAAATGGCGCAGCCGCTCGCGGCCCAAGAACAGGTTCTGCACGATGTCGAGGTTGTCGCACAGGGCCAGGTCCTGATAGACGGTCTCGATGCCAAGCGCGGCGGCTTCGTGCGGCGAGTTCAACCGTACGGGCTTGCTTTCCCAAAACAGCTGGCCGTCGTCGGGGGCGTGAATGCCGGCGACGCATTTGATCAATACCGATTTGCCCGCGCCGTTGTCACCGGCAAGCGCAGTCACCTTCCCGATCGGCACCTCAAGGGTGATGTCGACCAGTGCCTGCACCGGCCCGAAATTCTTGTCGATGCCCACCAGCCGAAGCAGAGGCCCGACGTCGGCGGGGTCCGAGGTTACCAACTCACTCATGTTCCAACTACTGGATTCCTGCCGCGGTGCACGCGTCCTTCACCTGAGAGATGCACAGCGAAGAACTCGTCACGGCGCCGTCTTTCACCACGGTGTCGGCCATGTTCTTCGTGGTCACCCACAGCGGGGTCAGCAGGACCGAGGCGACGTCGGTCTTCGCGGTGTCGTCGGTCGTCTTGCCGTTCACCAGGGTTGTGGGAATGGTCATGCCGGCCCGCAGGTAGAGTGCCGCCGCCGCGGCTGCCTGGGCCTCAAAATAGATCGGCTTGTACACCGTTCCGCACTGGTAGCCCTTCAGGATGTTCTGCAACCCGGACAGGGACGCATCCTGCCCCGTGGTGGGGAAGGTCTTGGCAGGGATTTGCTTGCTCTGCAGGTACGAAATCACCGCGTTGGCGTTGTCATCGTTGGGCGTGACCACCGCGTTGATGTTCGAGTGTGCCGTGTACTGTTGGGCGAATGTTGTCTGTGCTACGGACGGTGTCCACGTCCCGGCAGGCTCGCCTACGTTCACGTATTCGCCACTGTCGAAGTGCGGTTTGAGTACGCCGTTGTAGCCTTCGGCGAACAGTTTCGCGTTGTTATCGGTCGGGTCGCCATCCATGATCAGGATGTTCGGCTTGGTGACTTTCCAGTCTGCGAGGCAACTGACTTCGCCTTGGCCGATCAGTTGACCAACTTTGACGTTGTCGAAACTGACGTAGGTTCGATCCTTCGCGCCGCCTTTGACGAGCCGGTCATAGTCGATCACCTTGACCCCGCGCGAACTGGCGGCCGCCTCGATGGCCGCGCCGGAACCCGAGTCCAGGGCATCTACCAGCAGAACGGATGCCCCAGCTGTGATGTCAGCCTCGGCCTGTGTCTGCATGGTGCTTGCGCTGCCCTGCGCGTTGTCGATCTTGAACTTGCTGGAGTCGAGTCCCGCGGCTTCGAATGCCTTCTTCAGGTACGGGGCATCGAACGTCACGTACCGCGCTGAGGTGGTGGTGTCCGGCAGCAGTACGCCGACCATGCCCTTGCCCTGTGAAGCGAGCGACGTGAGTTGCTTCATCGCTGAGAAGTCGGCCGTGAACGCATCCGCGGAGATTTGCGGTACGGTTCCGCCGGAACTCGTGGCGCTTGGCGAAGGCGATGTGCTCGTGCTCGAGCATGCGGCGAGTGCCGTGATAGCGAGGGTTGCGATGAAGGCGGTTCCGGCGCCTCGTGCCGTGACCTTCATGTTTAACATTTCATTCCTTCCGTTGGTTGCGACAACAGGCGACCTGGCGGGGTCGGGCCGGAACCTGGGCGTTGGCGCCGGACGCAGGTCCACGCCGGAGGCCACGGCGGTTCTCACCAACGGACGTCGATAAGCCAGCGCTAAACTGGCTGGCGACTCTTACGACCAGCGACTCGATATCACGGGGTCCTCTCTGGACGAACATGCCGGCGACGCCGGGCATGTTCGTCGATGTTGCTCTATGACTACGTTGTAGACCGGAAGTCTGCGCTTAGCAAGGCTTTGTGCGCCGCGGGATTTCGACGACGGCGACGCCGGGAAGGAGTGGCGGGCGGATTTTGTTACATCAATACCGGAGCGGCGATGACAGCGGAACCTTGGGGTCGGCTTGGGGCGTACGGATGGTCATCGCGGCACCGGATGGCGGTACCTCCTGGGAGGTCACCGTCAACAAGTGAAGCCCCTTGGGGTGCCGTCCAAGGTGTCCTGGGGCGCAGTCCACATCACAGAGGTGGTTTCAATGAAGAAATGGACGCGATGGCAGGATTGGGTCACGGTTATTGCCGGTCTCTATGCTGCTCTATCGGTCATTTGGACCACGGCGGCCGGTTCGTCGGCTGCCCTGATGGTCGTGTTCGGCGCTTTGCTGATCATCAGCGGCGTCATCAATCTGGCCATGCCCGGAACGCCGGTCATGGAGTGGGTCCAGGCAGGCTTGGGCGCCCTGCTCTTCCTTTCTCCGTGGATGGGTTCCTACGCTATGCAAGGTGGAGTCGCCTGGACGTCCTGGATCACCGGTCTGGTGGCGCTCGTCGTCACCGCGACGGCGATCAAGCCGAGCACCGAGGAACACCGGCATCACATGGTCAGCCCTTCGCACTGAACGGCCGCAACCCTGAACAGCTGCAACACCTAAACAGTGGAGCACCGGCCGGCGGGACCTCAACCGGACCCGCCGGTCGCTTGCCCTTCTCATGTATCCGCACGCAGAATCCAGGGGCTAGATCCACAGCTCAGGCCTTCAGGACGGCAGACCCAGTGATACGGTCCCCGGCCAGGTCCCGCAGCGCCCGATCGGCTTCCGCCAAGGGATATGCCGTTGTGGTGGGAGTGAGGGGAATCTCTGCCGCCAGCGACCAGAATTCCTCGCCGTCCGAGCGGGTATTGGCGGTAACACTGCGAAGCTGCCGCTCATAGAAGAGGTCGGCGGAATAGTTCAGGGACGGTATGTCGCTCAGGTGGATGCCCGCAATCGCGAGGGTCCCACCCCGGCCGAGTGCCCTCAGTGCCACCGGGACGAGATCCCCAACGGGGGCGAAAAGTATCGCCGAGTCGAGTGGGTCCGGCGGGGAATCGTATGAGTCGCCAACAAACACAGCCCCGAGTTCGCGCGCCAGGGAACGGGCCGATTCCGAGCGTGTCATCACGCAGACGGACGCACCTTGGTGGCGTGCCATTTGCGCTGTGAGGTGGGCCGAACCTCCGAAACCGTAGATGCCCAGCAGGCCGCCCGGTGGGACGGCGGCGCGTTTGAGTGCGCGGTACCCGATGATGCCCGAGCACAATAGCGGTGCTGCTTGCTCGTCCGGAAATTGCTCCGGAATGGCATAGGCGAAATCCTCGGACACGGTCAGCTTTTCCGCATAGCCGCCGTCTCTATCCCATCCGGTGAACGTGGGGGAGAGGCAGAGATTCTCTTCGCCACGCTGGCAATATTGGCACGTCCCGCATGTTCCTCCGAGCCAGGCCACCCCGACCCTGTCACCCGGCTGGAACCGGGTGCACCCTTTGCCCGTGTCAATGACTATTCCCACCACTTCATGGCCGGGCACTACGTCCGGCATGCGCGGCTCAAGGTCACCCTCGGCCAAATGGAGATCTGTCCGGCAGACACCGCTGGTTCGGACATTGATGAGTAGCTCCTGTCGCCCCGGTTCCGGATCGGGCCTTTCGCCCCAAACAAGCGGCCCCGTCGCGATTGGACCGGGTTCATGCACCCACCATGCACGCATCGTGCATCGCCTCGAAGCTAGGTCTGGTTCTCCGCGGTGGAACCGGCGTTGGCAGCGCGTCGCTCCGCTTTCAGTAGGCGAAGGCCGCTTGCCAGTACCCCCACATGGCTGAACGCTTGCGGGAAGTTTCCTAGGAACTCTCCCGTGTCCGGGTGGATCTGTTCCGGTAGCAGGCCCAGCGGATTTGCCCGGCTGCAGAGGGATTCGTAGAGTTCGTGCGCCTCATCCACCCGGCCCTGCCCGGCTAGGTTATCTACCAGCCAGAAGCTGCAGAGCAAGAAGGCGCCCTCGCTTCCCGGCAGCCCGTCGGGGGAAATCCTTGGCAAGTAGCGGAACAAGAGGCCGTTGCCGGCGTCGAGCTCGGCGGCAATAGCTCTTGTGGTGGCAACCATCCTCGGATCGTCGAAATCAATGACGTTGCGGACAGGAAGGGTCAGCAACGACGCGTCCAGGCCGCCGCTGCCGCCCAAATTTTCAGTGAAGGTGCGACGCCGGGGATCCCAGGATTGAGTCAGGGCAGCCTGCCGGATTTGGCGCGCAGTTGCCTCCCAACGGCGCTTGGGATAAGGAAGTCCGTCCCGGCGCCCGATCTGGATGGCCCTGTCGATCGCGACATAACACAACGCGGCGGAATAGGTGAAGGGCCGGCTCTTATCGCGTATCTCCCAAGGACCAGAGTCCGGAACCCGCCATTTCTTGATCGCCATTTCCACGATGGGCACCAGCGCGGCCCAGAGCCGCTCGTCGACCCGCCTGCCGCTGCCCGACCACTGGTATGCGATATCGACTATTTCGCCGTAAACATCGTGCTGGAGTTGGTGGCGGGCGCCGTTGCCCCACCTGACCGGGGCTGATCCTCGGTATCCCCGCAATTGTGGATCCTCCACCTCATCAGGTGGTTGGGACCCATCCAGAGCGTACATAACGTGCGGGACGCCGTCGCGTTCGACATTGGTCAGGACCCAGGCAAGGAATACGTCCGCATCGCTTGGGTCGCCAATGCGCCTGAAGACGTAATTGGAGAAGGACGCGTCACGCACCCACGTGTACCGGTAGTCCCAGTTCCGCGACGTTCCCGGCCACTCAGGCAGGGAGGACGTGGCCGCAGCCAGGATGGCGCCCGTTTCAGCATGGTCCAACATCTTCAGAGTCAAAGCCGAGCGTTTCATCAACCCAGCTTGGGAGCCTTCGCAGTCCAAGCTTGAAGCCCAGCGGCGCCAAGCATAAACAGTCTGGTCGATGAGCTTCTTGCTCTCCGGGTGCTGGCGGAGCCGGAACCGCCCCGACCAGTGCAGGACCATGGTCAGCGTTTCTCCCGCACGAAGCGTCAGCTCGGCAGACAGGCCGCGCCCATCAGGCACGAGCTCAACCGAGGACCATAGGTAGACTTCCTGGACGCCGTCTTGCCGCCAATCGAACCTCCAGCCCGTGGCCAGGGCATCAAAGGTGACGCCGGCCTTAGGTATCAGGCTGATGCGGAGCGGGACGTCTCCACCCACGGCCCGGGCGTGCCGGAGGAGCTCGGAACGGCCAGCCGGTACCGGCTCCGAGAGGTCGGCGCCGGCGCGCAGGGTCAGTCCGTCCGTCACTTCGAGCACGCCACGGTCGGACAGGAGGGAGGTGACCAGCACACAGGAGTCCTCGGTGTAGCGCTGGAAGGATCCCACCGTGTGAACCGGAGCTATTTCAAAACGACCCCCGGACTCGGCGTCGAGTATTCCTGCCAGGAACGGGGGACTGTCGAACTCTGGCAGGCAGAGCCACGTGATTGCCCCGTCCCGGCCTACCAGGGCGCATGTGGATCCGTCGCCGATGAGTCCATGATCCTCGATGGGCAGATATCCATCCTGGTTAACCACCGCGCGCGCATGGGCAGCAGTGATCATGATCGCTCACTCCTTTGGGTTCATCCAGCCTTGTATATGGATTCTCCCGCCGTTCCAGTGCGCGCGCCACAGCCCTGCCATTCGCAGGAATCTTCCGGTTCAACCCATGCCCGTCAGGGGGTCAGAAGAACCTTGATGGCGCGCCGTTCATCCATGGCGCGGTAGGCCTCGGGTGCTTCCTCGAGCGGCATCACCGTGTCGAAGACCCGGCCCGGATTGATCGTGCCGTCGAGTACGTCCACGAGCAGTTCCGGGATATACGTGCGGGCCGGGGCCATTCCGCCCGCAATCGAGATGTTCGTGTCAAACAAGTAGCGCAGCGGGGCTTCGGCTCCACCTGTCGGGACACCGACAAAGCCGAGGGCCCCGCCCGGGCGGACACTGTGCAGTGCCTGTTCCATGGATTCCTTGGTCCCGACGCACTCCAGCACGGAGTCGGCCAAGACGCCTCCCAGCAACGCGCGGACCTTGGCTACGCCGTCCTCGCCACGCTCGGCGACGATGTCCGTGGCTCCGAACTCAAGGGCAATTGCCTGACGGTCGGCGTGCCGGGACATCGCGATGATTCGCTCGGCTCCGAGCCGCTTCGCTGCGAGCACGCCGCAGAGCCCTACCGCCCCGTCCCCGACGACGACGACGGTCCTGCCGGGCCCGACCTTCGCCGCGAGGGCGGCGTGATGGCCGGTGGCCATGACATCGGACAGCGTCAGCAAGCTGGCACGGAGTGCGTCGTCAGGTTCCGTGACGCCGGGAACCTTGACGAGGGTGGAGTCCGCCAGTGGTACCCGGACCGCCTGGCCCTGGCCGCCGTCGATCGCGTGCCCGCTGTCATCTTTGCCGCCCCAACCGGCCAAATGGTCGCAGGCCACCGTGACTCCGTCCAAGCATTGCGGGCACGCGCCACAGCTGACCACGAACGGGGCGATCACGAAGTCGCCCACCGCCAAGGTGGTGACATCGTCGCCGACGCTCTCCACGGTGCCGATGAATTCATGCCCGATCGCGGACGGCTTGTGGGTGGGCTTCACGCCGCGGTACGGCCATAGGTCCGATCCGCAGACGCAGGAGGCAGTGACTTTGACAATGACGTCGGTGGGCAGCTGGACCGTTGGGTAGCTGCGGTCTTCGACACGGATGTCGCCGGGGCCGTGGATGATGGTGGCGCGCATGGGGCTCCTCAAATGGCGGTTGTTGGGCTTGAACCGAGTCTATCCCCGGGACGGTAGTTGACCCGTCGCTACATCAGCCACTGAACCGTGACATTCATGGCGAGCAAGGCATTTGTCAGGGGTGCAAGTATCAAATCGTCGGCCTCCATGCGGCGCAGCGTCTCCAGGAATTCATCCAGCTGAATGGGGGTGAATCCGCCGTCGCGGAGTTGCTGGAGAGCAAGCTCGATATTCTCATTCCGCGTGTTGCTGAACCGCGGATTTACCTCTGGCTGTATCGGTTCCGAATCCATGACTTTTTGTCGCCCCAAATGTTTTCCACGCGCGTAGGACGTTCCACGCGTCAAAAGTATTCCTGTATTACAAATGCTACTATCTCGGCGCTTGGCGAACCCCAAACGCCACTGTGGCACTCGCCCGTCTCCGGGCCCGCAGCAATAGCATTGGTCAATGATGGATAAGTCGTCGGATTCTGGCGCGTTGACGCACGAGCTGGCCCGTGACCCTCGCCGCGTTCACTGGATGGAGCTGTTCTTCGACCTCGTCTTTGTCGCTTTCGTCGGGCAGCTCGCACGCGGGATCCATGGCGACCCCGGATGGGCCGAGTTCGGTACCTACGTCCTGCTTTTCTTCCCGGCTTGGTGGGCATGGGTGAACATTGTGTCCGTAGTCAACCTCCTGCCCGGATTGTCGTCCCGGGCGCTGGGTATCGCGATGCTCGCGGCCATGGCGGCGGCGAGCGTCATGGCCGCGGCTGCACCGGGTGCTTTTGGAGAACGGGCGTGGGCCTTCTCGCTCGCCAATGCTGCCATACGCGTTGTCCTGCTGGTCTTGTGGTTGTATCAACACCGAGGGAATTCAGTTGAAACCCCGTGGCGCATTTGGATTTACAACGGCGGCACGGCCGTCCTTTGGTTCATCGCGGCCTTCTTGCCACTCCATGTCGCCGTCGTCCTGTGGGCGACGGCCATCGTCATCGAGGTTGGCATGATGGTGGTTAGCGCGCGCCTTTGGCCTGACCGCGGCATCGGCGGTATCAATATCGAACACGCGTCCGAACGGCTTGGATTGTTCGTCATCATTGTCCTCGGCGAATCGATCTTCACGATCGTCACTGAGGTTTCGGATGATTGGGGTCCGGGCGCCGGAGCGGTCGGAGCACTCGGATTCCTCATTGTTGCGTTCCTTGGCTGGGCGTTCTTCCAATATGGCACCGGGACCATCACCGCGGGGCTCGAGCGCCTGCAGGCTCGCTCGGACTTCGCAGGGATACTCCAGACCACGTTGTTCCTGCCGTTTCTCCTGGTGCTGGGAGTGACAGCAATCGCCGGGGCGATCGCGACCGCCATTCCGGCACCCTATGTGCACTTGCCGCTCGGTTCGGGGATCTCGCTGGGCGGCGGTCTAGCTCTTTTCTATGGTTGCAATGCGATCGTCTCGCTTCGTTACGGCCAGCCACTGCGGGCGGTGCTGCCCTGGGCAGTGCCCACAGTGGTGACCGCTGTTTTGCTCATACCGGTGAGCGCTGCGGTTCCCGGTGCCGTCGTCTTGGTGTTTGCCGCGATTGTCTTGCTCCTCGTCACGGCCTACGTGGAGATTCAGAGGCGACGGCGCAGGAGTTCCGCACCTGCAGCCGCGCCTCCGTCACCGCCTAGCCGTTGATGATCTGTGGCACGCCCAGCGCCTTGAGGCCTTCGACGCCGAATTCGAGGCCGTAGCCGGACTGCTTGGCGCCGCCGAACGGAATGCGCGGATCCACGGCGCCGTGCTTGTTGATCCAGACCGTTCCGGCCTCGAGACGGGCGGCTACCTTCCGGGCGCCGTCCAGGTCCGATGACCAGACCGAGGCGCCGAGTCCGACGTCGAGCGCGTTCGCCATGGTGACCGCCTGGTCGACCGTGCTGTAGCGGATAATCGGCAGCGCCGGACCGAACTGCTCCTCGGCGACGAGGGGGTTGCCGTTGTCGATGTCGGCCACGAGCGTGGTGGGGTAGAAGTAGCCGGGCTGGTCCGTGTCCGGGTTGCCGCCGAGCAGGATGCGGGCGCCGAAATCGCGCGCGGCGTCCACGAGGCGGGCGACGATATCGTATTGCGCCCTGTTCTGCAGGGGGCCGAGGACGTTGTTTTCGTCCAGGCCGTTACCCATGGGCGTCGCCGCCGCAACGGCGGTGAGCTCCGAGCACACTGCTTCATACAGCGAGTCGTGGACGTAGAGGCGCTTCAGGGCAGCGCAGGTTTGGCCGGTGTTGATGAAGGCGCCCCAGAAGAGGCCTTCGGCGATGGCCTTGGGGTCGGCGTCGGGCAGGACGATGCCGGCGTCGTTGCCGCCGAGTTCCAGGGTGAGGCGCTTGACGGTGTCGGCGGACGATTTGATGATCGCCTTGCCGGTGGCGGTGGAGCCGGTGAACATGACCTTGCCGATGGCGGGGTGTTCGGCGAGGCGCGCGCCGACGTCACGGCCGCCGGAGACCACGGTCAGCAGGCCCTCGGGGAGTTCCTCGTTGAGCACCTTAGCCAAGGCCAACACGGACAGGGGCGTGTATTCGGAGGGCTTGACTACCACGGCGTTACCCATGCGCAGGGCGGGGGCGATCTGCCAGATGGTGATCATCATGGGCCAGTTCCACGGGCCGATCGCGCCGACGACGCCGATGGGCCGGTAGTGCAGTTCGGCGCGGGTTTCGCCGTCGTCCACCACGGTTTCCGGTTCCAGCGGGGTGCCGGCGGCTGCGCGGAGCCAGGCGGCGCAGGCGCCGACTTCGAAGCGCGCGTTGGGGCCGTTGAGTGGTTTGCCTTGCTCGCGGGAGAGCAGCTGGGCGAGTTCTTCGGCGGAGCGTTCGACGGCGTCGGCGGCCTTGAGCAGCGCGGCGGACCGGGCGTCGTGGCCCAGCGCAGCCCACGCGGGCTGGGCGGCCCGGGCGGCGGCGATGGCGGACTCGAGGTCCTCGACGGTATGTATGGGCGCCTGCCCGACGGCGTTGCCGGTGGCGGGGTCGAAAATCGTCCGGGTCTCGCCGGAGGACGGGGTGATTGAAGCCAGGAGGGCGTCGTAGGTTTCCAAGGGTTTACTCCACTCTGAGTTGGTAACGGTTTCGAAATAAGTCTCTAAAGGTCAAGCAGCCATCAGGATCATCGCGCCCAACGCACCTACCGAAGAAAGGGCCTCAAACGATACAGACGGGTGACGGCTGTGTCCGCGGCAGCTCGGCCGGACCGACCGGGCCGCCAAGACGACTGAGTAGGCGATGACTGCTACCGCGAGGGCTACCGCCAGGACCGAGTTCACTCCACCAAGACCCGAGTGTGCGTGTGCCTGGTGGGGTGAACCGGATGACGCCGGGGAAAGGGTTGTGACCAGGATCGCGAACATGGCCAGGATTGACATAGAGCGGTGTATTTCCATGCCGCCGCGGCGGTCCTTGGGCAGGAGCACCAACGGAAGCGGTGAAGTAAGGAGCAGCAGGAAGCCCCAAACAACGCCAGGAATGATGCCCGGCCCAACGGTTGTGTCCGCCATCCCCACGAGCATGAGTGCCATCGGGCCCCATTGGCTGAGGTTTTTGACCATGCCTTCGCGCAGTGGGTTCCAGATTCCGAGGGCACAGCAGGCCAGCATGACGATCGAAAGGACTGTGTGCATGTTGTTCAGCGATCTTCGGTCCCGGCGCTACAAGTCTTCTTCGTCACCGAGGTGCACGGCGGCCGGGTCCTCTTCGCCGTGTCCGATCCGCCGGTACACCCCGGGGTTGCTCCGCCGGAGTCGGAACGCCCAGGCGACACCCACCAATCCGGGTACCACGATAGTGGCGGGCAAGATGAACGTGAGCGCATTGGTTTCGTTCTGCCCGAGCAGCACGTTGAAGTTGATCACGATCAGAATGAAGATCGCAGCCAGGAGCACGAATCCCAGAGCAGGGGCGATCGCGCGGGTCCAGATTCCGGCGTCGTGCCTGTTCTTGCGGAAGAATCCAATGACAGCCAGTGAAACAACGGTCATGAGGAGGACAAGCCCCATAGCGCCGTCATTGGTCAACCAGGTGAACATGGTCAGGACCGGGTAGAGGTCGCCCAGCGGTGATCCGGTTCCCGCAACGGCGAAAGCTACAGTCACCACGACGGCGATGACCGTCTGGGCAAGCGATCCAGCGTAGGGAGCGCCGCTGTGCCGGCGTACGGCACCGAGCTTTCGGGGAAGGACTTGTTCGCGGCCGAGGGAGAAGAAGTAGCGGGCGGCGGCGTTGTGGAAGCTGACGAGGGCTGCGAAGAGGCTGGTGACGAAGAGCAAGCGGGCCAGGTCGGCGAGAAGGACGCCTGCGTGATCGCCCAGGAAACCGAACATCAGGTCCGGTCCTTGTTTTGCGGAAGCGTCGACCACCGCGGACGGTCCTGTGCCAACGGCCATGGCCCAGGAAGAAACAGCGTAGAACAGGGCGATGATGGCGACGGCGGTGTACGTCGCCCGCGCGACGGTGTGCTTGGGGTCTTTGCTTTCCTCGCCATAGATCGCTGCCGACTCAAATCCCATGAACGCCGCGATGCCGAAGGAGAGGACCGCCCCTACGCCTGGCACGAAGAGACTCTCCGGGCTGAGCGGCGCTCCGCTGACGCCTTCCGGGGCTACGGCAAAGGAGACGACGTCGTAGACGATCACCACGAGGAACTCCAGGCCGACCAGCACCCCGAGGACCTTCGCCGACAGGTCGACCCGGTTCACACCAAGAAATGCGACGACGGCGATGCAGACCAGAACCGGAATCCACCAGGGGACAGTGACGCCGAAACGTTCGTTGATCAAGCTCGAGACGGTGAAGCCGAACAGGCCGTAAATCCCGACCTGCATCAGGTTGTAGGCCATGAGCGCCACCATGGAAACCCCGACGCCAACCGGCCGGGAAATGCCCTGCGCGACGTAGGAATAGAAGGCGCCGGCGTTGACCACGTACCTGCTCATCGCCGCGTAACCGACGGCGAACAAAGCGAGGGTGCCGCCGAGCAGCAGGAAGGACAGCGGTACGCCGGTGACCCCGGTGACGGCGAACGTCGTCGTCACCCCGCCGGCAAGGACAGTGAGCGGGGCCGATGCAGCGATGATCATGAAGGTCACCGCCGGGACGCCGAGACGGCGTCGATTGTGATGCGGGTGGCCCACCTCGGTGGTCTCTTTTCCGGTTGTTAAACTCATTTCTGTGCCTCCATATGGCAGTGGCCGCCTTCGGCGGGCTTTGACGCGGGGACATCGAGGACAGGGCTACGGTCAAAGAAGCCCTCAGGGCGGAGCTTGAATCCCACAGTGTCCACGGGCATGATGGGCCAGTCCTCCGGGCGCGGGAAGTGGGTCAGTCCGAAGGTGTGCCACACCACGATGTCTTGTCCGTCGATGTCCCTGTCCCGGGCTATGTAGGACGGCAGTCCGGCTCCTCCGGAGTGTTGGTTGACGAAGTCGCCGCTGGGATAGCGCTCGGCCTCGTCGTAGCGGGTCACCCACAGGTCCTTGGTGGCAAAGGCGGCACGCCGGGCGATGGATGATTCAGGGTCGGCCAGAAGCATGGGGTGCCCTTGGCCATGGAGCTTGTACGCCACGGGGTCGCCCAAGCGGTTGGGTGATTCGGGATTCGAGATCACCCAAGCCCGTCCGGCCGCCATATCGGACTCACGCACAGCTTCCGATTCGCGCTTAAGGACAGTACGACGGCGGGTGAAGGCGTTGCCGCGTTCGTTGCCTTCGCCCATCGGCACCCGGATGGCGTCTTCTTCCTCGACGCGGTTCGTGAGTCCGTCGATGGCAAAGTCCAGTCGGGCGCTGAAAAGATGTTGGTGGAAGGGAGCCCCAAGGCCCGGGGCGAGTTCCGAGGCGTAGGGGTAGCCTTTCCCCGGGTGGGCGCTGGTGAAGACGATGCCGGTGGCCTTGGCTTCGAATTCGATGGTGCCGTCGAGGTAGAGGTACCAGTAGAAGCCGTAGTCATAGTTGCCAATGGTGGTGAAGAAGCTGATGACGAGCCGGCGGTTCCGGCGCGTGTAGTTCACGCCGCTCCAGAGGTCGCTGTGCTTGGCTAGGATGCTCCAGTCCTCTTCGTGCATGCAGATTCCGTTGCGGATTTCCCGTGGCTGGCCGAACGCGTCGCTGACCACCGGGCTGAGGTAGGTGATTTCGCCGAGGCAATCGCAGCCGAGCTCCAGGGAGTTGGCGTATTGGCCCACCAGGTATTCGCCGGTATCGAAGTAGTTCTGCCAGGAGCGCACGGGGGAGGGATCCCCGTAAGGCACCACCATTTCGGCGATGGAAGCGCGCTTGAGGATGCTGCGGCGGCGATCGACGTCGTCGAACGCTACATTGTGCAGGACGACGCCTTCCCGGACATCGAAACCGATGTCGAGGCTCCACTTTTCCCACTCGACGTGGTTTCCGCCCTGGACCGTGAAGCTCGGACCTTCCGGCTGGCTGATGTGGATCGGCTTCTGGGTAGTGCGCATCGGTCCGGTCAGCTCAGGGTCCGTAAAGTTGCCGTGCTCCTCCGGGACCGGAACGGGGCCGAAATCCAGGACCTGGTCGACGGTCTTGCTCACGACGTCGACGTACGCAACCAGCCCGTCCACCGGATGCGCCCAAGCGCTGTCCTCCGGGAAATCCTGAACGAATGCCAGGCCGCGCAGGATCCGGCGGCCCTTTTCTTCGGGGTATTCGAAAACCCCCGCGGACAGCGGAGCGACCCTGACTTTGGTGACATCGAGATTCCGGTCAGCCAAGGCCTTGAGCCATCGTTCGTCCTGGGCCAGGATCTCCTCAACCACCTCGAATTCCTCTTCGATGACTGGAAGCTCGCCCGTCACGGACGTGTCCAGTTCCATTTTCGAGACGACTTCCCGGTGGGTCACAGAGACCACGACGTCCTGTGCCGCACCGGACGAAACGTTATGCAGGAACGCCCTGAACCTGCGGTCCGCGGCTCCTGAATCGCGAGTCCCCGAATCGCGAGTCCCCGAATCGCGCGGGGGATCAAGCAGTCCAAGATAAGCGACCCTGATGGATTCACCGAAGAGTCCGGCATCGGCCAGGATGTCCCTGACCGCCGTGATGTCCTCGGCACTGGTCATTGCATAAGGAGACAGTCCGGCAAACGCAGCCATTTCGGCGATTTCTGGAGAGGAAGTTGTGCTCATGGAAGGCCTTCGTGGTCGACGGTTTATTTTCTATGTGTGTAGAGAATAGCATCGTGTAATCTGAGTCACAACAGTTGTAGAAAAAAGATTTGGGGAACATGTGCCGAAGATCGTAGACCACGACAAGCGCCGGGTGGAACTGGTCGAAGCCACCTGGCGAATCATCGCGAAGAGGGGGATCGAGGGTGCAACCATGCGTGAAATTGCCATGGAAGCAGGCTTTGCCAACGGCGCGCTCAAGCCCTATTTTCCGACGAAGGACGATCTGCTGACGTTTGCCTTCGCCCACGTTTTCAACCAGACGAACGCCCGCATGGACACGTCCACTGCCGGCCAGCGCGGCCTGTCTGCTTTACGTAGCTATTGCCACGAAATCCTGCCGCTTGATGCTGAGAGGCTCAACGAAGCCCGAATTGCCATCGCGTTCTGGCAGCGCGCACTCACGGATCCGGCGAAGGCGGCCTTGCATGATTCCTCGATGGAGCAATGGCGTGAGTCGTTATTCGCCAGGCTCCGTGAAGCGAGGGACCTTGGCGAGCTGAAGGAGGGGCTGAACGACGACGACATCGTTGGCGGGATCATGACGTTCGCCCTCGGTGCCCAAATCACCGCCACTCTGACGCCCGAACACCACTCGCCGGATCAGTTGCGGTCCCAGTTGGAGACCTACATTTCGCTTATCTCTTCCGAAAAGAATGCACTCGTTCCAACCGGCGGCTCGACAAGCTCTACCTGAGAGCAGGTAGCTTTCGAGGTGGCCCTACTCGAGCGCCACGGGGAGTTCCCGCCCCCGGTACTCTGGTGTTAATTGCCGCCCTCTTCTTCGGATGCGGTTGTTCACGTTGGAATGGGGATCGCATGGCGGGTCCGGTGATTGCGGCCAAGCTTTACGTCCCGAAACCGGGCCGCGGCCTTGTCCCGCGCCCAAGATTGAGTGAGCGTTTGCGTCGCTCAGCCGAATCGAGACTGACGTTGCTATCCGCGCCGGCCGGATTCGGTAAGACGACGCTCCTCGCAGGATGGCTAAGGGAGGCACAGGGCGAAGTCCGCTGTGTTGCGTGGCTCTCGCTCGATTCAGCGGACAGCGATCCGGTGTCTTTCTGGACCTACGTTGTAACAGCGCTCCAAACGGCGGTGCCCGGCGTCGGCTCGGCGGCCCTCAAGCCCATTGCCAGTTCCCCCTTGCCGACCGATCTCGTGCTCAGCACTGTATTGAATGAGCTTGCAGCTGTACAGCACGGCGTGTGGCTCGTGCTGGACGACTACCACTTGGTCGAGAGCCAGGACGTCCGCGATGGGATGGTCTTCCTGCTGGATCATCTTCCTCCACAAGTGCATGTTGTCATCAGCACCCGGGCCGATCCGGATTTTCCGCTGCCCCGTTGGCGAGTGCGGGGCGAGTTGCTCGAGATTCGCGCCGCGGATCTGCGGTTTACGTCCGAGGAAGCCGGCTCGTATTTCAACGGGGTGGCGGGACTGGGCCTCGAGGCTGCTGAGGTAGCCGCTTTGGAGCAGCGTACGGAGGGCTGGATTGCCGCGCTCCAGCTCGCCGCGCTCTCTCGAAGGGCGGGACGATGTCGCGGGCTTCGTCGCGCGGTTCGCTGGGGACGACCGGTACGTCGTCGACTATCTGGTCGAGGAGGTGCTCAAGCATCAGCCTGAACAAGTCCGCGGATTCCTCTTGCGATCATCGATCCTTGACCGGCTCACGGGTCCGCTCTGTGACGCCGTCACCGGCCGTGATGACGGAAGCCGGATGCTCCTGGCCCTGGAAAGTGCCAACCTCTTCATCGTTCCCCTGGACGATCGGCGGGAATGGTACCGCTACCACCACCTCTTCGCCGACGTGCTGCGGGGGCGCCTACTCAGCGAGCAGCCCGAGCAGATTCCGCTCTTGCACCAGCGCGCCAGCGGCTGGTACGAGCGCCACGAGATGGCAGGAGACGCTGTCCGGCACGCGCTGGCTGCCCTCGATTTCGACGGCGCGGTGCGGCTCATGGAGCTCGCGTTGCCGGCGATTCGGCGTAACCGCCAGGACGCGATGTTGTTCGCGTGGCTGAAGGCACTGCCCGACGACGCCGTCCGCCGCAGCCCGGCACTAAGCGTCTTCCATGGATTCATGCACATGGCTTCCGGTGACCTCGATGCAGTCGAGCCGAGGCTTCGTGATGCGGAAAGGGCGCTCGCCGAAGTGCCGGACGGTTCAGCGCCTCCATGGGCGGATACCGAAGAACTCCGCACGTTGCCGGCGACTATCGCCGTCTACCGGGCTTCCCTCGCCCAAGCACGAGGAGATGTCGCAGGCACAGTCGAGCACGCTCAGCACGCGCTCGACATCGCCGGCCCCAACGACCATCTGTCCCGTGGATCGGCGGCCGGCTTCCTCGGCCTCGCCGCGTGGTCGAAAGGCGACGTGAGCACAGCGCCGCAAACGTTCACGCAGGCTGTGGCGAGCCTGCACGCATCGGGAAACCTGATCGACGAGCTAAGCAGCACCGTGGTGCTCGCTGACATGTGGGTCGTCGCAGGGCAGCCCGGCAAGGCACGCACACTCTACCGGAATGCGCTGGAGCGGGCCGAGGCGGAAGGCGAGTCCGTGGCGCGGGCAACTGCCGAATTGCACGTGGGAATCAGCGAGATTGACCGCGAAGCCTGGGATCTCGTCAGCGCCAGGCGACACCTTGAGACCGCCGCACAGTTCATTGAGCGCGGGTTGATGACCGAGAGCCGCTACCGGTGGTTCCTGGCGACGGGACTGCTCGCCCTTGCCGAGGGAGATCCCGTGGCAGCGATTAACTTCCTTGAGCAGGCGGAACCGCTCTATCGGCGCGGGTTCTTCCCGGACGTACGCCCCATCGCCGCGGTGAAGGCACGTGTGTGGATTGCCCAGGGCAAGCTGGAGCCGGCCGCTGAATGGGCACTCGAACGAGGGTTGTCCATCGAGGACGATGTCACCTACCTCAGCGAGTTCGACCACCTCACGCTGGTGCGCCTGTTCATCGCGCAGCACCGGGCACTCCCCGAAACCGGGGCAGTCGAGCAGGCAACTCGCCTTTTGGACAGGCTTCTCGACGCCGCCCAGGCATCGGGGCGTGCCGGAAGCGTGCTGGAGATCCGGATGCTGCAGGCTTTGGCACATGGCGCCAGAGGGCTGAACAGCCCCGCCGAAGGTCAAGCCGCGGGCGTAAGGCGGGGTGCGCCGTCGTCGTCCCCGGAACCGCTGAGCGAGCGCGAATTGCAGGTACTCAGACACCTCGACAGTGAGATGAGCGGCCCGCAGATCGCCAAGGCGCTGTTTATCTCGTACAACACGCTACGCACCCATACAAAGCACATCTTCACCAAGCTCGACGTCGCCGACCGCCGGGCGGCGGTCCGTCGCGCACGGGAACGCGGCCTGATGTAGCCGGCCCGGCCGCCAGGATCTCACCCCGTCAATCACATCGTTGGGTGACGCCTGGTCACCCCGTTGGTTCCTACATTTGAGTTATCCCGTGGCGCCAGGCCACTGATACCAAAACCGAGGAGCCGGACATGTCCATCACTACCACCAAGCTCACCCGAGCGGCCGGCCTGTGCGCCGTTGCGGCAGGACTGCTGTTCGCTGCCGTCCAGTTCAACCACCCCCACTTGGATGCCAACTTCGTTACCACGACCGAATGGACGGTCCGGCAAACCATGAAGGTGCTCATGGCCGTCCTGGCACTCCTCGGGATCACCGGAATGTACCTGCGCCAGGTCAAGCAGACCGGTGTCCTCGGCGTGATCGGGTACGTCCTATTCAGCGCCGGCTACCTCACCATGCTGAGCGTCGAAGTCATTGGGACGGTTGTCCTCCCATCTATTGCCCACAGCGCACCCGAGTACGTCAACGACGTCCTTGCCGCGTCCACCAGTGGCCAAGCGGCTGGCGACATCGGGCTGATGCAGCCGCTCCTCTCGTTCATGGGCATCGGCTACCTGGGCGGCGGCTTGCTCTTCGGCATTGCCCTCTTCCGTGCCAACATCCTCGCGCGTTGGGCTGCCGTGCTGCTTGCCGTTGGCACCGTTGCGACCATCGCTATTCCGCTGTTGCCGCAGATCAATGAACGGCTGCTCGCCTTGCCTACCGCCGTCGCTCTGGTCGGTCTCGGCATCTCACTATGGCGCGAGCAGCGCGCCGTCGGCCATTCACTACCCACTGAGAGCACCTCGCCCCTCGACCGGGCCGGCGCGAAGTAACGCTTCCGCGAGGCTGGCCCCCATGAAGGACATCAGCAGCCGCCAGGTGCCGCGGGTTATCAGCTTCGGGTCGACGGGCACCTCCCCGGGCACTGGTCTGCCTGGTTCAGTGAGTTCACCCTCACCCCCGAAAGCGATGGCACCACGAGCCTTCGGGGTTTCGTCCCGGACCAAGCGGCGCTGCACGGTCTACTCACGAAGGTCCGGGACCTCGGCCTGGTCCTGATCTCGGTCGAAGCTTTAGAACCGCCAGGCAAGGAAGACCGCTAGTGCATGCGTTCGCCCCGCCCACCGAACACGCCTACCCTTCGGCCTGGGCCCGGATGAAGCTGAGGTCCTCGGGTGAGAGGCTGACCTGGCTATGCTGGTCGGCGTCAGGGGTGACGCCCGTTTCTTGGTGAATTATTTCCGCAATGGTGCGGGGCAGAACCACGCACCCAGGGTTGTCTGTGAGCCACCGTCGCGTTTCGGGACTGAGCTTGTCCCAGTGGTTCCTGATGTCGATCTCCATGGATGACGCCTAACTGAGTAGGTACGGAACAGTATGCCGGCCGAAGCCGGTGCCGGAAGCGTAATTAGAATACGCCGGGGCTTGGGTGAATGACAGGGCCGCCCATTAGCCGATCAGTGCCCGTCGATCGTTCTGGTAGATCTCGGAGGCTTGCCGGATGCCGTCGTTGCGTCCCGGGAAGGATGCGCCTAGCGTGATCACACAAGGGAGCCCCAAGATGGGTCATGAGATGACAACTCCAACCGAAGGCATCGGCTTCCGCTCCCGGCGTGGACCGGTGCTGATTGCCCTGATGCTGTCGAGCGGGCTCGTCGCGATCGACTCCACGATTGTGGCGACCGCGGTGCCTTCGATTGTGCGTGAAATCGGAGGTTTCTCTTCGTTCCCGTGGCTCTTTTCCGCTTACCTGCTTGCGCAGGCCGTCTCGGTTCCCGTTTACGCGAAACTCTCCGATATGGCAGGTCGCAAACCGATCATCCTCACCGGCATCGGACTCTTCCTGCTCGGCTCGATCCTCTGCGGGTTGGCTTGGAGCATGCCGACGCTCATCGTGTTCCGTGTCGTGCAAGGGCTCGGTGCCGGTGCGGTGTTGCCCGTTGCCATTACCATCGCCGGAGACATCTACTCCCTGGCCGAGCGCGCGAAGGTGCAGGGCTACCTTGCCAGCGTGTGGGCGGTCTCGTCTGTCGTAGGCCCCACCCTGGGAGGGGTATTCTCTTCGCTCGGACTTTGGCGCGGAATCTTCCTCGTCAACATTCCTCTGTGTGTCGTCGCTGCGTGGATGCTGGCTCAAAAGTTCCACGAGAACATCGAACGCATAAAGCACCGGGTCGACTACCTCGGAGCCGCTCTTCTCACGACGTCCTTGACCCTGATAATCCTGGGAGCCCTGGAGGGCGGCCAGGCGTGGTCATGGGCCTCCCCGATCAGCGTCGGCGTGTTCGCCATTGGTTCAGTCCTGTTTGTTGCCTTCGTCTTGGTCGAGCGGCGAGCGGCCGAGCCCGTCCTTCCACCCTGGGTCGTCTCGAGGCGCCTTCTTGTTACAACGACAATGATCTCCTTCGGTGCCGGAGCAATAGTGCTCGGACTTACCTCCTACGTTCCCACTTTCCTCCAAGGAGCGCTTTCGGTTTCCCCGGTTCTGGCGGGCCTTTCCTTGGCGGCCTTGACAATTGGTTGGCCGATCAGCGCCTCGCAATCGGGGCGTTTCTATCTTCGAATTGGATTCAGGGCAACAGCTTTGATCGGGATCACGGTCACTATCATCGGTGCGCTGGTCCTTGCCATCACTGCCTACACGCCGAACCTCGTCCTCGTCGCTTCCAGTTGTTTTATCTCTGGACTCGGACTGGGGCTCCTTGCAACCCCGAGCCTGATCGCTGCCCAGTCCAGTGTCGATTGGAGCGAGCGCGGAGTAGTGACGGGCACCAATCTCTTTGCGCGTTCCATTGGCAGCTCACTAGGGGTTGCAGTCTTCGGGGCCGTGGCAAATGCAATCTACGCTGGCAGCCCAGGAGGCGAGAAGAATCCGCAGACGATCGTATACGCCTCTGCTGCGGTATTTCTTGCGGTGCTTGTATGCGCAGCGCTCACCGTCGCCGCGGTCCTCGCCATGCCGTCCACAGTCCTTGAGGATTTGCATCCTCAGGTGACTAAGTTCTCTGGCTCCTCTGGAGACTGATTGGCTTCGCGGCTACCCGGACGGACAACGCGGATTTTCGCGGTTGGGGACTCCGACTGTTCGGGAAGCTGGATGCGGATTTCGAGGACACCGTCCTCGAACGTGGCCACGATGCCGTCCTGGCGCACACCCCTGGGAAGCGGGATGCTACGTGAGCGTTCGCCATAGCGAAGTTCGCTGCGATAACCCTTCTTGGCTACGTGATCGGCGTTCTCCTCCCTCCGCGCTTGGATGTGGAGGCTGTCCTCGTAGACACTGATGTCGACGTCCGTCTCCGGGTCGATTCCCGGCAAGTCCACTCTGACGACCAGGGTGTCCCCTTCTTGGTATTGCTCGATGCGAAGCGAAGGGTCGGATTCGCCTTGAAGGAAACGTCTGACGGGCTCCGGGACTTCGAGTCCGCCGCGTCGGAGAAAGTTGTCCATGCTGACCTCCTGATAGGTGCCGACTGGCAGCCAACGCGGGTGTCCTGATGAGAAAAAAGCTACGCCGGGCGTGCCCGCATGGCTAGCCCTTGGGCGTGTCTTGACGTCCAGTCTGGCCAGCCGGAAACTGGGCATAGGAGGCGCACCGTGGGCAATTTACCGTGGATATTCGTGCTGCTCATCCCGTCGCTGGGTTTCATCGTCTTCTTGGTTTACGTAAACATTCGTTTGTCACGCAGGCGGAAAGCTCTTGGACTGCCCCCTCTGGGACTGAGTCCCCGTCGCGGCAAGACTGGCCACCGGAAGCATCACAAGTACGTGATAATTCATCGCCTCAAACACTGATGGGGAGCGGGTAGGCGCCCAGCCGCCTGTCTTGGCGGGCTTGTCAGCTTTGATGAAAGTCGGGGGCCTTTGGGGCATCGAGTATGCCGGCGACTTTTTCTTCTAAAGCCGCGATGGTCGCTTCGGGCAGGACAATCAGCCCATCCAATTCGCGCCGGGCACGCTTGTAGGCGGTCTGCCGCTCTGCCGGCGTCGCAGCGCTGTCCGAGGCGATCCTGAGCAGCTTCCTGGCGGTCGCCAACCGCTGGCGCTCGGGCTCGGAGAAGTTGCTGTCCTTGACGCGTTTGGCTTCCCGCTCGGCGACGTCGAACGCCAGCTCAAAGCTGCGCACGGCCGCGCGGTATTCCGCCAACCGGGCCGCCGTAGTAATGTCGCCGGGTGCGGCAGGGCGCAAACCGTCCGCTTCCCGCTTCGCCCGAAGAAAGGCCACCGTGAGCGGTTCGCGCACATCGGACATGACGGGAAAATCAATGAGTTTTCCGACGTCAAGCTCGTATTCCAGCCATCGCCGGTTCACTGCGTCGTGAGCCTCCTGCAGCCGGAGGACCTCGGCCTTGCTGGCCTGCTCAGCCTGCGCCGCTTGGTTCTGGAGCCGGTAGAGCTCCACCCGACGGCGATACCGCCGTTCGCTGGCCCTTGACCAGGACCGCGCCCATCCGCCAGCCAAACCGCTCAGGGGAAAGACCAGCCACCAGTAATGGCTGAGAAATTCGAAGAAGGGATTCACCGCTTCATCGTCCCACCGGCCCGGAGCGGTCTCAAGAGGCCAAAGCTGGCAAGAAGCCGGGGGTCGCTCGGGGCTGAATATTTGTGGGCGGGCACGTGGCCGCCAATGGGGACGGGCTCGTCGATGGAAGCAGACCTAGCCGACCTTCTGGAGCCAGTCGCTCAAGATGGGCAAGACGACTGAGCTGTGCATCGCGCTGATGTGGTCGAGGCCGGGAAGTACTTGGACCTCCCATCCGGCCTCAATGAGGGCTTGTTTGTGTGTCGCCAGGGGCTCGCCGATCTTCACCTCGACGTTGCCCCACGCCGGGCCGTAATCGATCCGGTCGTCCGCCCCTGCGAAGGCGAGGCGGGGCAAGCCCGGCGGGACTTCGGCGGAGGAATCGTCGAAGTCTTGAAGGGCTTCGTAGAGGGTCACGAATTGGCGGGTCTGGGCTTCGTTCGTTTGAACCGGCACCGAATCCCAGTCTCCAGGCTCAACGTCCGTGGTCGGCGAAGGAACCAGGTCGGCGGATTGTATGGACATCGAATGTGCTGCCCGGGTCACCGCCAACATGCTCTCGTAAGGCCCATCGAGGGGAGGGAAGCCGCCCATCACCAGCGCCCAAAGCCGGTCGGTGCGGATTGCGAGTTGCAGGCCGCAGAGTGCCAGCCAGGAGTAGCCGTAGTAGGCGAAGCTGCCGGCGTCGGCGGCGTCGGCGATGGCAAGGAGATCAGCCGTGACATTCCCTGGAGTAAGGGTCTCCGGCGCGGGGTGTGCCATCCGGTGACCCTCGTAATCGGCGACGACGACCCGGTGTGTTTGCGCGAGTCCGTTGACCAAGTTGGGTCCCAGATCCGGATCAGCGCCCCAGCGGCGCATCATTTCGGCTTCCTCCGGCGGATAGGGGGCGACGCGGGCCGGGACCAGAAGGGCGCGTCCGTTTCCGTGCAAGGTTATGGGGATTGTCGTGCCGTCGTGGAGAACGGCTTCAGCGGTGTCAATCACGGCTTGCCCTCCGTATGGGTGCGGCGTCTTTGTAGTCAAGCTTGCCACTGAATTGCCGGCAGCGTCCCTTGGTGTGGTCCCCGCACTTGGAGCTTTCCATCGACAGGCACTCTGGCCAGGAATAGCCTTAAGCCGTCCCATTGACCGACGAGGATGACGGAGAGGTATCCGACATGGGAGCTACAGAAAACGCTGAATTGGTCCGGCGGGGGTACGAGGCCTTTAACGCAGGTGATCTGGCGGCACTCAGCGAGCTATTCGCGGAGGACGCAGTCTGGTACGCGGCTGGAAATGGCGTGCTGTCCGGGACGAAGCAGGGACGCGACGCGATCCTGGCGTATTTCGGCGAGCTGGGAGCGCGCTCCCAGGGTACCTTCCAAGCGACGGTCCAGGACATCGTCGGCGGAGAAAACCACACAATTGGGCTCCAGCAAAGCCACGCAGAGAACAACGGAAAGACATTGGATCTGGCGACCGCCATCACGTACGTCCTCCGCGACGGAAAGGTTGTAGAGGGAAGGGAGTTCTTCGAGGACACGGCCAAGGCAGACGAATTCTGGACCTGAATCCCGGAATTGGATCCTGCCCCTGAAAACTCATTGACATCCCGGGTGGCGGGGTCTATTGCTTGGCATGTCCACACCCGTTTACACCAGCAAGGAGCAGATATGGAGCTGTATGGAGTCGTGCACTTCTTCCCAGGAGGGACGAAGGACCAATACGAGGCGTCAATTGCCGCTGTCCACCCAGGGGAGGGGCTCCTGCCCGAGGGGCAGACTTTCCACGCCGCAGGCCCCTCGGCCGGCGGTTGGACGATAATGGCCGTCCACGAGTCAAAAGAGAGTTGGGAGAAATTCCGCGACGGCATTCTCATGCCCCGCATGCAGGCGGGCATCGAGGGTGGATTCGAGTCGCCCCCGGAAGAGACGGGCGTCGATCTCTACAAGGTCATGCCCTAACTATCAGGAAGGCCGCCCCCAGGTCTCGCGGGCGGCCTTCGACCTTCAGCGGCGGAAATGTAAAGGAAACTGTCATGGCCTCCGTAGTGAACTACTTTGAAGTCGGTTCGCCCGATCCTGAGAGCGCGCGGGCCTTCTACGGCTCACTCTTCGACTGGTCGTTTGGTGAGTCCTCGCCTGCCAGCTACCAGATGGTGAATGGCGACAAGGGAGGGTTGTGGGACACGTCCTCGCTCGAGGGAACATCGTGGGCGATCTTCTACGTGCAAGTCGACGATGTAAAAGCCGCGATCGCTAGGGCCGAGTCGCTCGGTGCGAGGGTAGCCATCCCGTTCGTCGACAACGGCGCGATCGAGTTCGCGCACCTCCTGGACCCGCACGGCAACCGTTTCGGCGTGTGGCGTCCCAAACAGCCGAACTGAAGCGACAGGACAATGCGCAGGCTTGCGACACTCGATGAAAAGGACGAAATGCATTGACACTCGATACATTGCCCGTAATCGATTTCTCCCGTCTGAATGCAGGGCCGGAGGAGGCCGCCCGATTCCGTGACGAACTGCGCGATGCCATGCATGAGGTTGGCTTCCTCTACCTGGCTGGCCACGGCATTCCGCAGGAGTTGACGGACGCCATTCTCGACGTGTCGCGCCGCTTTTTCGAGCTGCCGGAAGAAGAAAAACTCGCGATCGAGAACGTCCGCAGCCCCCAATTCCGCGGCTACACCCGCGTTGGCGGCGAGCTCACGGACGGCGGGATCGACTGGCGCGAGCAGATCGACATCGGCGTCGAACGTGACTCTGTTGAACCGGGTCCCGGTGTCGCGGAATATTGGCGCCTGGAGGGGCCCAACCTGTGGCCCGATGCGCTGCCGGAAATGCGGGAGATTGTCTCAGAATGGACCGAACGGCTAAGCACCATCTCCCTGGCCCTGCTGCGGGCCCTTGCAGTTTCCCTCGGAGCGCCCGAGGACACCTTTGATGCGGCATTCGCCGCACGGGCTTTCCCTGTCCTCAAGATTGTGAGATATCCGGGGGAGTCGAACCCGGAACCCAAGCAGGGTGTGGGGTCCCACCGTGACGGAGGCGTGCTGACACTCCTCTTGGTTGAGCCGGGAAAGGGCGGTCTCCAGGTCGAGTATCAAGGGAAGTGGATCGACGCGCCCCAAGTGCCGGGGACTTTCGTGGTCAATATCGGCGAAATGCTGGAACTAGCCACCAACGGCTACCTCAAGGCGACCCTGCACCGGGTCATCTCACCGCTTCGAGGAACGGACCGGATTTCCCTTCCCTTCTTCTACAATCCTGCACTTGACGCGACTATGCCGCAGCTTGCCGTGAGCCCTGAGTTCCAGGCAAAAGCCCGCGGCTTATCGGTTGACCCGACGAATAGTCCGATTCTGGAGACCTACGGTGACAACGCGCTCCGTTACCGGCTTCGGGCCCACCCGAACGTCGTCGCAGAGCATCACGCCGACCTGCTGTGAGCCTGACAGTGCGGTGCCGGATAATGGGGTCATGGATTTCGAATTGCTCACCATCCAGGACTGTCCCCATGGCACCGCGGCCAGGGAATTGTTCTCCCGGGCCGTTGAACTGGAAGGGAACGACCCGGCCTTGATTGCGGCCAGGGAGATCACGAGCGACGAAGAGGCCGAAGCGTCCGGATTCCACGGATCCCCGACATTCACGGTGGACGGAATTGACCTCTTCCCCTCTGCAGCAGAGCCGGCCATGACGTGTCGTGTCTACCGTACGGCCGGGGGCCTGTCCGGCCTGCCCAGCCTGGAGTCGCTTCGAGAGGCGATCCGGGCAAGGCTGGCCGCTTAACATCAGCCCGGTACTGGCGCCGCTGCAACCACCGGGTGGTCCCGGCCGAGGTTCCCCAGCGCCGATGCTCCTTGCGGGGATCCGAGGTCCTCGAAGAACTCGACGTTGGCGCGGACATAGTCTGCCCACTCGTCCGGGACATCGTCGGAGTAGTAGATTGCCTCAACCGGGCAGACGGGGTCGCACGCACCGCAATCCACGCACTCGGACGGATGGATGTAGAGCGAGCGTTCGCCTTCGTAGATGCAGTCCACCGGGCATTCGTCGATGCAGGCTTTGTCCTTGACATCCACGCAGGGCTGCGCGATCACGTACGTCATGGCGCGCTACACACCCGTGTAGACGGTCTTGCCCCAGGTGAAGAAGTCCAGTGCGGACTTGCCCTGCTCGCGGAAGGTGTTGGTGGAGGAGTCCTTCACGCCACCGAACGGCACGTTCAAGTCCAGGCCCGCCGTGGGGCGGTTGACCTTGATCACGCCAGCCTGCGCCCGCGCGGCAAAGTCAGTGGCCAGGACCAAAGAATCTGTGCAGATGCCGGCCGTGAGGCCGTAGCGGGAATCGTTGATCGCGGCGAGGCCCGCCTCGTAATCGGGGACCTCCAGGACCGCAACCACCGGACCGAAGATTTCCTCCGTCACGGCAGCGTCGTCAAACGGAATATCAGTGAGCACAGCGGCCGGGAAGAACAGCGCGCCGGAGGAATCGCCGTCGTATTCTCCGTGCAGGAGGGTGGCGCCGCGTTCGACGGCGGTGCGCACCGCAGCCTGGTCCTGTTCGAACTGCTGGCTGCTCACCACCGCGCCCATCTTGGCGCCGTCGAGGCCGTCACCGGCAGTGTACTTGGCCGCTTCGGCAACCAGGGCCTCAAGAAAGGCGTCGCGGATGCCCGGGGTGACGTAGACGCGGGACGTTGCCGTGCACGCCTGGCCGGTGAGTCCGAACGCGCCGGCTGCGACTACCGCAGCGGCTTTGCGCGGATCGGCGTCGTCGAGGACCAAAACACCGTTCTTGCCGCCCATTTCCAGCTGCACGCGGGCACGGCGGGCGTTCAGGATTTCCTGGAGCCCGAGCCCCACTTTGGTGGATCCGGTGAAGGACAGCCCGGCGATGCGGGGATCGCGCGCCAAGGCGTCGCCCACCACGCGGCCCTTGCCGTGCACCACGTTGAAGATCCCGGCCGGGAGTCCGGCGTCCCGCAGCGCGTGGGCGAGGTGGGTCGCGGAGAGCGGGGTGAGTTCGGCCGGCTTGATGACCACAGCGTTACCGCTGATGAGTGCGGGGGCGGCTTTCCATGCCGGGATGGCAATGGGGAAGTTCCACGGGGTAATGAGGCCGACGACGCCAAGCGGCTCGCGCCGGGTGGTGATGGTCGTGTCCGGCAGGCCGCTGGGCAGCACTTCGCCACTGGCGGCCCAGCCGAGGGAGCCGAAGAAGCGCAGCACGTCCGAGGCGCGCTTGACCTCTCCCATGGCCTCGGCGAGGGTCTTGCCTTCCTCGCGGACCAGGTCCTCTGCGATGGCGCTTTGGCGGTCCGCGAGCAGGTTGCCGGCGGTCATGAGGATGGCGCCACGCGTCGGGGCGGGCAAGGCTGCCCATGCCGGTTGGGCGGCGGCAGCGGCGGTGATGGCCGCGTCGACATCGGCGGCGGTGCCACTCGGGGAGAGGGAAGCGAGTTCGTCCGGGCGGGCCGGGTTGATTCGCTGGGTTTCGGGCTCACCGCACCATTCGCCGTTGATCAGGTGCAGCGCGCTTGCCGCGTCGGTGGAGGTTGCTGATTCTGTCGCGGTGGAAGTCATGGTAATCCTTTGGCTTGGCAGTTGGGATTGGGCAGTTTGGTTTTGTTGGAGACCGGGGACTAGAGACTCCGGATCAGGCCGCCGTCGCAGCGAAGCGCGACGCCGGTGATGTACGACGCCGGGGCACTACAGAGGAAGGCGCCCGCGGCACCGAACTCTTCGGGTTCGCCGTAGCGCCGTGCCGGGATGGTCTTGCGCGATTCGAGTTGGATTTCCTCCGGTGTGGTGCCGCGGCGCTTGGCTGCCGCCCGGTCCAGCTCGGCGACCCGGTCTGTGCCGATGCGTCCGGGCAAGAGCATGTTGACCGTGACGGCGTCGAGGGCTACTTCAGCCGCAAGGGTCTTGAGGTAACCGGCCAATGCTGCACGGCCCGTGTTGGAGACCGCAAGGTTGGGCAGGGGTGCCACGATTCCGCTGGATCCGATGGCCAGGATTCGCCCCCAGCGCCGCTCCCGCATCCCTGGCAGGATCTTCGAGACAAGCGCGTGGTGCGGTTTCACCAGCAACTCGAACGCCGCAGCGATGTCGTCGGCGCCAAGGCTCGCTGCGGCTCCGGGCTTGGGGCCGGGGCCATTGAGCACCAGGATATCGATGGGACCGAGCAGATCCACGGCACGTTCGACGGCGGCGGTCACTCCGTCCGCGGTGCTCAGGTCCGCTTCGACAGCCACGGCGCTGTGGCCGTCGGCCTGCAGCTCCGCCGCGATCTTCTCGGCCAGTTCGCCGCGGCGGCCGGTAACGGCCACCCGCACGCCCTCGGCAGCGAGGGCGCGGGCGACGGCGAGTCCGAGTCCTCCAGTGGACGCGGCGACGAAGGCGGTCTTTCCGCTGATTCCGAAATCCATCAGAGCCTTCCTGCTGTGTGGGCGGTTGGGGCAAGCGAGAGTGCACGGGCGGCTTCAGCGAGGTGCGTCAGCATTCCGTTCCTGAGGACCTCGGGGAAAGGAGCCGCAGGCGGGCGGACGCCGGAGTCCTTGATGAGGCCCCGCTCGCGGAAACACTCCTTCCGGACCGCCAGGGCGATCCGGGCCTGCTGCTCGAAGTTGATGAGCGGCAGATACGGGAGCAGTGCGTCCCGGGCGGCGTCGTAGCCGTTGGACTGCCATGCGCGGACGCAGGCCACGAGGGCTTCCGGGAAGGAGAACCCCGTCATGGCGCCTGCGGCGCCGGCCACCAGCTCATCCAGCAGCCCTTGTCCGCCCAGCCCACCGAACACGGAGACGTCGACGGCGGCAGCCAGCTGGGCGATGGCCACACTCGTGGGCGGGGCCTCCGCCTTTACCGCGACGACGAACTTGCACGTCTGGACTACGTAAATAAGTGCTTCCGTGCTGATGCTGACGCCGCTGGCCACCGGGTAGTCCTGCAGGACCACCTTGGCGCCGGTGGATTGGTGGATGGCGTTAAGGTGCGCGATCACCACCTCCGGGCGTGCCGAATTGGCTTGCACCATGACTGCCGCGAGCCGGTCTCCGGCCAGGGCCTGGGCCGCGCGGATTTCTTCGACCGCGGTGCCGGTGAAGAGCGAGGTCACCCCCACCACAAGGGGCAATCGGGTTTCTTCGACTACCACTTCCAGCGCCAGGCTGCGCTCCGCTGCGGTCAGGGCGGCGGCCTCGCCGAAGACACCCAAGACAGTCAGCCCGGTGGCGCCGATCGATTCATAGTGCTCCACCAACTGGGCCAGGCTGCCGGTGTCCAGATTCAGGGTGCTGCCCTGGAATGGCGTGGCGACGACGCCCCACACTCCGGGTGTCAGTGATTCCCGCATGGGATTGTCCTTCCGTTCATGCTGAAGTTCGGTGTCCTGCACTTGTTCGCGCCGCATCTAGCGGCCCGGCCACACTGGCGGGCGCTTTTCCTGGAAGGCGCGCACGCCTTCGGCGGAGTCTTCACTGTCCAGGGCGGCCATGAGGGCCGGTAGCCTGAGGCCGCGGGCTTCCGCGGCACTGAGGTGGCCGGTCCTGATGACCATCTGCTTGACGGCCCGGACGGAGCTGGGCGCGCACGCGAGGATCTGGTCCACCCAGCGCTGCACCGCGGCGTCGAGCTCATCTGCGGGAACCACTTCGTTGACCAATCCCATCGATTGCATCTCCGAGGCCTCGGCCTTGCGACCAGTGAGGAGCATGCCCATCGCCTGGGTGTACGGGACGCGGCGCACCAGCTGATGGATCCCGCCGTCGAGCGCCAGACGCCCGACGCGAGGTTCAGTGAGGCCGAATCGCGCGGTGTCCGCTGCGACGACGATGTCGGCACCGAGCACGATCTCCATGCCGCCGCCCAGCGCGTAGCCGTTCACCCGGGCAATCACTGGAATGTCCAGGCTCGTCCTCAGGCTCAGTCCTCCGAAGCCGTTGGGGTCGAGTTCGGCCCAGTACTGCAGGCCGGTCTTGTCCACGGCAGAGGCGGACATGTCCGCCCCCACGCAGAACGCGCGCGCGCCGGCACCGGTGATGACGACGGCGCGTACTTCAGGATCAGCTTCGAGCTGGTCCCAGATCTCATTGAGCCTGGCCTGGGCGGTCCCGTCGACGGCGTTGAGCACGTGCTGGCGGTCTATGACCACTGTGGCTATGTGGTTCTCGATGGTCAGGGTGACCTCGTCCACGATTGTCTCTACTGACTCGTCTATCGAAGCAGTCACCGGAGGACCCCCAACTTCTGCAGGCGCTCGATGGTCTCCTTGTCGAAGCCGTTCTCGAGCAGGACTTCCACGTTGTGTTCGCCGAGCCTCGGCGCCACGCGGCGGACGGTGGGCGGCGTAGCGGAGAGCCGGATGGGCGCGTTGAGCATCTTCACCGTGCCGACGCCCGGGTGTTCCGCTTCCACGATCATCCCGTTGGCTTCTGTCTGGGCATCGGCCAAGGCCTGCTCCAGGGTGTGGACAGGCGCGTTGAGCAGGCCTTGGCTTTCGAGCTGGTTGGTCCAGTATTCAGTGGTGTCCGTGGCGATGCGCTCCCTGAAAATAGCCTGCAAGGCCGGCTTGTGCTTGAACTGCTGCTGCAGGTTGGCGAACTCGGGCCGCTGCGTGAGGTCCTCGTCCAGGCCCAGCGCTTCGGAAATCCGTGCGAGCGGGTCCGGGGTGAAACCGCCCACCATGCAGACGGCTCCGTCGGTGGTTTCGAAGACGCCACTCAGGGGCATGGCGCCCCAGTTGACCTCGTAGCCACGGTTGAGCTGCATGCAGGCCTCCTGCATCTGCAGGTGGAGCATGGAGTCGTACATCGTCACCTCGACCTTTTGCCCGGCACCGGAGGTCGACCGGGTACGCAATGCCAGCAGGATGCCCTGCATGAGGTGCATGCCCGTGATGTAGTCGCACAGCGTGGTGGGGTAGATGGACGGCTTCATGTCGTCCGATTCACGGCGCCACATCACGCCCGAATAGGCCTGCGCGATCGCGTCCTGGCCGCCTTTGTGGGAGTAGGGGCCAACCGGGCCGAAGCCCGTGCCGGAGGCCCAAATGAGACCCGGGTTCCCGGCCTTGAGTTCCTCGTAGCCAAAGCCCATCCGCTCCATCACGCCGGAACGGAAGTTGCTGACCACCACGTCGGCGTCGGCCATGACGCGGCGGAGGACCGCCTTGCCCTCGTCGGTGCGGGTGTCCACGGAAATGCTGCGCTTGTTCCGGTTGATGGACAGAAAGATGGGATTGTCCTGGCCGTCCTTGTCCGGGAACGAGTTGCGCGAGATGTCGCCGGCGCCCGGGCGTTCCACCTTGATGATGTCCGCGCCGTAATCGCCCAAGAGTTGAGTACAGGACGGTCCCATGAACACCTGGGTGAAGTCCACGATCTTGATGCCGTCGAGGGGGAGCGGGGTGCCGTTGGGCTTGGCAGCGGCGGCGGGCGCCGCCGTCGTGGTTTCCTCAAACTCATCGAGAAGGGTGTCGGTGCTCATGCCCCCACCACAGCTTCGTTGTCGAGGGTAGCGTTCGACGACGGGACGTCGCCGGGGTCCGCGCCGTGCCGGCGCATGCCCTGCTGGATGTCCTGCGCGGAGACCTCGCGGACAGTGACACCGTTTTCGACGGCGAGGGCCGCGGCGACGCCGACTGCCTGGCCCATGGCCATGCACGGGGGAATCTCGCGGGACATTTTCTGAGCCTCCGGGGTGGCCGAGTAGTGGCGGCCAGCCACGAGCAACTGGTCCACTTCCTTGGGGAGCAGCGAGCGGTACGGGTAGTAGTAGTCACGGCCGCGTGCCACGGTGTCCGCAAAGTGGCGGCGGGAGGTGACGTCGTCCTTCGTCATGACGTATTCTCCGTCGAGAAGGCGGGTTTGCCGGACCCCCATCTGGGACGCGACGTCGAGCATGTAGCAGTTCTCAAAGCCCGGCAGGTGGGCGCGGACGTACTCCACCGCCTCAGTGATCCGGTCACGTGCAGCGAACTCGGCGGCTGTCATGTCCGCCGGGTCCACGCCGTCGTACCCGGTCATGTGGGGAGCGTTGCACCAGACCACGCCGTCGATCGGGGTCTTGAGCCACCACAGTTCCCAAGCGCCGCCAAGGAGGCGCTTGATGGTCCGGTTGATGGCACGTGCTTCCTTCGGGTTGGCCTGTTCAAAGGCCTCCGCGGCGGCGGTGTCTACGTTGCCGAGGCGGAAGACGAGGGTGGTGAGGTAGCTGTCCTTGATGTGGCTGGCTCCGGCACGGGAGGCGACGTCGATGTCGCCGGTCGTGTCGATGACAATGTCCGCCATGAACGCCTGCGGGCCGGACTTGGTCTCGCAAATGACACCCTTGATGACGCCGTTGTCCACGATCGGGCGTGAGAACCACGAGTGCAGGCGGAGGTTGACGCCGGCTTCGCGGACGAGGTCGTTGGAGACGCGCTTCCAGCCGTCGGGATCGAAGGCTGCGGCGTAGCAGATGGGCTTGGGGTTGGTGTGGGAGTGGAAGTCGAAGGTGCCATAGCGGCCCCACTTGTTCCAGAGTTCCTCGGAGGTCTTGCGGTCATCTGCAGGCGGGACAATCGCCAGGCCGAGCTTCTCCAGGCGTTCCACATACTCCGAAACGATGCCGGTGACCGTGATTTCCTGGCCGTTGATCATGTCGTCGAGCACCAGGACCATGCCGCCGGAGGCAAGGCCACCAAGCGAGGAGTAGCGCTCCAGAAGCGTAACGGATGCGCCGGAACGTGCTGCAGTAACGGCCGCGGCCACACCAGCGGGACCACCGCCGACTACGAGGACGTCTGAGCGGGAAATGACTGGTGCGGTGAGATCCGCCGTCGTCGTACTGAGTTCCAGTGACGATGTGGTGGCAATGGGGTTCATGGTGGAGGATCCTTACTTCCCGGCAGGCATGCCGTTGGAACGGTTGCCGGGGTATAGAAGAGGTGCTCAGGAGGAGCTCGCGGGGACGCAAACAGCGGACTGGACCTGGCGGAGGGCATGACGAGTAGAGGTCCTGAGGGACCTGGACGCGGAAATGGAGATGTTTGCGAACGGACACCGAAGGGTCCGTACGTGTCGGTGTACGCGGACGACGGACGCTAGGCCCGGCTAATCACCACACGTGGGGGGCGTTGACCCAGATCGCTACGCATACCTCTTCGTAGCTGTTTTTGTACCAGTGGGGCGTATCCGAGGAGAAAGTAATCGAATCGCCCGCCTCTAGCGTGTAGCACTCCCCATCAAGGAAGATGTCTTTCTTTCCCGAGAGGATGATGCCGAATTCCTCGCCGCTGTGGCGGAAAGGAGTGGCGCTGGTGTCGTGGCCTGGCGGGCTCACGATCCATTGGGCCTCCAACGCGCCATTGAGATCCGGGGTGAGCAGCTCATAGACTGCCTCTCCCACGGACTTCTTGGTAACGCCTTTGAGGTTTCGCCGCTCGGACTTACGGACAACGGGCGACCTGGTCTCTTCCTGCCCGAGGAAGAATTTCCCCACAGGGATGTCCAAGCCGTGAGCCAGTTGCGCCAAGGTGGTGAATGACGGATTGGCCAGTCCACGCTCGATCTGGCTAACGATCGCCGGGCTGAGGCCAGTGATCTCCGAGAGTTTGGACAAGGTCATCCCTTTGTCCTTACGCATGGTGCGGACCTTGTTGCCGACAGTTGCAAGAAGTGCGCTCGTGCCGGCCGGTGAGGATGCCGCAATGATCTCGTTGGTCATGATCCAGCTTTCTCTCGGTGAGCTGACTCACATAACTATAGTGAAAAATTTTAGCGAATCAATGGTTTGGTGAAGATTCTTTCTGAGGGGTATTTCTCAAAAAGCATTGACCTGGTGAAAATCTTCAATATAGTTATGTGAGTCGCATCACGTGGGGAAGTTTGCTGCACGATCGGAAACGTGGGCGCTTTCATCCTTCTGGCGGAAGGTCCAGCCCGCCCTACGTCCATCTTCGTGTTCTCCATGCTGATGCTGCGATATCCAAGCGCACCGTCCAAGCTCCTTGTCGCCGGGCTGGATGTCGTCGTTTGCATTCAAGCGCTACGAAGAGGCACGCGTAGCTATCTGGGCTGACTCTCCTCCCATGAGGTGAGCTGGTGCGGCCCTGCCGAACCAAGCCAAAATGATAGTTTCGATCACTTGCCACCCTCCGGGCGGCAATGGTGATCCGTACCCTCACGCACCGCGAAGGTGTGGAGGAAGGAAAGAATCATGACTGACACTGTCGTCAAGACTGGCCCGGAGAGCGCCCGGAAATCCCGGCTCTCTCCGGAAATCCGACGTGGGCTGCTGGGCCTCGGACTCGGGAACACCCTTGAGTGGTATGACTGGATGGTCTTCGGACTCCTGTCGGCATTCATCGGGCCAAAGTTCTTCCCCTCGCAGGACCCCACCGCCGCAACCCTCAACGCCCTGGCGGTCTTCGCCGTCGGCTTCGCGTTCCGCCCGCTTGGCGGCGTCCTGCTCGGTACCTTCGCGGATAGAATCGGCCGTCGAAAAGTGATGCTTTGGTCCATCATGATGATGGCGATCACTACGCTGATCATCGCTTTGTGCCCTACGTACCAGCAGATCGGCGGCGCTGCCGGCGTCATCCTCCTGGTCTGCCGCGTTGTGCAGGGCATCTCCACGGGTGTTGAGGCACCCCTTTCCACCGCCCACGCCGTCGAGCTGGTGCCGGAGGGGCGCGAAGGGTTCGTCGCAGGCATCATCTCCTTCTTCGTCAACTCGGGCATCCTGCTTGCTTCGCTGGTCAGCTATTTGTGCAGCCTGATGCTGAGTGGTGCCGTCATGGCTGACTGGGGTTGGCGTGTCCCCTTCATCGTGGGTGCACTGTTTGGTTTCGTCGTGGTCTACCTGCGCCGGACCCTTCCGGAGACCATGAAGCCGGAAGAGCTTGCCCAAAACTCCTCGTCGAAGGCGGTCTGGGGTGGGGTGGGCAAGCATTGGCTAAGCGTGTTGGCGATTACGTTCGTTGTTGGAGCGGCCCAAGCCTACAACTACGCCTGGAACACAGGACTTCCCACTGCGGCCCGCAGCGGCTTCAAGGAAGACGCGACCGCCGTCTTCGCCCTCACCACCATTCTTGGTGTGGTGCTGGTTGTCGGCAGCCTGGTGATCGGCAAACTCGCCGATGGTCGGTCGATTTCGAAGTGGTTCCTGATCACTCGTGCGCTGTCCATTCCTTCGGTCTTCTTGATGCTGATGTACGTCCGTCCAGGCATCGGCGGATTCGCTGCGGTCCTCCTGGGCGGCTCGGTGGTCCTGGTCCTGAACATGACCCTCTACAACGTCGTCACAAGTTCCCTGATGCCGAAGTCCTGCCGTGGCGCCGGAACTGCACTCGGCTACGGAATCGGCGTCGCCCTCTTCGGCGGCACGGCTTCTTACCTGCTGGTCTGGCTTCAGTCCGTGAATGCATCGTGGATCTTCCCGGTCTATGTGGCCGTCCTGTCCGCACTGAGCATCGTGTTCTACGTGCTGGCGCGGCGGAAGAACGGCATCTTCATTGGAAGGTAGGAATGTGATCTCGTTTGACCTCAGCCAGTCCGATGTGGAGCTCTACACTGCGGCCCGTCAGCTGCTTCTCACCGCCCACCACGGCGAGAACCACCGGGTGGCCGCGGCGATGCGAGGCGAGTCAGGGGCGATCTACCTGGGCCTTCACATCGGCTCGAAACGAATCAACGTGTGTGCCGAATCCAGCGCCCTCGCCAATGCCCGCATCGCGCAGGAAGCCTCCATCCGGTCGTCCGTCGCAGTGAGCATGGACGAACACGGCGAACCCCAGGTCACCAACCCTTGCGGGGTTTGCCGGGAGCTGCTGCGGAACTTTGCGGCCGAGGCAACTGTCCTGGTTGATGCCGGGGGAGAGGTTGGAAGTGTCGGCTTGGAGGAACTCCTGCCGTATCCCTGGATGCGCGCCACCGAGACCGAATGGACCACCCAACCGCCGGAAGCCATGAGGACGTACTAAGCGCAATGGGACTGGCCGGGACTCATTGAGTCCCGGCCAGTTCTGCAGTTCGACTGCTATTTGACCCGGTCGAGCCATCTCTTGGACGTCAGTGCTTTGTGGCCGCGCCTGCGAGTGATGGAGGTTCGGCCCAGCCAATTCCGGCCCCGGGGCGGCCTCGCTTCGGGCAGGGCAGGCGCGGAGATTCCCGGTGTTGGTCCGGGTGCTGCCGGCTGGCCCGGGCACAGGTCCGTGATCAGTCCCATTCCCGCGCATGCCCGCACTTCGCGGATTCCCACCACTGCGGCGCGTTTTGTCTCAAAATCCTTCGAGACCGCCATGACAGTCCCGTCCGCTGCCTTAAGCCGGAACCTGTAGCGTTCCCGCGCATCGACAAACAGTTCAAACTTTCCTGCCACGCTGACCTCCCCAATAGAGACATATCGTCCTTCTATCGACCGTACCCGGCGGTCACCTTAAAGCAAAGCACCCTTAGTTTTCTCAGGTTGTACCGCCCGGATTCCGGATACTCCGGGCGTGGTTGCCGGATGAGGTGCTGACGTGTAGCTTTGGCGATGCAAAGTAACCTTAGTAATACCCGCCACCGCCGGGTCCGCGGTTCAGCAGGAGGTACAGCAGTGGGTATCGGATCATCCATTTTCCTTATCGCGATAGGCGCCATCCTGGCCTTCGCCATCCCCGGAGATGTCGTGTCTTTCATTGACCTCCATATGGTCGGCTACATCCTCATGGTTGTCGGCGTCATCGGCTTGATCGTTTCCGTTTTCGTGTTCGGCCCGCGCCGGACCCGCCGAATCAGCGAAAGCCGCGCCACAGTAGACCCGGTCACGGGGGACCGCATCGTGACCCGGGACACCCGCGACGGCGGAATCTAGCAACAGTAGGAACGAAGGGGAGGGTCGGCGTGCCGAACCTCCCCTTTTCGATGCGGATTCGACGAGGAAACCGATCCCGTACTGGTTTCCGCCGACGGCTCGGTGAGCACCGATATCTATCCGGGCTCCGAACTCACCGGTGGGTTCGCCGTGTTGGAACTGCCGACGCGCGGGGACGCGGTCGAGTGGGTACGGAAGATCGCGGTGGCCTGCCGTTGCCCGCAGGAGCTCCGCGAGTTCATGTACGACCCCCAGAGCTATCGTTCGTCAGCGCAGGCGCCGGTTCCTAACCGCCATTTCCCTTGCCGTTGCCCTTGTGCCGCCCCGGGGCCGGTGCCACCGGAACAGGCGCAACCGGCGTCGAGGCCTCAACGCTCGGTGAGGGCGTTGGCGTAGGGGTGCTGGGCGTCGGCGTTGCCGAAACGGACCGGTCCGGGGCGGCGGGAGCAGGGGGCTGGAAGGCGCTCACACCAACGATCACCAGGGCGGCGGTAAGAAGTGCGGCGCCCACAGCCCACGCCGGTCTGCGCGCGCGGCTTACCGGCTTCCCTCGCCATTGGCGCCCGTTTCTTAAGGCCGGCCCGACGACGTCGCCCCCGCCCGCGATTTCGCCCGCCGTTGCCGCGGGCCGCACCCGCATCTGGATGGTTGCCTTGGCTGTCCGGGGCGGACGGTCGGGCATACGGGGAAGGGTCTGCGTGGCTCCGCTGGCGCCAACGGGCGTCGCCGCAGGGACGCCGGAACTGACGGCGCTCCGAAGTGCTTGCTCAACCTCTAGTGCGCCGGGCCGTGTGGAAGGCTCAGTCGATGTCATGGCGGTGAGGAGGTCAACCCACCGTGTCCCCAGGGCCTCCGGCACACGGGGTGGGCGATGGAGCCTCGCAACGGCCGACTCCACGCTGGTTCCCGGGTATTCGAGCTTTCCGGTCAGGCATTCGAGGAGGAGAAGTCCGAGGGAGTAGATATCGCTAGCCGGTCCGAGGGCAGAGCCGGTGGCCTGTTCCGGGCTCAGGTAGGCGGCGGTTCCCACCATGGTGCCTGTTGCGGTCAAGCGCGTCCCCTCGATGATGCGCGCGATTCCGAAGTCGGTGAGCTTGGCCCGGATGGGGGATCCTACGGGGGCGTCAGGCAGGAGGACATTCGCGGGTTTGATATCGCGGTGGATGATCCCGCGCCCATGGACGTATTCCAGGGCCGAAGCCAGATCCGCTCCTATGTTGGCTACATCCTGTGTCGTCAGCGGTCGGTCCCGCAACTTGGCATACAGGTCCGGACCGTGAATCAGTTCCATGGTGAGGAATGTCCGGGCATGCTCCGGGTCCCGATGGTCGGTACCCGCGTCCAAGAGAGTGACGAGCGAGGGATGATTGAATGTCGCCAAGAGCCGCATTTCGTTTTCGTGCCGGGCGAGCTCGTCCGGGCCTCCCAATAGCGGAGCAAAGAGTTTCAGCGCCACGTCGCGGCCCAGTCTCTCATCCTGTGCCTGGTACACGGACGCCGTCGCTCCGCGGCCGATCAGGCTTCCCAGCCTGTATCGACCTGCTACAAGAGCATCGTTCTCTCCGGTGATAGAGCCATCCGGCACAGCTCCCCTCGCTTTCTTGAACCTGCGGAAACTGCAATGCAGCTTGCGAGACACACGCCCCTCTAGGGTAATCGTCCCGAGCGCCCAGAAAGTTACGGTTCGGCCGAAAGTCCCCTGACAAGATGAATGGCGGGTGAACAAAGGCCCGAGCGCCCGTCCGCGGGGTGATATTCAGCGGCTTCTGTGCCTACGTTGGTGCGGGAGTTCCGATACCGGAGCGCGCGGTGAGGCAACCGCAACCCAGTCCGTGAAATATCCAATGAGCAATCAAGAAGAGAATTCCGGAGGTCTTCATGCCTATTCTGACTAGTCTTGCAGCCAGTAAAGCAGTGATCACCATGATCACTGCTGGGGCCATTGCAGCAGGAGGCGGCGCCGCCGCCTTTACCAGCATCAGCACCACAGAAGCGCCGGCTCCTGCGTCCACCGCATCGGCCAGCCCGTCGCCGTCGGCGCCTTTGGTGCCTCCGACGACGGCGGTACCCCTTGAGAAGGCTCCCGAGACGGAGCCCTCGGGCCACTCGGAGTCGGCTCCCGCAACTGAGGCGCCAGCTGAGGAGGAGACCAGCGGCCCGGCGTCCACCCGGACTCCGAGCCCACCAGCTCCAGCTCCAACCCACGCGTCACCTTCGTCCAACGCCTCGGCGGTTGACCCCGCTGATCGTGACGACGACGGAATGACGGAGGTCAAGGACGGAGACGCTGGCGACCGCACGGCGGACCACGAGTCGAAGGGTAAAGGCCAGCACAAGCCGGACCGCGCCCATGCCGAGGGCAACTCGGACGCCGGCAAGCGCTAGGGGTTCCCAGCCAGAAGACTGGCTTATGCGCAGCCCGTAGCGGGAGGGTCTTTCGGCCCTCCCGCTACGGGGCTGTCCCGCTCCGTAGGTCCTGCCCGCTCGCTTGCCGGGCCAGATCGAGGGTCTTTGAAATGACGGACACGCGCTGCTCCACGGTTGCGTGCGGAGGGGCGGCCACCTTGATTCCTCGAAAGTCGTTGCCGGCCCCGGGGCCTGCGGCGCGCAGGCATTCCTCCATGCGTTCCACGGTCAGGAGGGACGCGACCTCGAGGACGTCGAGGCCGGTAGCCAAAGCCGGTTCGGTTGGATTCGCATCGCTTGCCGCGGCGGGCGCGGGCGGGACATGCACGTCGGCCCAGGCCGCGCCGTAGCGGGTATCAACGCCCGCGCAGCCCGAGAGCACGAAACCTCCGAGCAGGTCACCCTCGCGAAGGAAATTGATGTGCTCCAGGGCTGCATCCGGTCTGCGTTGCTCAAGGACTGAACGCCCCCAATTGATGGCAATTCCCATGGGCCGGCCGGTTGACTCGACCACACGGTTCACGGTCTCGGCCTCATCCTCGAGGGCAAGGAACCCCTTGGCCGGTGCCTGGCCATGGACAAATGCGTCACAGTGTTCGAGCGCAAGCCGTGCACCGTTCCACTCCCACTGCGAAATTTCGGCCAACGACTCGGACAGGGCGGCCGTGGAGGCACGTTGCCCATCTGCCCACGGGGCTGAGTGGATCTCAAGCGCAGCAACCGCGGGCCGGCCTACGCGCTCGTTGAGCCTTCCGACGGCCTTCAGCGCATCGCGAATGAAGTCGATCGCTGCCCGGCGCCCGGCTGTGGAGGTTGAGGCCAACCCGAAGCACGGGTCTGAACCGAGCCTGGCCATGGTCCCGGGAATGGTCGTCACCACAAAGTCCGCTTTGTCAGGCAATTGCTGCAGGAACCAGGCTTCGTCGTCTTTGTGCAGCGCTCCCGTGAACGGGACTTCGAGGCCGGCAACGCCTTCCAGTTCCACAACGGATTTCAGGAATCTTCCTTCAGTCGATGGGTTCCAACCGGTCAGGCTTGGAGCGGCGGCATACGCTCCCACGAAAAACCCGGTCATCGGCTGACCGGTTCATGGTTGCCCAGGAGCCGCAATTCTTCGCGGCGCGGGAGCCCTTCCCAGTCGCCGGGTACCAGGCAAACAAATGCCCCTGTGCTTACGGCAGTTTGAAGCCGCTCCCGGGGCTGGCGTCCTTCGATAAATTCGGCCAAATAGCCGGCCACGAACGCGTCGCCGGCGCCCACGGTGTCGAGGGCTTCGATGGCCAGTGCTTCCTGCCGGAAGACCTGGCTTTCAATGCAAGCCAGGGCTCCTTCGGCGCCCAACTTGATAACCACTTGGCTTGGGCCCATGGCGGCAATGCGCCTGGCGGCTTCTTCGGCGTCGGCGGCGGGTCCGACGGCGAGCCGGGCTTCCTCAAGTCCCGCGAACACGATGTCCGCGCGCGGGATGATCTCGCGGTAGGCGCTTCCGGCGGTTTCGGCTGCCCAGAGCTTGCTGCGGTAGTTCAGGTCGAAGGAGACCGGAACGCCCGATGCTTTGGCTGCTGCGATCGCGTACCGGAGCGTGGAAGCAGCTTGGGAAGAGAGCGCCGGCGTTATTCCGCTGACGTGGAGCAGGGCGGCCCCGGCGATCAGCCGTTCGTCGACGTCGTCGGGGGCAATCCGTGAGCCCGCGCTGCCGGACCGGTAGTAGGCGACCTTCTGGGCTGAGGGGGTCCGGCGTTCCTTGATCATCAGGCCGGTCGGCGCCTCGTCGTCAACAGTCACGCGGACGTCGACGCCCTCGGCGCGGATCTCCCGCTCCACAAGCTGACCGAGGGAATCCGCACCGATGCGGCCGCACCAGACACTTTGGACGCCCAAGCGTTGCAGGCCGATGGCGACATTGGACTCAGACCCTCCGATGCCGAGGCTCATCGTGGAGGCATGGGCCAACGGGCCGGCCTTGTCCGATGACATGAGCGCCATGGTTTCGCCGAGGGTCACGACGTATGCCTTGCTGTTCATCGCTCGCCACGTGCCTCATCAACGAGGTTGCGGACCCGTCGCGCACGTGCGGTCAACTCGGTCAGGCTCCCGACTTTGAACGCGTCGCCAAGAAGTGGCCCTCCGAGGCTGACTGCCAATGCGCCGGCGCGGATCCATGCCGGCACGTCCTCGATGTCGACCCCGCCGGACGGAACCACCTGGATGTCCGGAAAGGGGCCGCGCAACTGGGATACGTAGCCAGGACCGACCGTCGAGGCTGGGAAGACTTTGACGGCGGTGGCACCAAGCTTCCAACCGGCGTGGAGTTCGGTGGGGGTCAGCCCACCCGGGAAGACGGGCACGCCGCGCATTGTGCACACGGTGATGACATCCGGTTCAGTGATGGGCGTGACGATGTAGGCGGCACCCAGGTCGAGTGCCGTTTCGGCCTCGGCAGCAGTGGTCACGGTGCCGACGCCGAGTTCAACGGAGTTGCCGAACCGCTCTTGCAGTCGGGGAAGCTCGTCGAACACTCCCGGTGTGCTCAGAGTCAATTCGATACTGAGCACGCCGCCATCCCGGAGGGCCTCGATGACGGGGGTGTAGTCCTTCGCGTGCCGGGCCCGCAGCACCGCCACGACCCTGGTGTCGCGGAGGATGGCGGATGGTGCCGGGCGGGAGACGGTGTCCGGGGTTTCGAGGCGGGGCATGGAAGTCCTTCGTGCGGTTTTTGGTTGGCGGGGTTCCGACGGCGGCGCGTGCCGCCGTCGGACCTTCGGGTGTTACTGGACGTGCTGCGCTTCGGCGGTCACCGGGATAACCCCGCTTTTGCTGTGCGCGGCGTCCTCGGGGTCCGTGAGGTCGCGGTTCAGGGTCTCAGGGGACATCCGGGTGGCGATGAAGCTGATGAGCATGGTTGCGGACATGTAGATCGCTACAGGAATCCAGGAGTTGCTGAACATGCCCAGCAGCGCAGCGCAGATCATGGGGGCGATACCTCCGCCAATGATGGAGGAGAACTCGCGGCCCAAGGTGACTCCTGCGTACCGGTAGCGGCTGCCGAAGATCTCAGGGAAGTAGCTCATGTGCACGCCCACCACGCCTTGGCAGGCCAGGACGAAGCCGACCACGATCACCAACACGATGGCTACCGGCGACCCTGTGGTCAGTAGGAGGAATGCGGGGGCGGGGAAGAGGATGAGCGCCCCGGTGATGAGGGAGACGACGCGCCGGCGCCCGATCTTGTCGGACAGGATTCCGAAGGAAACGGCCGCGATGCCGCCGCAAAGTGAACCGATGAGGAGCACGGGAGGAATGAACTTCGGGTCCGTTCCGATCACGGTGATGAGGTAGGAGGCCATGAACACCTGGATGGTGTAGGACTGGGTGCTGACGCCGAGGTTCATGAGGATGACGCGCAGGACGTTGGCCTTGCCATACTTGGCAACCTCCCTCAGGGGTGCCGGGGGTTCCGTGCGGGCCTGCTTGATCTCCTCGAAGACCGGTGATTCGTCGAGCTTGCGCCGGATGACCAGCGCGGCGATGGTAACGAAGATGCTGGAGAGGAAGACGAGCCTCCAGCCCCACGTGAGCATGTCGTTGGGTGCCAGGGACTGCGCTGCGATCCACACGAGTGCGCCGAGCGCCGTTCCGGCGGCTGCACCAACCATGATGAGGGAAGCCAGCTTGCCTCGGGTTCCGGGGGCTGCGGACTCTGTGAGCAGGGTTGCGCCGCCCGATTGTTCGGCACCGGCGCCGAAGCCCTGGGCTGCACGGCAGACACAAAGCAGGACCGGGGCAAAGATGCCGATCTGGCCGAACGTCGGAAGGAGCCCGATGGCCAGCGTGGCCCCGCCCATCAGGAGCAGGGTGACGACGAGGACCCATTTCCGGCCAAGCCGGTCGCCGAAGTGGGAGAAGAAAATCCCGCCGAGGGGCCGGAACAGGAATCCGACGGCGAAAGTGGTGAAGCTGGCGAGAAGTGCCGCGGCGGGCGAGATGTTGGGGAAGAAGAGCTTGCTGAAGACCAGCGCCGACGCCGTTCCATAGATGACGAAATCGTAGAGTTCCAGGGTGGTGCCGATAAGTCCGGCGACGGCGGCCTTCCGGACCTTGCTTTGGTCCACCGGCGTGGGTGGGAGGTTTGCTGCTGTGGTCATTTCCATACTCCTTTGAATGGATGCCCGCTGGCCTGTAGGTGGGCCGAGTCAGTAGGTGATGAGGACTTTGAGGTTGGTGGGGTCTGTCACTGGGGCCGTGAGAGCGGCCGCGGCGTTGGTGAGGTCAAACGTGGAGGTGATGATGGACCGGAGGTCCACAACCCCCGATGAGGCGAGCTGGATCGCCGTCGGGAATGCGTTGGCGTAGCGGAATGCGGTCACCAGGTCGATTTCGTAGCGTTGGAGGAATCCGAGTGGGATGCCGTCCACGGTGGGACGGGCCTGGCCCACCACTGTGGCCCGGGCTGCGGGGGCCAAGGTCTGGATGCCGTCGGCCAGCGCCTTGCTGTTGCCGGAGCATTCGATCAGGCGATCCAGGTCCCTCAGGCCAAGGGCTTCGTTGGCCGTGTTGATGGTCTTCGTCGCCCCGAAGGCCGCCGCAACAGCCAGCCGATCGTCGTTGACGTCCGTCACGATGATCTCGGACGCTCCGCGGGATGCCACGACTTGCGCGACGAGTAGCCCGATCGGGCCGGCACCCGTGATCAGTACTCGGTGCCCGGCCTCGACCTGGGCCCGTTCAACCGCCCAGACCGCGACGGCGAGCGGCTCGATTGCTGCCCCGATGTCGGCCGGGATGTTGTCCGGAAGTTCGTGAAGGGCGGTCTCGGGAACCACCACGTGGCGGGCGAACAGTCCGTCTGTGGGCGGGGAACCGAAGCACGTCCCCGTAGGACACAGGTTGTATCGTCCGGAGAGGCACGTGGGGCACTTCCGGCAGGGCAACGCGGGTTCAATCACGACGGCGGTCCCTGCGGCAATGCTGGCCGCCTCACCGGCCGCGATGACAACGCCCGCTCCCTCGTGGCCCAGGACGGTGGGCTGGCGGAGGATGTTGGTGCCGTTGCGGCCGTCAGCGAAGTAGTGCATGTCCGAGCCGCAGATTCCGCCCGAACGCATTTCCACGAGGACATCGTTCGGTCCCAGGGCCTTCACGGTTTTCTGTTCGATGCGGATGTCGCCCGCACCGTGCAGGACGGCTGCCTCCGTGGTGAGCGGTAGTGAAGGTCTTTCGGCGTGGCGGACTGCTTGTGTGGTCATCGAATGCTCCGGTTCTGTGCGGGGAGAAGCGAGGTTGACTCGGATGCCGCCTGGGCGGCTGCGAGGGGGCCCTGCCCGTGAATGATGTCGATCAGCTCGCCGGTGCGGTCGATGAAGTCTTCACGCACCGCGAGTTCGTCACCCAGGAGGTGGTGCTCGCCAAGCACCTTGGCGGCAAGGTCGCGTCCGGAGGTGGATGCTGCTGCGAGTTTTTGGAGTGTTTCCCGGGCGGGGTCTTGCATCTCGTTGGCGTGGTTGCCGGGGTCGAAACCCTGCAGGGGTGCGATGCATGACAGGTACGCCGCCGTGGTGAGGGCGAGGTAGTGGGGCATGGCGCCGGCGTCGAGCATTTCCAATGCTGGAATCGGGATCCGTTGGCGCAGTTTGACCGAACCATCGCTGCCCACTTGGCTGCTCCGGTGCCCCAATGCCGAGTTGCGCCAGCGCGAGAAGAGCTGCTCCACGTAGGCGTCGACGTCGACGGCGCCGGGCACGGTGACACTCGGCAGGTACTCATCGCGGAGGACGCGGCGGGCTGCCGCCTCGACGTAGTCCATGGCAGTGGCGTCGGGAATGGTGGCTGCACCCGACAACGCTCCCAGGTAGGCGATGAGCGAATGGGTGCCGTTGAGGAGCCTGACTTTGAGTTGCTCGTATGCCGCGACGTCGTCCGTGAAGATCGCGCCTCCGGCCTCCCAGGCAGGGCGGCCGGCTATAAAGTTGTCCTCGAGGATCCACATGGTGAATGGCTCGGCGGGCACGGGGATCTGGTCCGCATAGCCGAGCTGCTCGGCGACGAGCCTGCGGTAGTGGTTTGTCGTGGCGGGCACGATCCTGTCCACCATGGACGAAGGGAACGTTACGTTGGCGTCGATCCATGGCAGCGTTTCCGCGGCCTCAGAGGCAGGCAGCAATGAAACGAATTCGCGGACGAGCCGTTGAGTGTGGTGTCCGTTGTCCTCGAGGTTGTCGCAGCTGAGGACTGTCAGCGGCTTGCCGTGGGTCCGTGCGCGCTGCTGGAGGCCGCGGACGATCTGCCCGATCGGGGTGCGGGGGACCGGGCCGTTGGCGAGGTCGTGCTGGACGTCAGGATCGGCGACGTTGAGGGACCCGGTTGCGGGACTGTAGGTGTAGCCGCTTTCGGTGACGGTCAGCGATACGATGCGCGTGGTCTCGGCGCCAATGGCCGCCACAACGCGCTGCGGTTCCTGTGCCGCAACGAAGGCATCCGTGTGCACGCGTGGCGTCGAGAACGTCGATCCGTCGGGCGAGATCTCGACGACGGTGTAGAGCATGTCCTGCGCGTGCATCGCATCCGTGATGGCGCTGGAGCGGCTGGAGATTCCGATGATTCCCCAGTCGCCGCCATGGGCGGCCATGGCGGCTTCCGTGTAGACCGCCTGATGGGCGCGGTGGAAGTTGCCCAGGCCGAGGTGCACGATCCCCGGGGCAGGAGCTTCCGTTCGGCACACGATTCCAGGTGTTTCGGCGCCCAGCGGCGGGAGGCTTGACGTGGCCATGGTTCACCAGTCCTTCATGGAGCCGTCGAGTTCCCGGGCGATGGGCAGGTAGGCCTGCGCGTACGGGAAGCGGGCAGCGGCTTCTTCGTCCACGTGGACGCCCAGTCCAGGCTCGTCGCCAGGGTGCAGGTAGCCGTCTTCGAAGCGGAAACTGGACTGGAAGACCTCGGACACCATGGGGTCGTAGCCCATGTATTCCTGGATGGCGAAGTTGCTCGTGGCCAGGCCAAGGTGCAGCGATGCCGAGAGGTTGATGGGGGAGACATCCGAAGGCCCGTGCGGGGCGCCCTTGATCTGGTAGACCTCGGCCAGCGCCAGGATCTTGCGGACGTGGGAGATGCCTCCGGCGTGCACGACGGCGGTGCGGATGTAGTCGATGAGCCGTTCAGTGATGAGCAACTCGGCGTCCCAGACGGTGTTGAAGACTTCGCCGATGGCCAGCGGGATCGTGGTCTGCTGGCGCAGCGTACGGAGCAGGCGCTGGTTCTCGGCGGGGGTGACGTCTTCCAGCCAGAACAGGTCCACGTCTTCCAAGGAGCGGGCCAACCGGGCAGCCTCGGTGGGGTTGAGGCGGTGGTGGACGTCGTGGAGCAATTTGAGCTCCGGGCCGACGTGTTCACGGACTGCGGAGAGGATCTTTGGTGCGTGGCGCAGGTAGGCCGAGGTGTCCCAGTCTTCTTCGACAGGTCCGGCGCCGCGTCCGGCGGGTTCGTAGCTCGCGGCGCCCTTCGTGACGCCGTAGACCTTCGACAGGCCAGGGACGCCCGACTGTGCCCGGACGGCGCGGAAGCCTTGCTCGCGGCGCTGGTCTATCGAGTCCAACAGCTCAGGCAGGTCCCATCCGGTGGCGTGCGTGTAGGTGAGGATCTTGTCGCGGGCTGCGCCGCCAAGGAGTTGGTAGACCGGAACGCCGAGGGCCTTGCCTTTGATGTCCCAGAGGGCGAGGTCGATGGCGCCGATTGCGGCCATGGTCACAGGCCCGCGGCGCCAGTAGGCCCCTTTGTAAAAGTATTGCCAGGTGTCTTCGATGCGGTCCGCGTCCCTGCCCACCAGGGCCGGGCCGAGGTGATCGCGGAGGTAGCTCGCAACAGAAAGTTCGCGGCCGTTCAGGGTGGCGTCACCCCAACCGACCAGGCCGTCGTCGGTGGTGATCTTGAGCGTGACAAAGTTGCGGCTGGGGCTGGTTACCAGGACGTCGACGTCGACGATTTTTCGGGTCATCGGGAAATCACTACATTCTTCAGTGGTTCATTTTTGGAAAGGCGGGTGATGTTTTCGGCGATCTCGAGCGCGCGGCTGCGGAAGGTTTCCGCGGTGACGCCGGAGGAGTGCGGGGTCATGATGATGTTGTCCAGCCGGCCGAACGGAAGGGCGGACGGTTCGCCGCGGCCGTCGGTCCCCGGGTATTGGTACCAGACGTCGATTGCGGCCCCTGCGATCCGCCGGTCTTTCAGGGCTTCGTAGAGGGCGCTTTCATCAACGACAGGTCCACGGGCAATGTTGACGAGCAATCCGTCCGGGCCAAGGTCGTCGAGTTCAGCGGCGCTGATGATGCCGGTGGTCTGCTCAGAGAGCGGGATGCTGACCACCAGGATGTCCGATTCACTGAGTGCCTCGCCAAGCCGTTCGGTAGTGCCGGCCCAGCGCAGGGAGTTGGCCTGGGCGTCCACGCTGCCGCTGCGGGTAATAGCGATGCCTTCAGCGCCGAAAGCCTTGAGGAGCGCCCATGCCGCGCCGCCGATGTGTCCGAACCCGAGGAATGTCACCACGGCCCCGCGAAGGGTTTCGGGCTGGCGGATCTCGGGGGAGTAAACGGAGGAAGACCAGACGCCGCTCCGGAGAGCCGCGTCCTGGGCGATCAGGTTGCGGCGCAGGGCTACCAGTACCGCGGCGACGTGTTCGGCGATGGAGCTTTCGTGGTGGAAGGCGTTGGCGCAGACCGCCCCGGCGGGCAAAGCATCGGCGTCGATGCCGTCGTAACCGGCACCTCCCACGTGGACCAGGCGCAAGTTGCCGGCGGCTGCGCCCATGGCCTCGGTGAAGCGTGGACCCACATAGACGTCGGCGTCCTTGAGGTCGGTCAGGACGGCGTGTTCGTTCCAGCTATCGTGCCAGGAGGTGAGGGATCCCTCTGGAAGGGCGGCCTCGAAGGTGGACCGCTGGGGCATCAGATTGGGGTCTGCGATGACTATTCTCATGGTTACTTTCCCTGGAGGGCTTGCTCGGCGGTGCGCGCGGCAAACGTGGAGCCACGCACGATGAGTTGGGAGCTGAGGTGGACGGCTTCCGTGGCGATCGGCTTTCCGGCCATCTGCTCAAGGAGGAGTTCGAGGCTGAGGGCACCGCTTCGGTCAATGGGTACCCGGACAGAGGTGAGTCCCGGTTCGGCTGCGGCGGCGATGTCAAGGTCGTCGATGCCGACAACGCTGATGTCCTCCGGGCAGTGGTAGCCGAGGGTCCGGGCCCCGGCGAGCATGCCGATGGCGACGAGGTCGTTGTAGGCGATGACTGCGGTGGCACCGCTGGCGACTACCGACGCCGCTGCTGCCAGTCCGCCGTCGACCGTTGCGTTCTGGTTCCCGACCGTGACGAGTTCAATGCCCCACTCAGCGCAGAAGCGGGTGATTGCGGCGCTGCGCTGGCCGTTTGCCCATGACGACGCCGGTCCGGGGATGTAGGCGAGTTTGCGGTGGCCAAGGGCGTAGAGGTGTTCTATGGCCTGGCGGATTCCTTCGCCCGCTTCCATGAGCACACGTGCCGCGTGCTCGGCTTCGCCGTTGATGACCACCAGCGGCGCGCTGCCGGCGAGTTCGTGGATCTGCTCTGACGGCAAGCGGGGCGAGCAGAGGATGATGCCGTCCACCCCCGTCGAGAAGGACTCGAGGTGGGCGCGTTCCCGCGAGGAGGATTCCGCGGTGTCGGCCAAGACCATCCGGTGCCGGCCATGCCATGCCTGGTCCTGTATGGCCTTGATCAGGGCCGCGAAGACTGCGTTGGAGATGTCTGGGACGATGACGCCGAACGTCCGGCTGCCAGTCACTCCGGGCACGTCGTAACCCAATTGCTCGGCCGCGGCCATGACCTTCTGCCGCGTCTCAGCGGCCAGGCGTCCGGGATCTCCGAATGCGCGCGACGCTGTTGCCAGGGATACTCCCGCCAGCTTTGCGACATCCGTGAGTTTTGCCGACATCTGTCCTCCAGTTGCTTCGTTGAAACCTTGTCCTGCAAGTATGGAAAACCTTGTACAAGTTTGTCAATGGTTTGCAGAAGGTTGTTGGCGCCTGCACCGGAATAGCCTGAACCCGTTGAGCCTCGTACCACCGCGGAGTAGTGTGGCCACACCGCCAACTCGCACAACCTTGATGGGGGAGCCACCATGCCACATCCAAGACTTCGACTGGCCACCATGACGGCAGTTCTCGCCCTGAGCGTGACGAGCGGTGCCGTTGCCAGTCCCGCCTTTGCCGATCCGCGCCAGACTGAAAAGGCCGCCACCGCCACGGGATATGGAGGCGCGGTGAGCACCGTAGACCCCGAGGCATCCGCCGCCGCGATCGAGGTCCTCCGCGAGGGAGGCAACGCAGCCGACGCCGCCGTCGCCGCGGCCGCAACCCTTGGCGTGACCGAACCGTACAGCGCCGGGATCGGCGGTGGCGGATACTTCGTGTTCTATGACGCAAAGACCGGAAAGATCGGCACCATAGACGGCCGCGAGACCGCTCCGGCGGCGATGCCACATGACGCGTTCATCGACCCGAAGACCGGCAAGCCCTATAACTTCACCCCACAGCTTGTCACCAGTGGCGTCTCCGTAGGCGTCCCCGGCACAGCTGCAACCTGGGAGCGCGCCCTGGACCGCTGGGGTACGGTGAGCCTTGGAGATGCCCTCCAGCCTGCCATCAAAGTCGCAACCCGGGGCTTTGTGGTGGATCCGACATTCCGTCAGCAGACACTCGACAACAAGCTCCGCTTCGAGGCGTTCAGTTCCACGAGCAAGCTGTTCCTCCCGGGAGGCGACGCACCCGCCGTCGGAAGCGTCTTCCAGAACCACGACCTCGCCGCGACGTATCGGCTCCTCGCGAAGCAAGGCACCAGCGCCTTCTACAGCGGCCCCCTCGCGGACGAGATCGCGGCGACCGTCCAAGCGCCGCCGAAAACTGCCACCACGACGCTGCCGATTCCCGTGGGGCACATGACCACCGCAGACCTGGCGGCGTACGAACCCCTGGACCAGGCGCCCACCCACGTCGACTACCGCGGCCTTGATGTCTACGGCATGGCGCCGTCAAGCAGCGGGGGCACCACCGTGGGCGAGGCGCTCAACATCCTGGACACCGTAAATCTCTCCGAGATGTCCAAGCCGGCCGCCCTGCACCACTACCTCGAAGCGAGCGCGCTCGCGTTCGCGGACCGTGGAAAGTACGTTGGCGACCCTGCCTTTGTGGATGTTCCTACGGATGCGCTCACCGACCCGCTCTTCGGCAAGGAACGCGCCTGCCAGATTGATCCGCTGCACGCGGCTACGAAACCCGTCGCCCCGGGGGACGTATCCGGGTACGACGGCGTGTGCCCGGCTTCCGCTGCGGCGCTCGCCGATGAGAAGGACACCGAAAACATCTCCACGACCAACATGACGGTCGCGGACAAGTGGGGAAACGTGGTCGAGTACACGCTTACCATCGAGCAGACCGGCGGATCCGGAATCGTGGTGCCGGGTCGCGGGTTCCTGCTCAACAACGAGCTGACCGATTTTTCGGCCGTCTACAACGCGGCTGATCCGAACCGGATCGAGCCGGGGAAGCGACCGCGCTCCTCGATGTCCCCGACCATTATCCTCAAGGACGGCGATCCGTTCCTCGCCCTCGGCTCACCCGGCGGATCGACCATCATCACCACCGTGTTGCAGACGATCCTGAACAGGGTTGACCTGGGCATGAGCATTTCCGACGCGATAGCTTCCCCGCGTGCTTCGCAACGGAACACCGCCAAGGTCACGGCCGAGCCGGACTTCATCACGGCATACGGGAGTCAACTGACGCCGTATGGCCATCAGTTCACGCCATCAGGCGATGCCTTCACCTCGGCCGCGGAGATCGGTGCGGCAACAGCGATCGAGTTCAGACCCGACGGGCGCATGATCGCTGCCGCCGAGCCTGTCAGGCGAGGGGGAGGCTCGGCGATGGTTCTCAAACCGTCGCCATGAGCTGTGTGCGCTCGGTGAGGGGCAACCCCTGCTGTGCATGACGGACAAACGGTGGAAGAATTGTGGGTGGACCAAAACGGCCGGCGGCGCATCTCGCCTGCTGAGACCCAGGTGAGTCCCCCAGTGCGCCGTCGGTCCTGACCTTGTCGAATTCCTATGCCGCGCCGGTCCACCTGGGCGCGGTTGCCGCCCGCCGGAGTTCCTTGGTGCGGGTGCGAAATCCGTCGCTCGCCTTGCGCTGCTCATCACACGCCTGTGGAGCCGGGCTTTGGGGAAGCGTGCTCTGCGGAACCGTGCTCTGCGGAAGCGTGCTTGGAAGAGCTATCTTGGCCGGTCCTCGTGCGCCCGCAGCCGGGCAGAGGTCTGTGACCAGCCCCATGCCTGCACACTCGCGCGCAGCGGCGATGCCGGCGACCGCCCCGGACTTGTCCTCGAACGGCGTCGAAACAGCAATGACCATTCCGTCAGGTGATTTGAGGCGGAACCTGAAAAGGGAATCCCCGTCAACGAATACTTCAAACATGCCGGCCACTGCTACCTCCCGGTCTGCGGATCCAGCTGCGCAGCGACTTCACTACGGAGCGGGACGGAGCATCGCTGCGTTCCTTACCGCTGGTTTGGTGGACGATCGCCAACGCATCGCCCTCACATCACATTCAGTCTGTTCCAGCTGCGTTTGGGCTCACAAGACCGGGCGGGTAAACCCTATGTAAAACCTATCGAACCCTCAGTCTTCCGGCACACATGGTCCTCCGGCAATGCCGGCAAATCGCAGTGCCGAGCGGGTGCTCCGATTGACAGGCAAACCGAGATCTTTGCGGGCGGTCCTTTCCGGGTGAATGAGCCTAGGGTTGGAGTGGTCGGAGGACGACGGCGACGTCCAGCGCCGCCGCCGAGGCCGTTAACACTCAAGCCTCCCGGACCTCCCGTTAGATCAGCATCGCCTGCACAGATTCGTCTCCGTGAAGATCAGGGAGCGCCGTGGTCCGGTTTTGAACTGGCCATCATGCCCTTTTTGACCCGAACCGACGCCTGAAAGGCAGCAATGGTTGAGATGCATCTCAAAGAACAATGGAACCGACTAGATCCAGCGACCCAGCAATGGTTCATGGAGAATCCAGGATGCGTCATCGTGCCGCGAACAATTACGGCCACGATTAATGGAGAAACCGGCGAAAACGCCGATGTAGACCTGCACGGCGGAACCGTGCTCAGCGAAGAGGACAAGCAGTTTATTCAGACCAAAGCCCGCCAAGAGGCTCCTGCCTACCGCTTCTTTGACTCAATCGGCCCTTAGCAACCATGGCTCTTCCGGTGTGCACAGCCCGTCGTACCTAATTGCTTGGCCGGCTCACCGGGCCGGTGTTCGGACAAAAGCAGCAACTCGGACGTCAATGGTTCCGATTCATCAAGTGCTCAAGCAGGGCGAGTTCCGGGAAGCCTGGATGGCGGGCAATGCCGGCCCTCAGTTTGGCCCGAATGTGCTCTCCGTCGGGCTCGGTACCGCTGAGGACTTCGTCGATGATGCCCTGTGCCTGCTCGCGTAGGGCCGCGAGGTTGTCACTGCCGACCACCGCCGAATTCAACGCCACTTCCGGCCCTCCGAGTGGGTCAAAAGACTCTAAAGGTTCCGACATTGCCAGCCCCCAATAGTCATCCTGGCAGGTCCCGGCTGAGTCCGGGATTACCCGCATCCACTCTCGATAGTAATGAGGGCAACCGGATTGTCCACGGATCGGGAGCCGTGAACCATGAATATGGCCTCGTGTTGATGGTTTGTGACGCCGGTGGCACGATGGCCCAAGCGGTCGGCCTACGTCCGGCTCTTCCTGCCTGTGATCGCGCCGTAGATCAGCAGTACTACGACCGATCCGCCGATGGCGAGCAGCCAGGTGCGTATCGAGAAGAACTCCTGCAGGCCGCCCCCGAAAATGAGGCCACCGATCCACCCGCCCAGTATGGCGCCAACCACGCCCAGGACTAGGGTGATCAGCCAGCCGCCGCCTTGCCTGCCGGGAATGATCAATTTGGCAATTGCACCCGCGATGAGGCCAAGCAAAAGGAATCCAAAAAATCCCATCACAGTCTCGCTTTCTTGAAAAGAAATCCATCAATTTGTACTCGGAATTTCACCGATTCCGAAGGGGCCCTACCCGTTCGTGGCAGGAGTCTCTCCGAAGGGGCGCGTGGGCGGGAAGGGCAGGCCGGGGTCTGGATCGGGGACCGGTGAAGGACCCGGCTCGGGAAGGGGAACTGGTTCGGGAGTTCTTGGGCGCGGTCCGCGCTGGGGTCCCGGTCCCGGGGTCGGGACTGGCGTCGCACCTGGCTCCGGAAATGGCACGGGCTCCGGCGTCGGTGTTGGTCCTGGCTCCCGGGTAGGGTCAGGATCGCGCGTAGGGTCGGGAGGGAACTCGCTCATTGTTGCTCCTCGAATCGTGTGTGGATTCATACCGGACTTCCGTAGGGCCCACCTATTGGTGGCCCGCCCTACAGGGTTCAGTGGTCCGTCGGACGCGGCCTGCTCTCCGTGCCTGGCAAACGCTCAGAGCCGGGCAGCCCGGACGGATCGTCGAGCGTTTCTTCAGCCGTATAGTCGCCTTGGATTCGTTCGGCGGGGAGATCGAGGATGCGTTCCGTGCCGTAGTCGCCCTCGGTGTACTGCCCGACGTGAGGCTGGGCCTCGGCGTCGGCCGCATTCGTGGCCGCAGGCGCCGTTAAGTCAGGATCGACGGCGGGTAGTTCCGAGGTGGTGGCGGCGCCGAAGGCCTCCCCTGCGTCATCGACATCGCCGTCGGCCACGGAGCCGCGCCAGGCACCTGTCTCCTGGCCGCGTGCCTCGATGAATTCCTTGAACTTGTCCAAGTCTGCCGAAACCCGCATATCGTCGATGCCGACCAGCGATCCGGCCTTCTCAACGAAGCTCTCCGGCTCCCACTCGATCTCCACGTTGACGCGGGTTCGATCCCGGCCGAGCGGTTCGAACCGTACCGAGCCCGCGTTCCGCGGACCGTCGATACTTGCCCAGCTGACCAATGAATCTGGAACTTGCTCCAGGATTCGGGCGTTAAAGTCGCGCTTGACCCCGCCGACGTTGGTGGAAAAATGCAACGCGGTCTCGTCGATCTGTCGGACCGCCTCCACGCCCTTCATGAATTCCGGGAAAGATTCGAACTGGGTCCATTGGTTGTAAGCCACTGAAACGGGGACTTCCACGTCGATTGTTCGGTTAACGGTAGCCATGTTCATGCTCCTTGCTTGCGTTTGTTCCTGCGGAGGTTGGTGGTCGTTTAGGCGATCTAGCCAGCGTCGAATGTTTCGCCGTCGTCATCTTTCGGGGACTCTTCCTTGGGCAGCCCTGTTGCTTCGCCCTTCGGTTCCGACGAGAAAGACCTGCCGGGCTCGGTCCCTTCCGAGTTCGAGTCGTCCAGTTCGGCATCGGCCGATGGGACGGCGGTCGATCCGTTGCGCCCGTCCTCCGACGTCGAAGTGGCCTCTTCATTGTGCCGATTCGCCTGCCGGGCCTCGCGTCCTGCTGTTTCTTGTTCAGGCGTCGGGGTTCCGTAGCCTCCGGCTTCCTCTTCCGCGGTTGCGTGTTGCTTGTCCATGGTGGCCTTTCCGTGCTGGTTGAACCTGATGATGGATAATCAAGGACCCTGCTGCTAGAGGCCTTTTCCGCCGGTCATGGCGTAGTCAATCAGTTGCGGCGAAGGGTTGAACGCCTGTATGGAGGCAGTGACGATGATCGAGGCCCCGGGCTTCAGGTGGGGGATCGCCGCGCGGGCAGTCCACATCAACGAGTACAGGTTGGTCTTGAAGACCCGGTCCATTTCCTCGGTCGGCAAGGTCTCGAGTCCTTCCCGGTTCTTTTGATATCCGGCGTTCAGAACCAGAGTGTCCAGCCGGCCGAATTCGGTCACAGTGCGTTCCACCATGGTCTGGGCCGAACTCCTCCAACGGCCGTCGCCCGGCAGCTTATTCACCGCAGGCGCTGTGGTATCCGTGATGCACGGCGTCCAACAGCTTTTCGCACCGGAGCCAGCCGATGATTTCGAGGTCGCCTATGTTGTCTTGGCGATTTCCTTTGTGCTCGAAGGGGCCTCGTTCATCCAGGCGTTCCGGCAGGCGCGCAAGTCCGCCAGGGAACTTGAACGCCGCACTTTGGAACAAGTGCTCAAGAGTTCGGATCCCACAATGCGTGCCGTCTTCGCGGAGGACAGTGCCGCGTTGATCGGCCTGATCATTGCCTTCTTCGGCATCTTCTTGCACCAGACTACGGATTCGCCTGTTCCGGACGCTCTCGGGTCTATTCTTGTGGGCATCCTTCTCGGGGTTATCGCGGTGGTGCTGATAGATCGCAACCGACGCTTCCTGGTAGGCCAGGGCGTTACCCCCGAGCTTGAGAAATCGATGGCGATCCGGGTCTTGGAACATACGGAGATCGAGCGCCTGACCTATCTGCACTTGGAATTTGTGGGGCCACGGAATCTGTATTTGGTCGCGGCTGTGGACATCAAAGGTGACCTACGGGAGCACGACGTGGCCGTGGCCCTGCGCCGCGTTGAGCGCGAACTTGAGGACGAGGAGACCGTCGAGGAGGCCGTGCTGACACTCTCCACACCGGACGAACCTTCACTTGCCTTTGGCGTTCGTCCGCCCTCACCGGCGGTCGAGTAGCAAGCCCGACGGCGGCGAGCAAGAGCGTCGGCAGCCGTAGCCCCGGATCGGCCGGAGGCCGCTCTGGACCATCCCTCGGTAGAAGGGAAGAATGATTGAAGATTCCGAACATGGAGGGGAGCCCGCATAGTGGATGACGCCCGGGCTGAGATTCTGTCCCTTCTCGGGTTGGACCCCATTCGCTCTTATCAAGCTGCGAAAGTTGTTCGTGGTCCTCGTGTGCAACAGGGGAAGGTCCTTCGCGAGCGCCTTGAGATTTGGGCGGACGATGGGCATGTTGTCCCTTGTCTCTTCCTTACGCCGATCGACGACGATCATCAGGCGGGGGCAGTGGTGGCCGTCCACCAGCACGCCGGAAACTATGCCTTGGGAAAGGGCGAGCTTGCCGGGCTTGACGGTGACCCGCAAATGGCGTTTGCCCTTGAACTGGCAGAGGCAGGCATGCCGACGCTGGTCCCCGACCTTCTTGGATTCGAGGAGCGGCAACGCAACACGGCGGACCCTTGGCAAGCGGAACACCGCGAGGCATGGAACCTGGTGGTGTCCGGATCGACGTGGCAAGGCCTCCACACGGGGGACATCGCCATGGTCACCGGATGGCTTGACGCCGAAGTTCGCGGACCCCTAGGGATTGCAGGTCATTCGCTGGGCGGTCAGATCGGACTCTTCAATCTAGCTTGCGATCTGAGGCTGCGTGCCGGGGTCCTCAGCTGCGGGATCGGGACCCTTGAGTCATTTGAACGGGAGGCCATTTCGCATAACCCAGCGTGGTTTGTGCCGAATCTTCGCAAAGCCGGTGACACCCACCTGGTGGCTCAAGCTATCGAAAACCAGCGTGTCATGATCGTCGCCGGACGGAATGATCCGCTGTTTCCCTTTTCGGACGTCCAAGGCCTCATCAGTTCCTTCCGGGAAGGCGTCGCCGATTTTGTCCCTTTTCAAGGCGGGCACGCTTTTCCGGCCGCGCAGAGAAGACGTGCCGTCTCTTGGTTGAGGGCTAGCCTGATCGCAGCCCGATCAATGCCCTAGTCAGCGGTCACGCGCCACCTTCGGCAGGTGCGGTTTGAGGTTGTTCTGCCAGCTCCTGGGTGGCGGCCCAGCTCGCGAGGAGGCGAAGCGCATCCGCGGAGGGGGAACCGGGTTCTGCAGGGTAGATGAACAGCGAGAGCCCGGTGTCGGCCGAGAGTTCCATCGCTTCGAACAGCAGGCGGAGTTCCCCCACTACGGGGTGGTGGAAATGCTTGAACCCGGTGTAGTGGCGGCGCACGTTATGCGCTGCCCAGCGGGTGCGGAACTCGTCACTGCGGGTGGATAGCTCACCAACGAGATCGCTTAGTCCGCGGTCGAACGGATCGCGACCGGCCTCGGCGCGGAGGATGGCCACCATGTTGTTGGCTGCGAGCTCCCAGTCCGGGAAGAACCGGCGGGCGCGTTCTTCGTCCAGGAAAATGAAACGCGCATAGTTGGCCGGACGGACCGGGTTGACATACATTTCCGAGTGCAAGGCAATGCCGAGCCTGTTGGCCGCCAGGATGTCCATGCGTGCGTTGCGAACAAACGCGGGCGCATCGGTGATGGCGTCAAGGACAAACTGGACGCTCGGCCGGACGTGTTGTGGTGTGGTTCGACGCTGCCGCTTGCTTGTTCCGGCGGTGCGGGCCAGATCGAACAAATGTGAGTGCTCTGCCTCGTCAAGTTGCAGCGCCCTGGCCAGTGCTTCCAGGACGCTTTCGGACACCCCTGCAAGGTTTCCGCGCTCGAGCCGGGTGTAATACTCAACGCTTACCCCGGCCAGGGTCGCCACTTCGCCGCGGCGAAGTCCGGGCACTCGCCGATTGCCGCCCGACGCCGGTACCCCCGCCTGATCTGGCGTTAGCTTCGCGCGCCGGGAGGCAAGAAATCGCGAACGTCATTGCGGTTGTCCATGCGATCAACGATAGTGACCTTTCGGCAACGCGAGGGAGTCCCTGCCAGTACCTCCATGGCCAGAGGCCCGGGCCTTGGGCTAGAAAATCTGGAAGTCGCCGGCGTCGGCGTTCGCTGATGGGTACACAACAGGTTCCCGGCCCAACTCAAGCAGGACGTCGTTGATGCTCATCTGTCCGTCCAGTTGCACGGCTGGGACGAAGGCGGTTTCGGATTCGACTTCAGCGGTCATGGATCGATCTTATGTGCGGCCGGGTTCACTGACGCGCTGAACACGCGCCTCCGGAGTAAGACGCCGGGGCTGCTTTTCGTTCGACGCTCAGGGTTTTTGGGATGCAGCCGCGGAGGGGGAGAGATCGGAGAGCGTGAGCTGGTGTGCCGGCGCCTTGGGAAAGGGGTAGCTTGTAGTCACTCCCAGGTCCGGACCGACGTGGACCAGCGCTCCGCCAGCCAACGGCCTCCATGCCGGGGTGTCATCCATCGGTTCGGTGGCAATGAGGACGTGTCCGGAATGGGCGAGCTCCTTGCTGTGGGCGCGGATACGGGAGCTCCGCGCGTCCAACGGAACCGCATCGCCGGGACCGGCGGGCTGCCGTTCCAGAATGTGCAGTTCGTGAGTGTTCGGGAACCTAACCGCCCAAAGGTCGGTCGCCGTCGTCAGAATGAGGTTCAAGCTGAAGACCGGAAGCTCATGGGCGATCCAGCTGATCGCTTGGGTGATACCTTCGCCGACGTCGCCGCCTGCTCGCCTGCTCTCTGCAGTAATCAGGGCGAAGAGGCGCTCACTGTCGGTCTGGCCGTGCACCAGATCCGCAACTCCGAACTCAGCCAGTCGCTGATCGAGCCGTTCAAGATCGCCGAAGGCGCCGTTGTGGGCGAACAACCTCCCGTCCTGCTCGAACGGGTGCGTGTTGACCATCGTGTGCGCGCCGGTGCTGGCATACCGAACATGGGCCAGGAACGTCGTGCTCTTCAGGATCCGCGCCTCGCGCGCAAAGGCGTGGTCCTCCCATGCGGCGAGCGGCTGTTTGGCGACGTGGGCCTTACCGTCACCGTCAAAGGTGCCTATTCCGGCGCCGTCGGGCTCGCGCCGGCTCTGGTCAGCGAGGCTGTCCGGCGCGTCCAAGAGCCAAAAGGTGGCACGCACGGGCTGGGACCCGGCGTGCAGGCCGAACAACCGGCACATGGGCATCTCTCCTTGTGAGTCGCTGCTGACTAGTGGTGGAACGCCTGGGTTTGCCCGCCGGCGGGCATGGGTGAGGTGAGGCCGTCCAAGTACGCAACTTCCTTTTTGAGGTCGTCGAGGAAGCTGGATGCGAGGTCGCGAGTGAAGCCATTGCGGACAACGATCCTTTGCACCGTCACGTCGCTCAGACCGTCCGGCATTGGATAGGCCGGGACGAGCCACCCATTCATCCGAAGCCGTTCGGACAGGTGGTGAAGGTTCCAATTCTCCGTATAGCCGTCAGTGAGCTGCCAGGCAAAGACCGGGATGTCCGATCCGTCGCTCCACAAAGTGAATGGCTCCATCACCCCTATTTCACTGGAGAGAAAAAGCGCCACGTCGCGGGAGGTTGCCTGAACGGATTTGTATCCTTCGTATCCGAGTCGGAGGAACAAGTAGTACTGCAAGAGCACTTGGGCGCCGGGGCGGGAAAAGTTCAGGGCGAAAGTCGGCATGTTCCCACCCAGGTAACTGACGTGGAAGATCAGGTCCTCGGGCAGGGCTTGCTCATCCCGCCAGATGACCCATCCAAGGCCGGGATAGACCAAGCCATACTTGTGGCCTGAGGTATTGATTGAGGCAACCCTTGGCAAACGGAAGTCCCAGACAGTCTCCGGTTGCAGGAAAGGCGCAATCATGGCTCCGGAGGCACCGTCAACATGGATAGGAATATCGAGTCCTCGCCGTGCCTGTATCTCGTCCAACGCCGCAGAGATACTTTCCACAGGCTCATAGGATCCCGTGTAGGTCACGCCCATGATGGCCACAACGCCGATGGTGTTCTCGTCCACATACTGATCCAGTCCGTGGCCGTCGAGCGCCGGATGTTCCTTTGACACCGGAACGTACCGGGCTTCCACGTCCCAGTAGTTGCAGAATTTCTCCCAGCACACCTGCACGGCCGAGCTGAGGACAAGGTTGGGTTTGTCCGTCGAAAGGCCGGCCGCCCGCCTTGAATGTTGCCAGCGGCGCTTCAACGCGAGGCCGCCGAGCATGCATGCCTCTGAGGAGCCGATGGTGGACGTCCCCACGGACTTGGCGGGATCGGGCGCGTTCCACAGGCCTGCGAGCATGCGCCAGCAGCGGGTTTCGATCAAGGCGGTCTGGGGGTATTCGTCCTTGTCGATCATGTTCTTGTCAAACGTCTCGGCGTAGAGTTTCGACGCTTCGGGTTCCATCCACGTTCCAACAAACGTTGCGAGATTGAGGCGGGAGTTCCCGTCCAGCATGGCCTCGTCGTGGACAACCTGATAGGCCGTCGAAGGGAGGGACTCTCCGTCCGGGAGGGTGAAACGTGGAAAGATGCTGGATTCTCCCGGACGGCTGAAAACCGGGTTCAACTCAACCGCTGTGTCGGGTTCATGGGCTGATGCCCGGTGTGACCTATTGATGGTTCGCTCCTTTGACTCGCCACGGCGCTCGCCGTGGCGGTGCCACGGCTTGCCAGGGCCCACGCTACCGTGGGAGGCCGCCTCACCCAAGCCCCAAGGCATGGTGCCAAAAAGGCTCCGGGTACATAATCGCAGGGGACGGAGCTCTGTCACCGCGATAATAGGAGGCACCAATGTCGATGCAGCACACCCCGGAAGAGCGCCAGTCGGAAGAGACGCGCAGCGTCCCGCTACCGGGATCGGAAAGGGCCCCCGCTCCGGGGGTCAGGGACCTTCTCGGTCCAGTCGACCCGTCCCGTCGGATTGAGGCGACGGTCATTCTTCGGCGCCAGGAAGAATTGACCGAAGTACCGTCCACTCCTCTGTCGCGGGAGGAGCTGGCCTCGAGTTACGGCGCATCCGCGGCGGACGTTGATTTGGCCGTGCACACCTTCACCGACTTGGGCCTTGAGGTTGTTGAATCGGACGCGGCTAGCCGCAGGATTCGGCTGGCCGGCTCAGTGGGGCAGCTAAGTAGCATTTTTGGAACGTCCTTGGATGAGCTGACGAGTCGTAGCCCAGACGGCACTGCGGTTACGCACCGCCACCGCACCGGAGGCCTCCAGGTGCCCGCGGCTCTCGACGGCGTCGTTGTTGCCGTCCTGGGCCTTGATGACCGTCCCCAAGCCCGGGCTCAGTTTCGCGTCATACCGCTGGCCGCGACAGGTACCAGCTATACCCCGCCCCAGTTGGGAAAAATCTATGATTTCCCCGACGGAACTGACGGGTCAGGCCAAACCGTGGCCATCATCGAACTCGGTGGCGGCTACGGCCAACAGGACCTGGACGCCTACTTTCAAGGCCTCGGTATGCCCACGCCGACCATCACTGCGGTGGGAGTCGACGGCGGGGCTAACCAGCCAGGGCAGGATCCGGCGGGTGCCGACGGGGAAGTCTTGCTCGACATTGAAGTTGTGGGCGCCTTGGCGCCGAAGGCCAATATTTTGGTCTACTTTGCCCCCAACACCGACGCCGGATTCCTGGACTCGATTATCGCCGCGTCGCACGCGAATCCCGCGCCGGCCGCGATCAGCATCAGCTGGGGCCAGAGCGAGGACGCATGGACGGCCCAAGCCCGGACGGCGTTCGACCAGGCCATGGCGGACGCCGCGGCCCTCGGGGTGACGGTGACAGCCGCAGCCGGGGACAACGGCAGTGCCGACGGCGCAACAGACAGCAAGGACCACGCCGATTTCCCGGCGTCGAGCCCTCATGTGTTGGCCTGTGGCGGAACCCGCCTTCAAGCAGACCCCGCGACGGGCGTCATCAGCGCAGAAACTGTTTGGAACGACGGTCCTAACTCGGCAACCGGCGGAGGATACAGCGATGTGTTTCCGGTTCCATCCTGGCAATCGGGCGTCACCGGACACGCGAAGCACAGGCCCGCCCCCAAGAAGGCGGGGCGAGGCGTGCCGGACGTCAGCGGGGTCGCGGACCCGCAGACCGGCTACCGGGTTCGAGTCGATGGGAAAGACATGGTGATCGGCGGAACCAGCGCGGTGGCACCTCTCTGGGCGGCGCTGATCGCCCGCCTTGCGCAGGCAACCAACAGGCGCTTCGGGCTGATCCAGCCGCTGCTCTACCAAAACGGCACTCAACCGGCGGCAGGCTTCCACGACATCACTACAGGCTCCAACGGAAGCTACCGGGCCGGGACCGGCTGGGACCCCTGCACAGGATTGGGTAGCCCGGACGGTAAGGCTCTCCTTGCATTGCTGCAGGCTAAACCCTGAAGGGGACATCCTGGAACGGTCGCCCTTGCCACAGCGCCAAAAAGGCCTCCCAAAGAGATTTGGCTCGGTAAACTGGTTGTGTCCTTGTTAACCGCAGGATTCAGGAGGCTACACAATGGCTGGGTACTTTGAGCTGGTGGACGCACCCGATGACGGGTACAGGATTGCACTGCGCGACGGCGACGGCGACATTCTGGCGATGTCCACAACATTTGCCACCAAGCAGTTGGCTGTCCGGGGGATATCAACACTCAGGGAGATCGCCGGAACGGCCCTTATCAAGGACCGGAGCCACGGAAAGTGGACCCCTTCGCTTGAGAGGCAGGTTCACCGGCTGCATCTGCTTCATCAGCCAGCGTGGCGGACCCACGAGTTGAGGAAAGCCGCAAGCCGCTGACAGGGTAAGGTCCCTCCAAGGCAGGGCGGCGCAGCCACCTTCCGTCCGGTGCGGCGACGACAGTGCCTTGCCAGGGAGAAGGCTGGTGGCCGGTTCCTTGATCGGACTGGCCATCATGGGCCTTTTTGGGGCTTGCTGTGTTTAGGGTGCTGGGGTCCAAGTGGCCCCGCCGTCGGCGGTGGTGTACCGGGTGGTGAGCGTGGCGCAGTCGGTCTTCCCGGCCCCGCACGTGGTCTTGGTGGCGTTGGCGATGCCTCTGGCGGCGTCCCGGAATTGGATTCCGAGCGAGTTCACCCCTGGAGGGATGCCCGCCATCGCGAGCGGCTGGAACTGGGCGTCGGCTGTGACCTTGAGCAGATGTACGGCGCTGGTCACGATGGCGGCGTCGCTACCGTAGGTGCTGGCAAGGCCGCCGAGCGGCCCGGGAGCGATATTCGGCAGGTCGGCCGAGGCGCCCTTGCCGAACGTGGCGCCGTCCCTCGTCACGTAGACGGTCGCGGTGCTGGATGCTCCGTTCTGTGCAAGTGCGACGGCTGCCACCCCGCCGCGCAGCTGCAGGAGCGAGATCGACGGGGCGCCCTGATACCCCGGTGGAGGCATCGATCCTTGGACCCTCGGGCTGATGTCGGTGAAGGACTGTCCGTTGTCGGTGCTCGACCAGAGATGGGTGTCGATCGCCCCGCCGCTCACAAGCAGTGTCGATCCGGCCCAGGCGGCATGCGATGCCGGGCCGGGCAGGGAGACCCGCTGGAGGGCGCCGCCCGACGTCGAGACGTAGGCGCCCACATAGCTCGACACCGTCGAGCCTCCTTCGTGTGGCGGGCCGACGATCCAGTGCGTGCCGTCACCGGACAGCGATACGTCGACGTACGGGACCGGGGACGGCAGGGCCGCCCGGTTGGTCGTCCAGGTGGCGCCCGAATCGGAGCTGTTGGCCACGACCAAGGTGCTGCCCTGCACCCCTGCCTCGACGATGACGGATCCAGCCTGGGCTATCGAACGGCCCGCTCCCGGCACCACCGGAAACACGACATCCGGCCACAGCGGCGCCACGCCAACCGGATTTAGCGATCCGGCCAGCATGATCGGTTCGCCCGGGACACCGGCAGGGCTCGACGGCGGAAGCGAACCAGGGCTCGGAGAAGGTTGTGGGGAGGTCAGCGCGCTGCTGGGCACGGGAGCCGATATGGGCGGACCGCCGACGCCCGCCCAAGGCTGGATGATCAGGAACACCGCGGCGATGGCAGCGGCAGCAGCTCCCGCCAAGACTGCGAAGCGCCACTTCGCGCTGGGCCTTCCGGGCGCTGTTTTCTCCTCGCCGGCGTGTATGCCTTTTTTAATTCGCGCCCATGCACGGCGCTCGGCGTCTTCGGGCATGCGTCGAGTGGCCGGAAATTCATCGAAGATGTTCATCGTCTATTCCCTCTCGGGCTTCTGCGGGTCGGTTGACCTCTTGGAGGCGGGCCCGGGCGCGGGACAGCCGTGAGCGCACCGTGCCTATCGGCACACGTAGGGCGGCCGCGGCCGCCTGGTAGTCAAGCTCGGCGAACACACACGCGGCCAGGACTTCTTGCTCGCCTCGGGACAGGCGTCGTATGGCAGCCAGGACGGCGGCCATCCGCCGCTCGGAATCGATATTCTCGGAGACGGCTTCGGCGGGGTCGCGGATCTCGTCGAGCGGCGCCGCGCGCCGCTCGATAGCTAAACGTCGTGCGGCGGACCGCATCCGGCTTCGCACCAGGTTCGATGCGGTTCCGATCAGCCATGGCAGCGCCGATTCTCTATCCAGAGCCAGCTGTCGTCGGCCCCGCCAGACCTCCAAGAACACGGCCGACGTGAGGTCCTCCGCGGCGTCCCACGAGGCCGTTCGGCGGAAGCAGTAGTTGTAGACCGCGTCGCGATGTCGAATGAACAGGTCACGGAAGGCGTCTGTATCACCTGCAACGCTGCGGTCCCACAACACCTGGTCTGAGATGGACGAACTCATGGTCTCCATACCCATTCATGTCTCGTCAAGCACAAAAGTTCCCGCCGGACCTTGTCGCTGCCCGAAGTCGACCTACGCAGCGCCGAATCGATCGCCTCCGCGACTGGCTGGCTTCGGTAACGAAATGATCGGTCATAACGACCCCCACCAGCAAGAAAAGATCATCAAGTTCAACCAAAGCCTGCTTTGGCGGCCTCCGCCGGAGCAGATACGATGGACGATGGCTGGCTGTGGTCCCCGTACGCCACAAGCTATGAAGCCATATCAATGAATAGGAGACACCCGTGTCAGATGCCCAGCAGATCACCCTCATCGTCGATGGCGAAGAGACCAAGGTGACGGAAGGGACCACCGGCGCGGAACTCTTCTTTGAGCGCCGCGACGTCGTAGTGGCCCGTGTCGACGGCGAACTGAAGGACCTTGACCAGGCGCTGCCCGAAGGCGCGCAGGTTGAAGGAATCACCATTGACTCGCCGGACGGCCTTAACGTCCTGCGCCACTCCACCGCACACGTCATGGCCCAGGCCGTACAGCAGCTGCGTCCCGACGCCAAGCTCGGAATCGGCCCGTACATCACAGACGGCTTCTACTTCGACTTCGACGTTGCCGAACCCTTCACTCCTGAAGATCTGCGCCAGCTCGAAAAGATGATGCAGAAGATCATCAACCAGAACCAGAAGTTCGTGCGCCGCGTTGTCACCGAAGACGAAGCCCGCGAGGCCATGAAGAACGAGCCCTACAAGCTCGAACTGCTGGGCAAGAAGAACGATGCCGCAGACGCCGGTGAAGGTGTCAACGTCGAGGTCGGCGCTGGGGACATCACGATCTACGACAACGTGGACCGCAAGAGCGGTGACAGTGTCTGGTGCGATCTCTGCCGCGGACCGCACCTGCCCAACACCAAACTGATCTCCAACGCCTTCGCCCTGACCCGTTCCTCGGCGGCCTACTGGCTGGGCAACCAGAACAACCAGCAGCTGCAGCGTATCTACGGCACCGCCTGGCCTACCAAGGATGCACTGAAGGCCTACCAGGAGCGCATCGCCGAGGCCGAGCGCCGCGACCACCGCAAGCTCGGCGCGGAGCTGGACCTGTTCTCCTTCCCGGACGAACTGGGCTCCGGCCTGCCGGTGTTCCACCCCAAGGGCGGCATCATCCGCAAGGCCATGGAGGACTACTCCCGCCAGCGCCACGTGGACGCCGGTTACGACTTCGTCTACACCCCGCACATCACCAAGGGCCACCTCTACGAGGTCTCCGGCCACCTTGACTGGTACAAGGAAGGCATGTTCCCGGCGATGCACATCGACGCGGAACTGAACGACGACGGAACCGTGCGCAAGCCCGGCCAGGACTACTACCTGAAGCCGATGAACTGCCCCATGCACAACCTCATCTTCCGGTCGCGCGGCCGCTCCTACCGCGAACTGCCCCTCCGCCTCTTCGAATTCGGCTCCGTGTACCGCTACGAGAAGTCCGGCGTTGTCCACGGACTGACCCGCGTGCGCGGCATGACACAGGACGACGCCCACATCTACTGCACCCGCGAGCAGATGAAGGACGAGCTCACCACCACCCTGAATTTCGTCCTCGGCCTGCTTAAGGACTACGGACTGGACGACTTCTACCTTGAACTGTCCACCAAGAACGAGGACAAGTTCGTTGGTGATGACGCTGCCTGGGAGGAAGCCACCCGCACCTTGGCCGAAGTAGCAGAAGCCTCGGGGCTGGATCTGGTCCCGGACCCGGGTGGAGCTGCGTTCTATGGCCCGAAGATCTCTGTACAGGCCAAGGACGCGCTGGGCCGCACCTGGCAGATGTCCACCATTCAGCTGGACTTCAACCTGCCTGAGCGTTTCGAGCTAGAGTTCCAGGCTGCCGACGGCACCCGCCAGCGTCCGGTCATGATCCACCGCGCCCTGTTTGGCTCGGTCGAGCGCTTCATGGGCGTGCTCACCGAACACTACGCAGGAGCCTTCCCGGCGTGGCTTTCGCCCGTGCAGGTGGTTGGCATCCCGGTGGCGGAAGCGTTCAACGATTACATGTTCGACGTCGTTGACCAGCTCAAGGCCGCAGGGATCCGTGCCGAGGCGGACATTTCATCGGACCGCTTCCCGAAGAAGATCCGCACTGCGAGCAAGGACAAGATTCCCTTCGTCCTGATCGCCGGCGGAGAGGACGCGGAAGCCGGTGCGGTGTCGTTCCGCTTCCGTGATGGCAGCCAGGACAACGGCGTGCCCGTTGCCGAGGCCGTCCGGAGAATCGTGGACGCCGTCAAGAACCGCGAGAGCTGACGAGGCGGATACGCCGAGGCGGAAACAGTGCAGGAGAACACAGGCGTGACAGCTGACTATCCGGGCGATGCCGAAGTGACCGACGACTTCGGCTTGGCAGGTGTTCCGGACGCCTTCCAGCGCCTGTGGACTCCGCACCGCATGGCCTACATCAAGGGCGGGCAGAACCAGTTCAAAAACCAGGACGACTGCCCATTCTGCGTAGCCCCGAGCCGCACGGACGAGGAATCCCTCATCGTGCACCGTGGGAAGACCTGTTACGTGGTGCTGAACCTGTTTCCGTACAACCCCGGACACCTGCTTGTGTGCCCGTACCGGCACGTGCCGGACTACACGGACATCACAGTGGAGGAAACAGCTGAGATGTCGGAGCTCACGCAGACTTCGATGCGCGTGCTGCGCAAGGTGGCCAACCCGGCCGGCTTCAACCTGGGCATGAACCAGGGCGTGGCCGGCGGGGCTGGAATCGCAGCTCACCTACACCAGCACGTGGTTCCGCGCTGGGGTGGAGACGGAAACTTCTTCCCGATCATCGCGCAGACGAAGGCCATCACCCAGACCCTTGACGAGGTCCGCCAGCAAGTGGCGGACGCGTGGCCTGGCGAGTCGGACGCACCCGGGGAGACGGATGCTTAATCGCCATGCGCGCGGGTTTTTCACCGCGTTGTTCTCGCCCCTTGCCCGATTCCTGCTCAAGGTGGGGGTTTCGCCGGACGCCGTTACCGTCGTCGGGACCGCCGGGGTAGTGCTCGGCGCGCTGATTCTCTACCCTATGGGCCAGCTCTGGTGGGGCTCCCTGCTCATCGCGGTCTTCGCCTTGTCCGATGTCGTGGACGGCATCATGGCCAGGGAGCAGGGCCGCAGCGGCCCTTGGGGAAACTTTCTCGACTCCACGCTGGATCGGTTGGCGGACGGCGCCATTTTCGCCGGCGTCGCCATCTGGTTCTTCATGGGCGGGGGGAACAGCGCCATTGCCATTGCGGCGGTGGCCTGCCTGATACTCGGGATGGTTGTTTCATACGCGCGAGCCAAGGCTGAATCACTGGGCTTCTACGCCAACGTGGGAATCGCCGAGCGTGCCGAGCGGCTCATCTCGGTGCTGCTCGTGACGGGCCTGACCGGCCTGGGGCTGCCCCCCGTCGTCTTGCTGGTGACCCTCGTCATGCTCGCCGCCGCAACGGGCATCACCGTCGTCCAAAGGATGGCGGCTGTCCGCGAACAGGCAATGGCAGACGTCGACGGAGGGACACCCGCCTAAGCGGTGGGATCATTTTGTGCGCCGAAGCCTGTCGGGCGCTTGGGAGATACGCGTTGGTGTCACTCGCGTTCCTGTCGTGTGCGGGCGCGTTTCGTGTCTGGGCGGCTTCATGTCCGGGTGGGTCTGAAGTAGTGGTTGCGTCTGGGTGTTTGGCGGGGATCGATGTGGGGCGGGGGTTTGAACCATGCCGCGCCGGAGTCCGTAGTGATGGTCCAGTGTTCTTTGTGGATGACGTGGTGGTGGTGGCTGCAGAGCAGGACGCCGTTGTCGGTTCCGGTGGTGCCGCCGTGGGACCAGTAGGTGATGTGGTGGGCTTCGCACCAGGATGCGGGGATGTCGCAATCGGGGAAGGCGCAGCCTTGGTCGCGGGCGGTGATGGCTTTGCGGATGTGGGGCGGGAATACCCTGGTGGTGCGGCCGATGTCCAGGATGCGGCTGTCGCCCCCGAGCAGGACGGGGATGATGTCGGCGTCGCAGGCGATCTTGCGGATGACCGAGGGGAGGATCGGGCCCTGGAACGTGGACGCGCCGGTGCTCAGCCGGGGATTTGCGGCGGTGGTTTGGTGTTCGACGCGCTCGAGCAGCTCGCGGTAGTCGATGGTCACCATGACCTGCGGCCGGAGACCGCCCGCGGCGGGCAGCTCGCCGGTGGACAGGGCCGCTCCGCAGGCCCCGACGAGCCCGTCAAGGAGCTTCTGCGCCCGCGAGCGGCGATCCAGGGACGGGCGGGCGGCGGCGTCGTGCTCCGAAAACCCTCCGGTGCCGCCGGTGTTGCTGCCTGGATCCGGATCCGGTGATCCGTCGGTATCGTGGCGGAGGCGCGGGTTGGCGGCGGTGTTCATCACGGTGGCGAGGGCCTCGAATTGTTCGGCGGTGGCGAAGATTTCCAGGTGATGCAGGCCGCGGCGGGGTGTGCGGATGAACGCTCCTTGGCGGTGGCGGAGTTCTTCCTCGCTGGGCTCGGGTCCGTCCTGGTCGATGGCATCGACCCAGCGCTTGGCCATCCGGGACACGAAATCGGGATCGCTCTGCACCGCGGTGCTGGTCAGTGCCTGTTCCATCTGCTGGGCGGTGTCCGTGTCGGCGAGGTGCCGCACCTGGTCCAGGGCAAGGCTGATCACCGTGGCCGAGCGGGACGGCACGGCTGCCGAGGACAGGGCCGCGGCGAGTACCCCGTGCCGTGCGGGTATTTCCTGCCCGGCGATCCCGGTCTGCGGGAGCACGGCCGAGGCGACCGCGAGCCGGCGACGCGCCTCGCCGATGCCGATCCGCAGCCTGGCCCGCAGGAATTCGGCCGCGTTCCGGTAGCCGTCGTCAACCACGGCTGCCACGTCCGCAGGGCTGGCCGCGGGTGCCGACGCCGGAACCTCGGGGTCGGATGCGGTTGCCGGTTCTGCTGCGGCTGCGGCGGGCCCGGTCCAGCCCGTCCTCCACCCCGGCGCCGGGGACGACTGCCGTGCCGTTTGGGCTTCGCGCCGCGTCCGCTCCACGGCCTGGGCTGCCACGATCTGCAAAAACTCCACCGTCCGCGAGATCTCCTCGACCCTGCCGGCGAAATCAGCGGCCTCGGGGAAACCAAACAGCCGGGCCTCGGAGACAGCCGTTGCGCGCAGCGCATCCATCGCCGCCGCGGCCTGATCAAGGCCACTTGCCAGCGACGGCGCGGCGGACTGGTTTTGAAGCTCGGCATGGAGGGCAGGGACGGGCCTCAGGCGGCGGGAAAGGCGTCCCAGCGACGCAATCCCGCCATCGGGCGGGGCCGCCCGACGTGCCACGAATTGACCGATGCCTTCCATAAACAAACACTGTCACGAGGCTCGGACATTTTTAGCCCAGTTAGGTTGCGGTCCGTTCCCTGATACCTGAAGTATCGCGGCGCGGGAGTCATATCAGCCGGTGCGCGGCGCCTCCGGTCACTTGCGGAACAGTGCAGCCAGCGGCGGGTAATCAAGTACGACCGGCCCAGCGCAGGGGACTAGTATTGAACTTACTTGGTCAATGTGACCTGGAAATCCGGTGTGTGCTGTGCGTGGCCACCTGTCCGCTTGCGCCCCGGCCAAGGTCTTCTATCTACCCATAGGGGTTTTTGTGTCTACACCTGATGTAAGCAACGAAGCCGGTTCGTCCGCAGCCAGCGTTACGGGCAGCAGCCGCGTCAAGCGCGGCATGGCCGAGATGCTCAAGGGCGGCGTGATCATGGACGTCGTCAACGTCGAGCAGGCCCGCATCGCCGAAGATGCCGGTGCCGTGGCCGTGATGGCGCTCGAGCGCGTTCCCGCGGACATCCGCGCCCAGGGTGGCGTGTCCCGCATGTCGGACCCGGACATGATCGATGCGATCATCGCCGCCGTGTCCATCCCGGTCATGGCCAAGGCCCGCATCGGGCACTTCGTCGAGGCTCAGGTCCTGCAGTCCCTCGGAGTGGACTACATCGACGAGTCCGAGGTCCTGACCCCGGCCGACTACACCCACCACATCGACAAGTGGAACTTCACCGTTCCCTTCGTCTGTGGCGCCACGAACCTCGGCGAGGCGCTGCGCCGCATCAACGAGGGTGCGGCCATGATCCGCTCCAAGGGTGAAGCCGGCACCGGCGACGTCTCCAACGCCACCACCCACATGCGCCAGATCCGTGCCGAGATCCTCCGGCTCTCCACCCTGCCCGAAGACGAGCTCTACGTCGCGGCCAAGGAACTGCAGGCCCCGTACGAGCTCGTCAAGGAAGTCGCCGCCTCCGGCAAGCTTCCCGTGGTTCTGTTCACCGCCGGCGGCATCGCTACTCCCGCAGACGCGGCCATGATGATGCAGCTCGGTGCGGACGGCGTGTTCGTCGGTTCGGGCATCTTCAAGTCCGGCAACCCGGCCCAGCGTGCCGCCGCCGTCGTGAAGGCCACCACCTTCTTCGATGACCCCGACGTCATCGCCAAGGTCTCCCGCGGCCTGGGCGAGGCCATGGTGGGAATCAACGTCGAGGAAATCCCCGAACCCCACCGCCTCGCCGAGCGCGGCTGGTAGTTCTCGCCTTTTGGGGCGCCGGACGGAACTGATCCTCTGCGCGCTATTCCCCGCGCCCCGCTGCCGCGGCTTTGCGGCGGCGAGGGGCGGGGCCCTTTTACGCACGCTGCCGGATCACACCGTCCATCGCGCTGCGCTGCCACTAAGTACGACGCCGGTCGGTCACCTTCTACGGTGACCGGCCGGCGTCGTCTGTTAACCCAACTGACTCGCAGTTAATGTCGTTACGAGGCTCGATAACGACAACAACTGCTAGTTAGTTGGGTCGGCCCACCAGCTATTCCAGGCCGCGGCGCTTGAGGAGGGGCTCCAGGGCGGCATCTCGTCCCCGGAGTGTGCGGAAGGATTCCAGCGGATCCCGGCTGTTGCCCCGGGAGAGCAGTTCTGCACGGAATCGTTCGCCGTTCTTGCGCAAGAGTCCACCGTTTTCGTTGAACCAGTCCACCGTTTCCGCGTCCAGCACCTCACTCCAGATGTAGGAGTAGTACCCGGCTGCGTAGAAGTCACCGGCGAAGATGTGTTGGAAGTAACCCGTGCGGTACCGGGGCGGTATGAGGGAGTGTGCCACGCCGGCCGCGGCCAACGCCTTGGCCTCGAAGTCCTGCGCATCCTGTGGAACGCCTTCCACGTCCAACACGTGCCAGGCCAGGTCCAAAAGCGCCGCACCGAGGTACTCCGTCGTGGCGAAACCTTCGCCCCAGAGCCTGGACTCGTTGAGGCGGTCAATGATGTCATGGGGGAGCGGTTCGCCGGTGGCGTAGTGGCGGGCGTAGTTGCCGATAATCTCGGGCCACATGATCCACATCTCGTTGACCTGTGACGGATACTCCACGAAGTCCCGGGGCACTGAGGTCCCGGAAAACCGTGGATACGTGACCTTGGAAAAGAGCCCGTGCAGGGCGTGGCCGAACTCGTGGAAACTGGTCCGGACTTCGTCCAAGGTCAGAAGGGTCGGTTCTCCGGCTGGCGGTTTGGAGATGTTCAGGTTGTTGATCACCACTGGCTTGGTGCCCAGGAGTGCTGACTGTTCGACGAGCGAGTTCATCCAGGCGCCGCCGCGCTTTGAGTCCCGGGAGTAGTAGTCGCCCAGGAAAAGGCCGAGCTCAGAGCCGTCCTCGTTTCGCACCTCCCAGACGCGGACGTCGGGGTGGTACCCCTCAAGGTCTTTGCGCTCGTGAAAGGTAATACCGAAGAGGCTTGTGGCTGCGAAGAACACTCCATCCACCAGGACACGGTCCAATTCGAAATAGGGCCGTAGGAGCTGCTCGTCCACCGCGTAGCGCTCCCGCCGGACCTTCGAGGAGTAGTACGCCCAATCCCATGCTTCCAGCGGGTGCCCGGCGCTCTGCGCCAGTGCGGCGGCTTCGGCGTCGGCGTTGCGGATCGCGGCCGGAGCGAGCTTGTTGAGCATGGCCTGCACGGCCCCGAAATCGGGTGCAGTCTGCCGATCGATGACCAGTTCGGCGTAGTTCCCGAACCCGAGAAGTGCCGCCTTCTCAGCCCTCAAGCGCACCATGGACTTTGCCAGCTCCAGGACGTCCAAGTTGCCGCCGTCGCTGCCCCTCGCGATGGATGCCTCGTACAAACGGCGGCGGAGTTCGCGGTTCTGCAAAGAAGCCAAGGCAGGCTGGTTGCTCGGTTGTATGAGGGTCAGGAGGTATTTCCCCTCGTGTCCGGCAGCGCGTGCTGCTTCGGCAGCGGCGGCGATTTCGTCCGCTGGCAGGCCGGCAAGTTCCGTGGGGTCATCCACCAAGAGGGCCGCGGCCTTCATGGCTTCCTTGACGCGTTGGCCGTACTCCGTGCCTAAAACGAGACAGCTCCGCATTGAGGCCCTCGAGCTTTTCCTGGTCATCCGGTTCAAGCTGGATCCCGGACTGGCGGAATTCCCTGAGGTATTCCTGGACCAGTCGGATGGATTCGTCATCAAGCCCTGAAGTGTCTATGGCTGCGAACCGCTCGTACAGTCCGCGATTGAGGTAGACCGCGTCCTGATGGCTCGCGAATCGGGGAGACAGCTCGGTTTCGAGTGCGCGGATGGCCTCCGAAGCATCGGCGGAAACCAGTGTGAAGAAGGATGCCGCTGCCCGATCCAGCAGGCGGCCAGAGCGTTCCATCGCGACCGCCGTGTTTTCGAAGGATGAGGGTTCCGGATTGTCCACGATGGATTGGATCTCGGCCAGGTGCTCAGCGAGACCCGCATCCACTGCTTCGGCGTAGTGGCTGTCCTGGATCTCCGCAAAGGGTGGCAATCCGAAGGGAAGGGTACTCGGCTCCAGGAGAGGATTCGTCATCAAGCAACCCTTTCATGCAGGGCCGCGGTCCACAACGATGTCCTGCGCGATTCCGGATGCCCGCCGTCGTAACATGGGGGCCATGGCCGCATCCGTCCGCAAACGTTTGGCAGTCTCAGCTGCGGCCTCGGCCGTCTTCCTCACTGTGGCAGTGGGGTGCGGCGTCATAGCCGATGCCGACTCCAAGAAATCCAGTGCCGCTCAGGCGCCGGTGCGCTCAGCGACCCCCACTTCCACCCCTACACCCACCCCGACGCCGACACATGGCAAGGGGCCCGAGTGCGTCGCGCTCCGCTGCACCTCCGTTCTGGTCACCGGAGACATGCTGGTGCACGCGCAGCTTTGGCAGCAAGCGAAGCAGGATGCCATCGCCGCGGGCGGGACCGGCTACGATTTTGGCCCTCTCCTTGAAGGCCAACGGAAGTACATCAAGCAGAGTGATCTGGCCATCTGCCACATGGAAACTCCGGTTGCTGTCCCGCAGGGCCCGTTCTCGGCCTACCCTTCCTTCAACGTCCCGCCGCAGATCACCACAGCATCCGAGGCGGTCGGATACAAGGCGTGCACCTCGGCCAGCAACCACACCATCGATCAAGGAACAGCCGGAGTCGTCCGGACCCTCGATGCACTGGACGCGGCAGGCCTGAAGCACACGGGTTCGTACCGTACGCAGGCGGATTCCCAAGGCATCCTGCTCCTGAAGACTGATGCTGCCACTGTCGCCGTGATTGCGGGGGCGTACGGGCTCAACGGCCAGGTTCCAGCATATGACTGGCAAGTGGACATGCTCGACCCTGCCGTGATGATCGAGAAAGCCAAGAAGGCGCGTTCGATGGGTGCGGACATCGTCCTTGGCGTCATGCATGCCGGTGACGAGTATGCGAGCCAAGCCAACGCCCAGCAGCAGGACGTGGCGCACGCCCTCGTGGACAGCGGGCAATTCACCATGATCTACGGCCACCACACCCATTCGGTGCTGCCGATCGAAAAGTATAAGGGAACGTGGATCGTGTACGGGCTCGGCAATGGCGTGACGGAGCTGTCGCCTTGGTATGCCGTCAACAATGAGGGCTTGCTGGTAAGAACTCAGTTCAGCCAGGATCAGGCTGGCAAATGGACTGCCTCGGACCTCGCATGGGCGCCTTCGGTCATCGTGCGAAATCCCTACCGATGGTGCTCAGTCGCCAGCGACGCACCACAGGGCGTTTGCGCCACTCCCGCCGCCGATGCGGAAACACGGGCGCGCACAACGACCGTGGTCGAGGCCATGGGCGCCGCAGCGGCCGGAGCACACGAACTCCTCATCACGAAGGAGAAATAGCTGAGCTGCCCGGCCGGGTCGCCGGGTGTGCAGCTAGCGCGGACGCCGCGCCGCGTGTTCGCGCGCCAGGCGGGCAAAGCCGTCGTCGGGCGTCCCCGGGACAAAGCTTCCGTATTTGCGTTCGACGGCGGTGCGGATCAGGAAATCGGCGATGGCAGGATTCTTTGGCAACAGGGATCCGTGCAAGTAACTGGCAACGACGTTGCGGTGCCGGGCGCCTTCATGGCCGTCTTTGCTGTTGTTGCCGGCGCCCTTGGACACGGTGCCGAGGGGTTCGACGCCGGGGCCCAGAGAGGTCTGTCCGCTGTGGTTTTCGTAGCCCAGGATTTCGCCGAACTCAGGTGAGGTGAGCGTGACGTTGCCGATGAGCCGCTCATCGGAGCCGATGGTTTCGACATCCAGGATGCCGATCCCCGGGATGACCGGGCCGGCCTTCGTCTTGAAGAATTTGCCGAAAAGCTGGTAGAGCCCGCAAATGACCAGCATGGGCGTTCCGTCCTCCGCCATCCCGCGGAGTTGGTCGCCGCGTGCCTGGAGGTCGTCCTTGATGACGATCTGGCCGCTGTCCTGTCCGCCGCCGCCCACAATGATGTCAACATCCTCGGGGAAGTCGTCGCCCACGTTGTACTCGAGGAGCTCGGGCGTGTAGCCGTGCCAGAGCAGCCGCTGGCGCAGGACGAGGGAGTTGCCCCAGTCCCCGTAGATGTTCATCGCACGCGGATACAACTGCAGTACCCGTATGGTGCCCTTGCTTGCGTGTTGTGCGGTATCTTCGGCCGAGGTCATGAGACCACCTCCACTGTGGTGATTTTGGAGAGTTCACGCCGAATGGCCAGCATCGCAGTATAAGTGCAGAAAACCCGCTTCGGCTTGCCCGCCGAACCCCGGATGAATTCAGCCAAGGCCGCGGGGATGTCTGTGTTCACGGAGCCAAAACGGACCTCGTCGTACTGAAGTCGCAAGGCCATGTCATACGCCCGGACGCCGGTGAGGACGTCCACGCCGTCCTCGCGCAGGGACTCGAATTCAACGTCCCACAGCCAGGACATGTCGCGGCCGTCGGCATAGTTGTCATTGATGGCGATCATGGACGCGTAGCCCTTCGCCGGGAACGACTTCAGGCCGAGCCGGAAGCCGCTGGGATTCTTCACCAGCACCAACTCAAGGGGCTGGCCGTCCACCACGAGGCTTTCCCCGCGGCCGAACGCCGGAGCGACCTCGGAGAGGGCCTTGACCAGCTTCGCGGCGTCGCCTGGCTTCCCGCTTGCCCCGGTAATGCTTCTGGCCAGCACCAACGCGGCGGCGGCGTTGAAGATGTTGTAGACGCCGCGGAGCTTCATCTGGGTGGTGACCCGTTCGCCGTCGAACTCGAAGTCCGCTTCGTCGGCACCGACCCGGCGGAGCACGACGTCGGCCGTTTCGACGGCGGGAACGTCACCTTGGGCGCCGGTTCCCGGCGTCGCGGTGCGCATGTCGTCGTCGTTCGGGAAGGTGCTGCGGAGCGATTCGTCCAAACCGAAGTAGAGCACTTCGGGACCAGTAATGGTCGCTGCGATCCGGGCGACCCGCGGATCCTCGCGGTTCAGAACGACGGTTCCCGTGGTTCTTTCGGCAATCCTCTGAAGAAGCAACGCGGTCGTGTCGATTTCGCCGAAGCGATCCAGTTGGTCGCGAAGAACGTTCAGGAGGAGGCAGTAGCGCGGCGGTACCTTGTTCACGAAGTGCACCGCGTGTGCCTCGTCAAGTTCCAAGACGGCGACGTCGGCGTCCAGCTTGCCGCGCCAGTCCACCTCACCCAGGAGGGCTGCTGCCACGCCGCGCGTGAAGTTGCTCCCTGTGCGGTTGGTGAAGACCTTCAGGCCTTGGCTTTCCAGCAGTTCCACCACCATTTTGGTGGTGGTCGTCTTGCCATTGGTCCCGCTCACCACAGCCACGCCATGGGGGAGCGAGGACAGTGTCCGTTGCATGAAGCCCGGGTCGATCTTCTCGACGACGAGGCCAGGCAGGGCCGAACCTCCGCCGCGAAGCCTGGACACAGCGCGGACCAGCTTGCCGAGTGGAACGGTGAACGAAAACATGCTCTGTAATATATCCCAGTTGGTGCATAAACCATGTGCCGCAGGCCTGCAATCGGGTTGCCAAGGCGAGCCCGGTATCGGGAGCGCATTATGATGGTCGAATGACCAACCCCCCTTCCGAGGCGTCATCACGCGTGGGCTCCGGCTTGCGCATCGGCGTCCTCGCCCTACAAGGCGATTTCCGCGAGCACCTTCGCGCCGTCGAAGCAGCCGGTGCCACCGGCGTCGGCATCCGGCGTCCGGCGGAGCTCGACGACATTGACGGCCTCATTATTCCCGGTGGCGAATCCACCACGATCGACAAATTGGCCCGCATCTTTGAACTCGCCGATCCTATTCGCAAGCAGATCGCGTCAGGGCTGCCCGTCTACGGTTCCTGTGCGGGCATGATCCTGCTGGCGGACGACATCGCCGATCCCGCCACGGACCTCGCCGGTAATCCGCAGCAGACTTTCGGTGGATTGGACATCACGGTCCGTCGCAACGCTTTCGGCCGCCAGCGCGAGTCCTTTGAAACCGACCTTGACTTCAAGGGGCTTGAATTCAGCGCGGGGGAGTCTGGAGTTGATCCTGTCCACGCAGTGTTCATCCGCGGACCGTGGGTGGAACGCGTGGGTCCCGGCGTCGAAATCCTCGCCCAAGTGGAACCGGGCAAAGCCGCCCACACGGACGCTTTGCATGGGTTGGCTAGAATTGTTGCAGTGCGCTCAGGTCGGTTGCTGGCCACCTCCTTCCACCCGGAAGTGACTGGGGAGAAGCGCGTGCATGAACTGTTTATTCGAATGATCAGAGGGGAAGTTTAAAGCATGTCAGGCCACTCCAAATGGGCGACGACCAAGCACAAGAAGGCCATCCTCGATAGCCGCCGGGCCAAGTCGTTCGCCAAGCTGATCAAGAACATCGAAGTCGCCGCCCGCATGGGCGGACCGGACCTCGCCGGCAACCCGAGCCTTGAACTGGCTGTCACCAAAGCCAAGAAGACATCGGTTCCCGCTGACAACATCGACCGCGCCATCAAGCGAGGTGCCGGCCTGACCGGTGAAGTGGTCGACTACACGGAAATCATGTACGAAGCCCGCGGCCCGCAGGGATCCGCTCTTCTGATCGAGTGCCTCACGGACAACAAGAACCGTGCTGCCTCAGAGGTCCGGCTCGCCATCTCCCGCAACGGCGGCACTATCGCCGACCCCGGCTCCGTGAGCTACCTCTTCACCCGCAAGGGCGTCGTCAACCTGCCTAAGAACGGGCTCAGCGAAGACGACATCCTCATGGCCGTACTCGACGCCGGCGCCGAGGAAGTCAAGGACAGCGGAGAAAACTGGGAAATCCATTCGGAGCCGACCGATCTTCAGGCAATCCGGGATGCCCTCAAGGAAGCCGGCATCGACTACGAGTCGGACGAAGCCGAGTTTGTGCCGTCCATGCAGGTTCCGCTGGACCTCGACGGCGCCAAGAAGTTCATGAAGCTCGTGGACGCCCTCGAAGATCTCGACGACGTCCAGAACGTTTACACCAACGCGGACATGAGCGAGGAAGTACAGGCTGCGCTCGAATCCGAGTAGCGTCCTCTTGCAACTCAGCGTGACATCAAACAGGGAGGCCCGGACTTGACTCTTCGCGTCTTGGGAGTCGATCCGGGCCTCACCCGTTGCGGAATCGGAGTGGTCGACGTCGAACGGAACCGGCGCGCCACCATGGTGGCCGTCTGCGTCGTGGGAACCTCCCCGGAGCAGTCATTGGACCAGCGGTTGCTGGTCATCGCTGAGGCCATCGACGAATGGCTTGACCTGTACAAACCCGACGTCCTTGCGGTGGAACGGGTCTTCTCCCAATTGAACGTCAGCACGGTCATGGGCGTGGCCCAGGCGTCCGGTGTGGTCATTGCCGCTGCTGCGCGGCGCGGCATTCCGGTGGCACTCCATACGCCATCGGAGGTCAAAGCCGCCGTCACTGGAAGCGGCACCTCCAACAAGGAAGCCGTGACAAAACTCATCACCAAGATCCTGCGCCTGGACGCACCTCCCCGTCCTGCGGACGCCGCGGATGCGTTGGCCCTCGCCGTCACGCACGCCTGGCGGGCAGGCAGCGGCGCCGCGGTGGCCACTACCGGGCCAGGGAGCAGCGCGCTGACGCCGGCCCAGAGGGCTTGGGCCGAAGCAGAAGCGAAAGCGCGCCGCGCCCGCTAATTGTCGGTGGCCCTTGCTAGGGTATTCGTAGATATGTTCGGATAGCCCGCCACGGATCAAACGCGCGGGCAGTACTTCAGGAGCCGGGTCTTGATCAGTTTTCTCCGCGGAACCGTGGCACACGTCAGCCTGTCCACGGCCGTCATCGATCTCAACGGTGCCGGAATGAGCGTCTACGCCACGCCCCAGACCCTCAGCCATCTGCATGTCGGCCAGGAAGCAAAGCTGTTCACCTCGCTGATCGTCCGGGAGGACTCCCTGACGCTTTTCGGCTTCTCGAACGACGACGAGCGGGAAGTTTTCGATGTCCTGCTCAGTGTGAGCGGGGTGGGGCCGCGCCTGGCCCTCGCAGTGTTGGCCGTGCATGAGCCCGAAGCGATCCGAGTGGCCGCCCATTCCGGTGACACCAAGTCATTCACCAAGGTTCCGGGCATTGGACCCAAGGTGGCCGGCAGGATCGTCCTGGAACTTGCCGGCAAGCTCGTCCCGCATGGCACCGCGCCGGGGGCTGCGCCCGCCATCGCGGCCGAAGCGGTCTGGAAGCCGCAAGTGGTCGCCGCCATGACGAGTCTCGGCTGGTCCGAGAAGGACGCCGCCGGCAGCATCGACAAGGCAATGGCGGATTCCCCTGAGCTTGCGGACGCCGGCAATGTCGCCCACATCCTGCGGGCCACCCTCCGCTGGCTCGGCCAGGACGGTGCCCGCGCGGGAAACCGGGTAGGCAGCCGTGGCTGAGGAGTCCCTCGTTACCGGGGGAGAGGAACCCGAAGAGCGCATCATCGAGGCTGCACTACGCCCGAAAAACCTCCACGACTTCGTCGGCCAGCATCGCGTTCGCAAGCAGCTCTCACTCGTCCTGGAAGCGTCAAGGATGCGCGGCCGCAGCGCGGACCACGTCCTGCTTTCAGGCCCCCCGGGGTTGGGTAAGACCACGCTCTCCATGATCATCGCCGCCGAGATGAACGCTCCCTTGCGTATCAGCAGCGGTCCGGCCATCCAGCATGCCGGGGACTTGGCAGCCATCCTGTCTTCCCTCTCGGAAGGCGAGGTTCTTTTCCTCGACGAAATCCACCGGATGTCCCGGCCTGCCGAGGAAATGCTGTACATGGCCATGGAAGATTTCCGGGTGGACATCGTGGTGGGCAAGGGGGCAGGGGCAACGGCTATTCCGCTGGAGCTGCCGCCCTTCACCCTGGTCGGCGCCACGACCCGGGCCGGACTCCTGCCCGGACCACTACGTGACCGTTTCGGATTTACCGGACATCTGGAGTTCTATTCGGTGGCAGAGCTTGAGCTGGTTCTGCGCCGCTCGGCCGGGCTCCTTGACCTGAAGGTCAATTCGGCCGGATTCAGCGAGATCGCCGGCCGTTCCCGTGGAACACCGCGTATCGCCAACCGGCTGCTGCGCCGCGTGCGGGACTGGGCGTTGGTCCACGGCATCGAACAGATCGACGCCCGGGCTGCCTCCGCCGCTTTGGACATGTATGAAGTGGACCAGCGTGGATTGGACCGCTTGGACCGCGCGGTACTGGAAGCGTTGATCACCAAGTTCAACGGGGGTCCGGTGGGGCTTTCCACCCTCGCGATCGCCGTCGGCGAAGAGCCTGAGACAGTCGAGACCGTTGCTGAGCCGTACCTCGTACGTGAGGGACTTCTTGGGAGGACGCCGCGCGGCAGGATTGCCATGGCCTCGGCATGGACGCACCTCGGATATGCCGTGCCGGCGGGTGTGTTCGGACAGGACCCGCTGGCGTTGTTCGAGGACAGCGAAAATGAGGCAGAAAGCATCGACACCGGCCGTTAGCACGATCCATTCAGCTTAAGCCTCTAGACTGGTATGACACTCGGCACGTTCGAGTCCTTGGTTCTGTGCCCGCCCGTCGGAGCATTGTGCGGCCAAGTGGGGAAAGCTCCACGGCCGTCGGATCCACCGGGCAGACATGGCCGTGAAACCAAAAACGTAAGTAAAGAACGGAACTTCCCTGTGGATCCAATGACAATCCTGCTGTTTGCCATGCTTGGCGTCTTCATCTTCATGATGTTCCGCCGCAATAAGAAGACGCAGCAACAGCAGGCCAAGCTGCAGTCCCAGTTCGCCCCTGGCGTTGACGTCATGACCAGTTTCGGACTGTACGGCCGAATCGTCTCGATGGACGACGCTGAGAACAAAGTTGTCCTTGAACTGTCTCCGGGCAACCTCGCAACGGTGCACCGCCAGGCCGTTACCAAGATTGTTGAGCCCACCGAGGAAGCGGCTGTTGACGTTCCGGATGACGCGTCGTCCCTGACGGCCGCTGACGCCGACGTGCCGGCACCCGCTGAGACCCCGGAGGAAACCCTCAAACGCCTCAATGACGAGGGCAAGAAGGACAGCTAGTCCGTACCCGCATCACCAGCGGGAATAGTCCTACGGCAATGAACTGCCGCCGGCTTGCGCTCACAAGTGCGCGCCGGCGGCTGTTCCGTCATCAACAGGAAGATCGAACATGGCACGAACCGGCCAAAAAACGCAGCCCGCAGGGTGCTGATCTGGCTTGTCGCAATTTTCGCTGTACTGACAGCAGTCCTCGCTGGGGGAGTCGTCACCGGTCATGCAAGCTGGGCACCGAAGCTCGCGCTTGACCTTGAAGGCGGCACGCAGATGATCCTCGCGCCAAAGGTCGAGGGTTCCTCGGGCATCAACGAGGAACAGTTGAACCAGGCTGTGGCGATCATTCGCCAACGCGTTGACAGCTCAGGCGTTGCCGAAGCGGAAATCACCACGCAGTCCGGCCGCAACGTGGTTGTCAGCCTTCCCGGCACGCCCAGCTCGGAAACCCGTGCCCTGATCCAGGCCTCAGCGGACATGAACTTCCGTCCCGTTATCACAGCGGGAGACCCTGCGGCCGTTCCGGTGGCATCGCGGACGCCGGACGCGAGCCTGCCTAAGCCCACGGCTGCGCCGACCAACGCCAGCGACACCAACTGGGTGACAGCGGACGTCTATAAGGCCTTCGAAGCCTTGGACTGTGCCAATCCGGCCCAGGACAAGCAGCCGCGGTCAGATCCCGCCAAGCCGCTGGTGACATGCGAGCCGGCAACGCCTAAGACTCCGGCCATCAAGTACATCCTTGGCCCGGTCGAGGTGAAGGGCCAGGACATCGTTTCGTCCTCCTTCGATCCCGTCCAGGGCGCACAGGGCTCGGTGACCAATGCCTGGGGCGTGACCATCACGTTCGATGCCAACGCCACCAAGACTTTCAAGGACGTTACTCAGAGGCTCAACCAGTTCTACGTGGCTTCGCAGGCACAGGGCGGGAACGACCCCAAGGCCCAGTTCGCCATCGTCCTGGATGACCAAGTCATTTCCGCGCCGCGTGCCCTCGCCGTCATCACCGATGGCAAGCCGCAGATCACCGGTAACTTCACGCAAGCGTCCGCGCAGGCCTTGTCAGACCAGCTTCGCTATGGCGCTTTGCCCATCAGCTTCGATATCCAGTCCGAGGAGCAGATTTCCGCCACCCTCGGCGGCGAGCAGCTGCGTCTTGGCCTGATGGCCGGCGTGATCGGCCTCCTGCTCGTGGTGGTCTATTCGCTCTTCCAGTACCGAGCCTTGGGCTTCGTTACCATCCTCTCCCTAGTGGTGGCCGGCGGACTCACGTACCTTGCCATCGCGATTCTTGGCTGGACTGAAAACTACCGGCTGTCCCTGGCCGGTGTGGCAGGTCTAATCGTGGCCATTGGCCAGACAGCCGACTCCTTCATCGTGTACTTCGAACGCATCCGTGACGAACTTCGTGAGGGCAAAGGCCTCGTGTCCGCCGTCGCGAACGGTTGGAAGCGCGCCAAGCGCACCGTCCTTGCCTCCAAGGCCGTTAACCTGCTCGCTGCCTTGGTGTTGTATTTCGTCGCTGTTGGAAACGTCCGCGGCTTTGCCTTCACCCTCGGCCTCACCGCGCTGGCAGACCTCTTGGTCGTGTTCATGTTCACGCACCCGACACTTCAGATGCTGGCCCGGACCAAGTTCTTCGGCGAAGGCCACCGCTTCTCCGGTCTGGACCCTGAGCGCCTTGGCGCCCTACCGCTGTACCGCGGTGCGGGCAGGCTCCGCACGCCAGCCGAGAAGCCCGCCGTCGTGCGCGCCCGCAACACGGGTGCCGCTGCGGAAGCCGAGCGTCGCATGACCATCGCCGAGCGCCGGCTTGCGGAAAAGCAATCCCAGCTGGCTGGTTCTTCCAACGGAACCAAGGAGGAGAAGTAATGACCACGAGCTTCGCAAAGTTCGGCAACGAGCTCTACACGGGCAAGCGCTCTTACAACTTCGTATCCAGCAAGAAGATCTGGTTCATCATCGCCGCAGTAGCGGTGGCGATCTCCATCCTCCTGCCAGTGGTCAAGGGCGGCTACAACCTCGGAATCGACTTCCGGGGCGGTTCCGAGTTCACGGTCTCCAACGTGAAGACCACCGATTCCGCCGCTGGTGAAAAGGCAGTCCACGACGTCGTCCCCGGTGCAGTTCCGCGCGTCGCCAACGTCGCAGGCAGCACCATGCGCATCCAGACTGACAAGCTCAGCGATGACCAGACCATCAAGATCAAGACGGACCTCGCAAAGGCCTACGGCGTCACGGACAAAGAGGTCACCTCAACCTTCATTGGCCCCACGTGGGGCCAGGACGTCACCAAGCAGGCCCTGATTGGCCTCGCGGTGTTCGTTGGTTTGGCCGCTCTCCTGATGGCTTTGTACTTCCGAACCTGGAAGATGTCGGTTTCCGCCCTTGCTGGCATGCTGGTCACGATGTTCACCACGGCAGGCGTCTACTCCTTGAGCGATTTCGAGGTGACGCCGTCGGCCATCATCGGCTTCTTGACGGTTCTCAGCTATTCCCTCTACGACACCGTGGTGGTTTTCGACAAGATCCGTGAAAACACCTCGGACATCGCCACCTCCAGTCGGCGCACTTTCGCCGAAGAGGTGAACCTCGCCGTCAACCAGACCCTGGTGCGCTCCATCAACACCATGATGGTGGCGGTACTACCGGTCGCGGCGATTCTCTTCATCGGTGCCGGACTGTTGGGAGCGGGAACGCTGCGTGACCTCTCCTTGGCACTGTTCGTCGGCATCCTGATCGGCACCGCTGCCACCATCTTCATCGCAGCACCGCTCTACGCGTGGCTGCGCCAGAGCGAACCGGAGCTCCAGAAGCAGGCCAAGAAGGTGGCGAGTCGACGCGCGGCCGCCGCCAGCTCGAGTTCGGAAACTGCCTCCGTCTAAGCCGCGTTCCCTCGAAAGGGCCGGTCACCGCTCAAGTGCGGTGACCGGCCCTTTCCGTTCCTGCCTCCGTCATGTGGGTACCGGTTCTTGGACAGGTCACCGGCGGAATAGACTGGGAGAATTAAGTCAGTCGTGAGAGGTGCTTTTGTGGAGGAACGTACGACGTCGGCGCCACCGGCGGGCGGGGAGGACGGCCTGAGCCCCGTGCCCGGCACCGCTTCTGCAGCTACGGGCAGCACCTCGGGTGGTGTTCCCGTGGACAGTCCAGGCGTGCGTCCGACGTTTCCCGGACGGCGCGAACGGACGCGCTCCAGGCTGGCGAAGCTGACGGGGCGCGGCGCGAGCACCTATTCGCCCATCCTTGAGCCGCTCCTGCGGACAGTCAGGGCGAACAACCCCAAGGAAGACCTCGACCTTATCCAGCGGGCCTTCACGGTAGCAGAGCGCAGCCATCAAGGACAGAAGCGCAAAAGCGGTGATCCGTACATCACCCACCCAGTGGCCGTAGCCACGATCCTGGCCGAACTCGGGCTCACCGGCACCACCCTGGCCGCTGCACTCTTGCACGACACAGTGGAGGACACTCCGTACACTCTCGCTGACTTGACCCGTGACTTCGGCCCCGAGGTCGCAATGCTTGTGGACGGTGTCACCAAATTGGACAAGGTTCAATTCGGTGAGGCCGCGCAATCCGAGACTGTCCGCAAGATGGTTGTGGCCATGGCCAAGGACATCCGCGTGCTGATGATCAAGCTCGCGGACCGCCTGCACAACGCGCGCACGTGGCGATTCGTTTCCGCCGAATCTTCCGCCCGCAAGGCGCGCGAAACGCTTGAGATCTTTGCCCCTCTGGCCCACCGCTTGGGCATGAACACCATTAAGTGGGAGCTCGAGGACCTTTCCTTCGCCGCCTTGTACCCGAAGGTGTACGAGGAGATTGTCCGGATGGTGGGGGACCGCACACCGGAGCGCGAGAAGAGCTTGAGCGTCATCCGCAACCAGATTGCCGAGGACCTCCGGGTTGCCCGGATCAAGGCCACCATCACGGGCCGGCCCAAGCACTATTACTCGATCTACCAAAAGATGATCGTCCGGGACAAAGACTTCGACGACATCAACGACCTCATGGGCGTACGGGTCCTGGTGGACTCGGTCCGCGATTGTTACGCAGCCCTTGGCACTCTGCATTCGCGCTGGAACCCCCTGCCGGGGCGGTTCAAGGACTACATTGCGATGCCGAAGTTCAACATGTACCAGTCCTTGCACACCACGGTTATCGGGCCTGGCGGCAAGCCCGTCGAGATCCAAATCCGTACGCATGAGATGCATCGACGCGCCGAGTATGGCGTGGCGGCCCACTGGAAGTACAAGGACCAGCCCAACCGGACGGCTGTAGGCCCCGGAAGCCCCAAGGACGGCGACATGGGCTGGTTGCGTTCATTGGTCGACTGGCAGCAGGAAACGTCGGATCCGGGCGAGTTCCTGGATTCCCTGCGTTTTGAGATTAATGCCCGCGAAGTGTTTGTCTTTACTCCAAAGGGCGAGGTCATGGCCCTTCCCGCAGGCTCGACGCCGGTGGACTTCGCTTACGCAGTCCATACCGAGGTGGGTCACCGGACCATTGGTGCGCGTGTCAACGGCAAGCTGGTGCCGCTCAATAGCGAGCTCAATCATGGCGACTGGGTGGAGATTTTCACATCCAAGGCCGAGGGCGCAGGTCCGAGCCAGGACTGGCAGCATTTCGTCAAGAGCGCACGGGCCCGCAACAAGATTCGGCAGTGGTTCAGCAAGGAACGCCGCGAAGAGGCCATCGAGCGCGGCAAAGACCAGCTGACCCGCGCCATGCGCAAGCAGAACCTGCCCCTGCAACGCCTCATGACGCATGACGCCCTGTCCACGGTGGCAGAGGAATTCCACTACGTAGATATTTCGGGTCTCTACGCAGGCGTTGGTGATGGGCACACTTCGGCGCAGTCCGTCATGGAAAAGCTCATGGAGCACCTTGGCGGCCATGAAACACCCGACGAGGACCTGGACGAAGTCAGCATCCCCTCGCAACTTCAGAAGACCAAGTACTCGGACTCCGGAGTCATCGTCCGGGGAGTCGGGGATGTCTGGGTCAAGCTCGCCCGCTGTTGTACGCCTGTCCCGCCTGATCCGATCCTGGGCTTCGTAACCAGGGGCTCGGGCGTGTCGGTGCACCGCACGGACTGTACGAACGTCTCGGACCTCCGTGACCAACCGGACCGCATCGTCGAAGTTGAATGGGCTCCCACCCAGTCCAGCGTCTTCCTGGTTGAGATCCAGGTGGAAGCACTGGACCGGAAGTCGTTGCTCTCGGATGTCACCCGCGTGCTGTCTGAGAACCACGTCAACATTCTGGCGGCTTCCGTGCACACCTCCAGCGATCGTGTGGCCATCTCCCGTTTCGCTTTCGAAATGGGAGATCCGAAGTATTTGCACCATGTGCTCAGTGCCGTTCGCAAGATCGATGGCGTCTTCGATGTTTACAGGACCACGGGAAATCGCCGGCGGAGCTGAACTGTAGGAACTCAGGCGGCCGCCTCAGGTGGGAATGCGTCAGACGGAAGCGATAGCGCAGCGAGCTTGCGCAACGCAGCCTTCTTGTGGGGGACCCTCGGAGAGGCCTCCACTGCGAGGGTCAGGAGCCGCAACCGGACGCCGAGTTCATCCCGGGAGAGCAGCATTCTCAGGGCAGGAACGGCCCTGTCGGCTTCGACGTGCATGGCCACATCCACGGCCGTCCGGAGCGGACTGGTCACCAGCAGTCCGCCGATACTGACCACATCCAGTTGGCCCAAGCGGACTTCGTGCAAAATGCAGCCGCGGGCCGATCGCACGCTCGAGATGCGGTGTTTCGCGTCCACCAGGAGCGAAAGCCTCTCTGGAGCATCGGCGCAACCGTAGATCCAGGCCGCAGTCATCCGGCCCGCAATGACTTTCCTGCGGATGCGATCCGGAACCACCGAGGCGGCTGCACATGCGCGAAGCCGAGGCGTGACAGCGAGTCCGGGAGGGGTAAAGCTTTTCTCGTAGAGCGGCGTGAGCACGCCGTCGCCGGCCATTGATTGCAGCTCGGCCCACGTGAACAGGGGGCTGGGCTCATATAATTCCTGGGCGAGGAAATCCTGTTGTTTCGGGGAAGGGAATCCAGAGGCCATTAAGCAATCATCGCGTGGCTGCGGAAACGAAAACAGGCCCTGTCCCTGTTATGTGGATAACCGGACAGGGCCTGTCAGCTCAGATAGCCCTAGGCGAGGTCGCTTGCCGAGCGCTGGATCTGGTCAAGCCAAGCCTCGCGGGCCTCAAGGGCCTCACGGGCGTTCTTGATGCGGCGCTGGTCTCCGGCCTTTTCAGCCTTCTCCAGATCTTCTCTCAGGCCGGCGATTGCAGCTTCAAGCTGCGACAGGGCGCTGTTGGTGCGGGCTTTGGTCTCCGGGTTGCTCCGGCGCCACTTGTCGTCTTCGGCTTCCCGGACGGCGTCCTCGACCTTGCGCAGGCCGGCTTCAATCCTGCCCATGTCGGCGCGCGGCACCTTGCCGGCTTCTTCCCAACGATCACGGATGGACTGAAGGGCCTTCTTCGCGGCGTTCAGATCCGTGATCGGCAGCAATGCCTGGGCCTCAGCGATCAGATCTTCCTTGACGGCAAGGTTGACCGTGTACTGCTGGTCAATCTCATCGTTGGCGGCTTGGCGGTTGCTGAAGAAGACGTCCTGGGCGGCGCGGAAGCGCAACCAGAGGGCGTCATCGTCCTTGCGGCTGGCGCGGGGCGTAGCCTTCCACTGGTCCATGAGGCGGCGGTATTCGCCGGCCGCAAATCCCCAGTCCGTCGAGCTGGAGAGGGCTTCGGCCTCGACAATCAGCTGTTCCTTCGCGACCTTAGCGGCCGAGTTGGTGCTGTCCAACTGGGAGAAGTAGGCGCGGCGGTGGCGATCAAACACGGTACGGGCCGAGCGGAACCGCTTCCAGAGGGCGTCCTCGTTGCTGCGCCCGAGCCGGATGCCGTTCTTCTGAGCCGTCTTCCAGCTTTCGAAGAGTTCGTTCATGCGGGCGCTGGACGTCTTCCACTGGACCTGGGACGGATCCTGGGACGCAATGGATTCGGCCTCTGCAACGATCGCTTCGCGCGCAGCGAGTTCGGCCGCGCGAGCGGCATCGTGCGCGGCTTTCTCGGACTTTTCCAGTTCAGAAATCTGTCCGGCCAACGCGTCCAAGCGGGTTTCCGCGGTGCGGATGTCGCCCACCATGTTGCGCTCAGCGAGCTGCTCGCGCAGGTGGTCCACCGTCTTCTGCATGTCCGTGGCAGGGGCCTTGGACTCCACGCGGTGTTCCATCAAAACGATCTGCGCGACGACGTCCTCGTACTTCCGGGCGAAGTAGGCCAACGCCTCGTCAGTGCTCACGCCTGGGTACTGTCCCACCGGCTGCTCTTCGCCGTCGATGGTCAGGAAGACATGACCGTCACCCTCCGCGCGCCCCCACTTGGCGGCCTCCGCGAGCGACACAGCTGTGGGCTGGGCAGCCGGTGCGGCTGGAATCACGCTCGCTGCGGCCTTCGGACGGGCAGCAAAAGCTGCGGGAGATGGTGCGTGCGAGGGGGCCGGGCGTGGTGTCGGAGAAGCAGTCTTGGCAGCGGGCTCTACCGGGGCAGCGGGCTCTGCCGCGTCGGCTGCCGGGGCAGCGGGCTCTGCCGCGTCGGCTACCGGAGCAGCGGGCTCTGCCGCGTCGGCTACCGGAGCAGCGGGCTCGACGCCGGCTTGCTCGGCTACCGCCGAGGACTCGGCTGCGTCGTCTACCGGCGCAGCTGATTCAGCTCTGGTCTCGGCCGCCGCCGGTGCCTGGATTTCTTCTTCGTTGGCCACTACTGCAGTTTCGTCGGATTTCTGACTGTCTGTCACCGCTAAAAGTCTTTCGCTTGGAGGGATTACTAAGGTAAGAAGCCGTGGACCGTTGTCCGGGCTGTTTACTTCAGAGAAAACGAGTCTATCGTGACAGGTGCCACAGGGGCGCCGTCCGTGGCGCTGCTGCCCGGATTTATGCCCGCCTGGGCAATCTTCGTCACGACGTCCATGCCGCCCGTCACTTTGCCTACGATCGTGTAGCCGCCGGCGGAATCCGGGGGAATGACGGTGTCCTTGTACACGATGAAGAATTGGTGCCCGTTGCCGTAGGCGTTGTTTCCGGTTCGCGCGACGGCGATTGTTCCGGCCGGATAGGTGTTGTTGGCGGGCGTGTTCTCCAGCGGTCCCCAGTGGAAGTTGGGGTCGTCAGTGGTGTCCGCTCCCTTGGCACCGCACTGCAGCACCGAGAAGTTGTCGGCAGTGGTCAGTCGCGGGCACTTGAGGCCGCTGTAGTAACCCGCATCGGTGAGGGATTTGTAGACGGCAGCGGCCTGGGGAGCCGTGGTGCCGTACAGTTCGACTCCGACAATCCCGCCGTTGAGGCTGAGTTGGCCAGTGAAAGTTTTGCCTGCCGCGGTATCCGCTTTGGGAATGTCCGCACTGTTTGTCCCCGCGCTGTTTGTGGCCGTGGCGGAAGGCGACGCCGACGGCGAACTGAGCCCGGCCTGCGCCGCTGCGAACTCCGACTCGCTCGGGTTCGAGTTGAACACGGTGAGCTGAAGTACGACGGCGGCGATCAGTACGGCGGCAGCCGCACCGACGGCGATCACATTGTCCCGACGGCGCCGCTTGCCCTGGGCACGCCGAAGCTCGCGCTTGGCTTCCATCTGCCTGATGCGCCGTTTGGCTTCACGGTTGTCCCGCGGCCTTATAGCCAAGAGTCCTCCTGGTTGTCTGGACGAGCTTCCATCGCAGGCAACCCAAGCCAAGCGCCTGCATTAGATGTGCAGGCGCCGAAAGCATAAACTGGCTGCCGCACATAGTTTATGCATGACTGGCTGGGCGCCAGCCCGTCCTGAGCCGAATCGGCCCGTGGTTCTTTGAGGCAGGTCCGGCCGACGCAATCATTGAGGAGAAAATTCCACCATGGCTCGTACTGCCTCCCTGTCCGGATTCCCCGAGTGGCTTCCCCAGGAGCGGTTGGTGGAATTGCATGTGCTGGACACTTTGCGCAAGACCTTCGAACTTCACGGTTTCTCCTCCATCGAAACCCGTGCCGTTGAGACGGTCGGCCAACTCCTGCGCAAGGGCGAGATCGACAAAGAGGTATACGGCCTGAGTCGCCTGCAGGAAGATGAGGATGCCGGCGAGGGCGGAAAGACGGACAGGGCGGATCCCAATGCCTTGGCCCTCCACTTCGACCTGACGGTGCCTTTCGCCCGCTATGTCGTGGAAAATGCCGGCTACCTCGCTTTTCCGTTCCGCCGCTACCAGATCCAGAAGGTGTGGCGGGGGAGCGTCCCCAGGAAGGTCGCGCCCGCGAGTTCACGCAGGCGGACATTGATGTTGTGGGCGACGGCGAACTGCCGTTCCGCTATGACGTCGAGATCGCCCTAGTGATCGCCGAAGCGCTGAGCGCTCTTCCCATTCCGGACTTCCGCCTGCGCATCAACAACCGCAAGTTGGCTGAAGGCTTCTATCGCGGTATCGGCCTCACCGACACCGCCGGGGTGCTTCGCAGCATCGACAAGCTCGAGAAGATCGGCGACGCGAAAGTCGCCGAACTGCTCAAGACCGAGCTTGGCGCCACGGATGAGCAGGCGGCTCTTGCCCTGAAGCTTGCAAGCATCCGCACTGAGGACACCTCCTTTGTGGCGCAGGTCCGCGCTCTCGGTGTGACGGACGTACTGCTCGAAGAAGGCCTTAGCGAACTTGAACAAGTCATCGAAGCCGCCGTGCAGCGCGCCCCCGGCAAGGTTGTTGCCGACCTCAGCATCGCCCGGGGCCTGGACTACTACACCGGAACCGTCGTCGAAACCGTCCTGGTGGGCCACGAGCAGCTCGGTTCCATTTGCTCCGGCGGCCGCTATGACGCTCTCGCGAGCAAGGGCAACCGCAAGTTCCCCGGCGTCGGGCTTTCGATCGGCGTGACCCGCCTCGTATCCCGCATCCTGAGCCAGGAATTCGCGACTGCGTCCCGCTCGGTTCCTACGGCAGTGCTGGTGGCACTGAACAACGACGATAGTTGGTCCGCTGCCCAGGACGTCGCGGCCCAGCTGCGCGGGCGGGGGATCGCGACCGAGGTTGCGGCCAAGGCCGAAAAGTTCGGCAAGCAGATCAAGTTCGCCGATCGCCGCGGCATTCCTTTTGTCTGGTTCACGGACGACGATGGCAAGCACCAAGTGAAGGACATCCGCACCGGAGAGCAGGTGGATGCGGATCCCGCCAGCTGGGAGCCGTCCGCCGAGGATCTCCACGTCCGCATCACCACCCGCTAAGCCCGAACCGGCGCCCGCGGACGGTAACCGGCCGGCCGCAACTGGTCGGGGCAGCGCGTGATGGGGCGGCGATTCATCCATACGGGTAAACTCGAACGGGATCGTTTTGTCATGATCCGCTGAAAATCATGTTGAAAGGAATGCTGTGCTGCGCACACATGACCTCGGATCCTTGCGTTCCGAGCACATTGGACAGACCGTTACCCTGGCAGGCTGGGTAGGCCGCCGCCGCGATCACGGTGGCGTGGCCTTCGTCGATCTGCGTGACGCGTCCGGTGTCGCCCAGGTGGTCGTCCGCGAGGAAGAGGTCTTCCACGGCCTGCGCAACGAATATGTGCTGCAGATCGTGGGCACCGTCAGCAAGCGTCCCGAAGGCAACGAGAACCCGCACCTCGCCACTGGCGAGATCGAGGTGATCGCCGAGAAAGTGGTGATCCTCAACACCTCGGACCCGTTGCCGTTCCAGATCGACGAGCACGTGGAGGTCGGAGAGGAAGCGCGCCTCAAGCACCGCTATCTCGACCTGCGCCGCCCTGGCCCCGCCCACAACCTGCGTCTGCGTTCCGAGGCCAACCGCGTGGCCCGCGAACTGCTTCACAAGCAGGGTTATGTTGAGATCGAAACCCCCACCCTGACGCGGTCGACGCCGGAAGGCGCCCGTGACTTCGTTGTTCCTGCGCGCTTGGCGCCGGGTTCCTGGTACGCGCTTCCGCAGTCGCCGCAGCTTTTCAAGCAGCTGCTCCAGGTTGGCGGTTTCGAAAAGTACTACCAGATCGCCCGTTGCTACCGCGACGAAGACTTCCGTGCGGACCGCCAGCCGGAATTCACCCAGCTCGACATCGAAGCCAGCTTCGTTGACCAGGACGACATCATTGAGCTCGGCGAAAGCATCGTCAAAGCATTGTGGAAGTTGATCGAGGTCGAGATCCCGACGCCGATCCGCCGCATGACGTACCACGAGGCCATGGCGAAGTACGGCTCAGACAAGCCGGACCTGCGTTTCGGCCTGGAACTCACCGAACTGACGGAGTTCTTCAAGGACACGAACTTTGGTGTCTTCAAGGCTCCCTACGTTGGCGCGGTCGTCATGCCCGGTGGTGCCTCGCAGGCCCGCCGCGCACTGGACGCCTGGCAGGAATGGGCCAAGCAGCGTGGCGCCAAGGGGCTTGCCTACGTTCTGTTCAAGGAAGACGGCGAGCTCACGGGTCCCGTTGCCAAGAACCTGACGGACACCGAACGTGCCGGGCTGGCCGACGCCGTGGGCGCAAAGCCCGGCGATTGCATCTTCTTCGCCGCCGGAGAGAAGTCCCCGTCCCGCGCCCTGCTTGGTGCTGCCCGCGTTGAGATCGGCCACCGCACCGGCCTGATCGACCCCAAGGATTGGGCCTTCGTCTGGATCGTGGACGCCCCGATGTTCGAACCTGCTGCTGCGGCAGTCGCTTCCGGCGACGTCGCGGTGGGTGGCGGCCAGTGGACGGCCCTGCACCATGCCTTCACTTCCCCGAAGCCCGAGTACCTGGACTCGTTCGACAAGGACCCGGAATCGGCCCTGTCCTACGCCTACGACATCGTGTGCAACGGCAACGAAATCGGCGGCGGATCCATCCGTATCCACGAGGCCGATGTCCAGGAGCGCGTTTTCGAGCTCATGGGCCTGGACAAGGAAGACGCGCAGACCAAGTTCGGCTTCCTTCTTGAGGGATTCAAGTACGGCGCGCCTCCGCACGGCGGCATGGCCTTCGGTTGGGACCGCGTCGTGGCCCTGCTGGCCGGCGTTGACTCGATCCGCGACGTCATCGCTTTCCCGAAGTCGGGCGGCGGTTACGACCCCCTGACCGCTGCTCCTGCGCCCATCACGGCGCAGCAGCGCAAGGAAGCCGGAGTCGACTTCAAGCCTGAAGCCAAGCCGCAGGGCAAGTCCGACTAACAAGCCGTAGTAGTAGACCTAAGGCCTCCGCAGCTGCGGAGGCCTTAGGCGTATCATGACGGCGATTGACCTTGAGGAGGACACATGGCCCAGGAGATGACGCTTGGGTTGATAGAGGAGCTGATGGACCGGGCATGGCCGGCCCCGGATCGTGAGGACACGGGCGGATGGGTCATGCGTGCCGCAGGTGGCGTCACGCAGCGGGCAAACTCGGTCTGGCCGAGGGAGCAGGCCGATGACCATGAATCGGCAGTCCGGGCGGCGACCCAGTGGTATCGCTCCCGGCGCCTCCCGCTGATCTTCCAGATTTTCGAAGACGAACGCAGCACCGGCCTGAACGCGGTGCTTGATGCGCAACGATTCACCCGCCAGTCTGAAACGCTCATCATGGTCCGGCCGGGCGGCGAGCTTTCCGGGACCCGACACGGTCACCCGGCTGCCGGCGTCGAGATCTCCGACGAGCCGTCCGAAGAGTGGTTCCGGTTGTGGTGGTCGGTGGACGGGCGCGGGGGAGACACCGGGCTGGAGATTGCGCGGAGCATCCTTTCGTCCTGCCCCTCCCTCTACGCTCTCGTGAGGGACGACGACGGCGCCACGGCCGCCGTCGGACGCCTCGCCCTGGTGGAAGGCAGGGGTGGTATCTATTGCATGGCCACCACGGCTAAGCACCGCCGCCGTGGCTTCGGGCGGCAGATCGTCGACGCGCTTCTTACGGCTGGCAGTCGCCGAGGAGTGTCGGAGTTCTGGCTACTGGTGATGGCCTCGAATACCGGCGCCCAGGCTCTGTACGAGGCGCCGGCTTCGCAGTGCACGGCAGGTACCTCTACCGGCAGGCACGGCCCCAGCGGGCGTTGTCAGGCTGCTAGGAGGGGTGGCGACGCTGCGCCGTCATGGGGGCATTCAGAGGCGGCGGACCTGTGTCCGCGGGGTGAAGGTGTTGGCGATCAGGTGCCTTGGAACACGGCACCTGAGGGGTTGTTCGGGGGCGCGGGCCGGCGGGGATCGTCCGTGTCGTGGGCGTCGGCGTGGGGCCATGGGTGTGCGGCTGTGAAGGAGTGCCAGTCCGGTAGGGGATCCGGGGGCAGTTCCGGTTCGGGATGTGCGGGCACTTCTTGGTCCGGGCGTGTGTCCGAGTCCGTGTCCGTCTCCGTGATCGGGACATGGTGTGGCCAGCGGGGTGGTTCCCAGTCCTGGTGTTCGCTGGGGTAGTGCCGTTGTGAGGGTGAGGTCCACCCGGGCGGGTGGTTCTTGCTGGCGGTGGTGGGTGTCCATGCGGTCCGGTGTTTGAGGCGGTGGTGTTTGGGGCAGGGCTGGCCCAGGTTGGAGATGCCGGTGGTGCCTCCCTCGGCCCAGGCCAGGAGGTGGTCGGCGTCGTTGTCCAGGGAGTGGTTGTTGCAGCCGGGGAAGGGGCATTTGCCGTCGCGGAGCCTCAGCCATTGGCGCTGGGCCTTGGTGAGGCGGTAGCTGGTCCGTCCGATTTCCAGCGGCGCGCCGTCGCGGGGGTCGGTCAGGACGCGGTGGAAGGAGTCGGCGCCGTCGGTGATCAGGCGGCGTGCCATGGAGGGCGGGATCGGCCCGTACCCGTCCAGCATGGCCGGTTCCTCGGTGGCGCCCAGGAGGGACAGGACCGGGACGGTGACCAGGACCTGCGCCCTCGGGGACGGGACGCACCCCGCCCCGCCCGTTCCCTGCCGCCCTGGTCCGGCCCCGCCCGCTCGCGTGCCGCCGGTGACCGTCCTGCCGGTGACTGTCCCGCCGGTGGTGTGGTTGGTGAGGAGCCAGGTGGCGGTGATGTCGGCGCGGAGCTGGGCGAGGGTGCGGGCCTCGTGGGGGCCTTGGAGGGCGCGGGCGGCGGCGGTGGTCCGTTCCCAGATCCCGGCGGCGGTATCTGCCGGGAGGTGGGCGGAGATCCATGCCATGCCGTCACGGTCCGGGAGGTATTCGACGCGCCGGTCCCGGGCTCGTGCGGCGTGGCGTTCCTCGAGGCCGGCGGGGTGGTGGCGTTCCCGCCAGGTGCGTGCCTTGGTGCGGAACCGGGACGGGACGAGGTCCCCGGCCGGGCACCCCCGGGCGGGGTTGGGTGCGTCGGGGTCCAGGAAGTGCGCTTCCAGGGCGGCTGCCCCGGCGGGGTCCAGGCCGCCGGTTTCCTCGACCATGATCCGGGCGTGCTGCCAGGAGATCGTCCCGGACTGCAGGGCCGCCAGGGTCCGCGGCAGCACCTTGGTCAGTGCCTGGCTTTCGGACAGGAGCGCGCCGGCGGTTCGTTCGCTGACGGTCAGGACGCAGGCGACCTCGGCGAGCAGGGCCAGCTCCTGGGCGGTGCGTTCCTGCGGTGATGCCGCCGGCCCCGCCAGGAGCCTGGCCGCGTGGACGTAGTCCGCGGCGAGCGTCGCTTTCAGCGCGGCGGTCCTGGCTTCCAGCCGGGCCACCTCGGCGAGGCCGTCCAGGCAATCATCCGCCAGGCGCCGCAGCGGATAGGCGCCCGGCGGGGACTCGGCGTGCCGCGGGAAAAACGGCGTCCCGCGGGGAATCGAGGCCGGGCGTCTCGGAGCGCACCGCGCCGGCGCCGCTCAAGCCAGCAAGCACAGCAACGGACGCGGCAATGGCCTCCACGGCCGCCCTGCTGTCCGCAGTCCAGGCTGTCCTTCCATCCATACCCACAGCATCGCAGGAGGCACCGACAATTAAGTGCCGCCGCTTCGGCCGGTGCGCACCTCTCGCGGACACCGACCGGCGCCCGGAGAGTGGTTGTACAGCCATCCAAGGATCCGTCCAGCGTCAAGATAAGCAGCGGCGCGGCAACGGCAACGGCAACGTCGCCAGGATCACGATCGTTTCAGCCGTCCGGTTACCGCCAGGACTGCCTAGGGGAGGCGGAAGGGTTTCAGTTCTTCGAAGCGGTCGCCAGGGCCGGGGTTGTCCCCGGGGTGCCGCCGCCGAGCTGCGTCATGACTCCCCACACCGCGTTGAGGCCCGTGGTCACGGCTCCGTCGGCCCAGCCTCCGGTCCAGGAGATGTCGTCTCCTGCGAGGAAGATGCCGCGGTGTTCCGGCAAGTGACCTTCTTGCATGAAGTGGGTGTAGAGCCGTTCCTGGTAGCGGTAGTGGCCGGGGAGGTTGTCGCTGAAGGCGCCCATGAAGTTGGGATCATCCTCCCAGGAGACCGTGATCGGATCGCCGACGATGTGCGAGGCAATGTCCACCGTAGGGTAGATCTGCTTGAGGGAGTGCAGCATGAGCCGGACCCGTTCGTCGGCATCCAAGGGGAGCCACTTGAGGGCGTCGTCGTTCCACGTGTAGGACAGGCAGACCAGGGCTGGCTGGTCCGGGCCGTTGTCCAGGAGGTAGGTTCCGCGGGTGAGCCTGTCCGTAAGCGTGGTGCTCATGATCTGGCGTCCGGTTTCGGGGTCGATGTCCTTCCAGAAGGGCCGGTCCACCACCACGAAGGTCTTGGACGACTGCATGTAGTGGCTGCGTTCGATCGCGGTCCACAGTTTGTGGCTGAAGAGCGATTCGTCGACGCCGATGCGCGCCGAAAGCAGCCAGCTCTGGCAGGTGGCGATAACCGCCGGGTATTCGGCAGTTCGTCCCCAGCGGTCCGTGACTGCGATGTCGCCCGGGGTGCCGTCGTCGTTGGCCAGCCGTCGTACGGAAGTCACGGCCCCAAGGGGGTGGCCCCCGTGCAGCGATGCCAGGCAGGTGCCGGCCGGCCAATGAGCCAGGCCCTCCGGCGCGTGCAGCCACAGCCGCTCCGGGAGAAGCTGTGCGCCGCCGATGATCCGGTGCTGCTCGGCGTCGGCGTCCACGTAGACCACGCGGAGGATTTCGAGGAACGAATCCGGGAAGTTGGTGTCCCAGCCGCCGGTGCCGAAGCCGACCTGGCCGAAGGCCTCCCGGTATTCGAACGGCAGGGCGGAGAACGCCTTGGAGGTGGCGAGGTAGCCGGAGAAGGAGACGTCGTCGAACTTCGGGACCAACTCGTTCCAGAGTTTCTTGATGGTGGCCAGGTCGCGGTTGCGGATGGCTTCCTGCATCGCCGTGAAGTGGGCACGTTCCTCGAGGCAGTCGTCCCACGCGGCAGCGACGTCGGCAAAGAACTGTGGAAGATCCGCGGCGGTCTCGGCGTAGTGCGCCTGTCCGCCGAGTTCGATCACCGTGCTGCCCGCTGCCGGGGTGAGCGGGTTGGGGAACGGCTGGGTCTGGATCCCGACCTTGTCGGCGTAGTGGAAGAAGGACCGTCCCGACCGCGGGAAGCGCATGCCGCCGAGGTCCGCCACGGGGCCGGACTGTCCCGGCTGGGTCCCGCCGCGGAGGCGGCCGCCGATCCTGGAGGATTCGTAAATGACAGGCTTGAGGCCCATCTTCATGAGTTCGTAGGCGGCAACAAGTCCGGAAAGGCCCGCGCCGACGACTGCCACTTCGGTGCCGTGCATGGCTTCGGGGACGCTGCCGATCCCTGCAGGGTGTGCGAGGAAGTCGTCATAGGGGAACGGGAAGTCCGGGTTGAGCATGGTGATGGGAGCGGCCGCGGTTGTGGTCGCGGGTGCAGTCGGAGTGCTTGTGGCTGCGATGGTCACTGGTGTCCTTAGTGGTTTGTTGCGGTAGGTTCGTTGGTCATGAAGCGGGCCAGGTAGTCGGTGTCCCGGCGAGCCTGGGCAAGGACCGCGAGGTCCACGTCGGCGAGGATCAGCTCACCTTCGCCGGATGCCGTCGCCAGCCGCCGCCCATACGGGTCGGCGACGGTGCTCAACCCTGCGAAGTCCGGGCCGGCATGGTTGGCGTACGCGATGAAGATCTGGCTTTCGAGAGCGCGGGTGGGGACCACCATGGAGGGGATCAGCCGTGTGTCGAAGGGCTGCTCGCCAGCGTCGTCCCCGGCCCGCAGCGGTACCGCCGTCGGCACGCACAGCAACTCGGCGCCCGCCAGGGCGGTGGACCGCACGAACTCGGGGAACTCGACGTCGAAGCAAATGCCCAGGGCGATCTTGACACCCTTGAAGTCCACGACGGCGGGCGCCTCGCTTCCGGGCGTGAACACAGAGTTCTCGTCGGTGCCGAACAGGTTCTGCTTGCGGTAGCGGGCCAGTTCCGTGCCGTCGGGGCCAAACAGGGAGGCGCTGATGTAGCGCCTGCCGTCCTCATGTTCCACGGTGGAGGCCGCCAGTGCGATGCCGTGTTCGACGGCGATGGCGGCGAGCTGCTCGCGCTGCGCGGTGCCGTCGGTGCCGTGGACCGCGGTTGGTGCATAGCCGCTGGTGAACAGCTCCGGGGTGACCAGGAGCTCTGCGCCGCGTTGCCGGGCCTCCTGCGCCCGGGCTGCGATGCGCCGGAGGTTTTCGGCCGGCGAACCAACGAGGCCGGTAGCCTGAAGGACGGCAACACGCACATCAGGCTCGTGCGCCGGTGTCATTTCGCCCCGTCCAGGTCTCCACGGCAGAGGCGGGCCACCACTTCGGTGAGCATGTCCACTCCGGCGCAGGCGTCGTCGTCGTGTGTGAACTCGCGCTCGTTGTGTGAGATGCCGTCCACGCTGGGGACAAACAGCATGACCGTGGGAACGATGTCCTTCATGTTGATCGAGTCGTGGCCGGCCAGGGTGAAAACGGGGGCACTGCTTAGCTCCAGCTTGTCGGCGCACTCGCGGGCCAGTTCGACGCCGGCGGGCTGGTACGGGTTGATGCCCCAGGCATGGGATTCCTCGACATCGATCGAGACGTTGGTTTCGACCTCGATGTGGGAGATGCCGGCACGGAGCAGCGTTTTGGCCGCGGCCAGCACGTCCTCGTCTGCGGTGCGCATGTCCATGACCAGTTCCACCTTGGACGGAACCACCACGGGCGAGTTCGGGTAGACGGTTAGCTGCCCCACCGAGGTGTGCAGCACAGCTCCCTGGAAGTGGTCTGCGATCTCGCGCAGCAGGACCACAATCCGAGACGCGCCCAGGAGGGCATCCTTGCGGTCGGCGATGACGGCCGAACCCGTGTGGGCTTGCTCGCCATGGACGGTGACGCTGTATTTGGCTGCGGCCCAGCAGGAGTGAACCAGGCCTATCGTGGTTCCGGAGTCCTCGAGGGACCGGCCCTGCTCAATGTGGATCTCGGCGTAGGCTGCCGCCTGGGGGCCGCTGCCGCTGCCAAGCTGCCCGATGGCGGACAGCGCCTGGCGCACGGTGACGCCATCGACGTCGGTGATGGCGAGGGCGGTTTCAGCCGGCAGTTTTCCGGTGTAGACGGAGCTTCCCATCATGGAAGGCGCGAAGCGGCAGCCCTCTTCGTTGAACCAGTCCACCACGGCCAGGTTGTACTTGGGCTTCTCCCCGGGAACGGCGGACTCGGCCAGGCGCCGCCCGGCGTGCAGGGCGGCAGCCACCCCATAGGCGCCGTCGTACTTGCCGGCTGTCGGCTGGCTGTCCAGGTGAGATCCAACCAGGACGTAAGGCGCGCCGGGCGTCCATTCCAGGAGGGCGTAGATGTTGCCTACCTGGTCCGTTTCGGTGCGGAAGCCGTACTGGGCAGCCAAGGAGGTGAACCAGGTGCGGGCCTGTGCGTCGGCGGTGGTTGCTGCCTGCCGGTCTACGCCATGGCCTGGGGTCTCGCCAATGGCGGAGAGGCTGCGGAAGTCGCGGAGGAAGGCCTCAGCAGCGGTGACGCCTGTGTTCGCTCCGATAGTAGGGGTGCTCATGATGCGGAGCCTTCCGTTTGGTTCTTGGGAGTGGATGTGATGACCGGAAGGAGATGGCTTCCGGGATTGATGATTGCCAGTTCGCTCACGCGTTTGCGGACGGCGAACCATCCGGCGATGAGTGCCGGAACAATGATGGCAAGGGATACAACCGTGTATGTCCCCACGGGGAAGTCGAAGACCATAAGGACCATGACGCCGGCGAGAAAAGCCAAAGTGAGGTATGACGTCCGTGGAGCGCCAAGCATCCGGAACGCCGGCCGGAGCATGAGCCCCTTCCTGGACAGCTTGTAGAGCTTGAGCTGGCACAGGACGATGGTTCCCCAGGTACACAGGATGGCCAACGCCGTCGCGTTGAGTGCGATCTCGAAGGCCATGGCCGGAACCACGGCATTCAGTCCCACTCCCAGCAAGGTGATGGCCGCGGTGAAGAGGATTCCGCCGTAGGGAACACCCCCTCGGCTCATCCGTTCCATGAACTTGGGCGCCGTGCCGGTCTGGGCCATGGAGCGGTAGATACGTCCGGTCGAATACAGGCCCGCGTTCAGGCTGGACAACGCCGCGGTCAGCACCACGAAGTTCATGACATCGCCTGCACCAGGGACGCCAATGGCGGCAAAGAAGGTCACGAACGGCGATTCGCCGGCCTTGTAGGCGTTGAAGGGAAGCAGCAGGGCCAGCAGCGCCGAAGACCCGACGTAGAAGATAGCGATCCGAAAAATCACCGCGTTGACAGCCTTCGGCATGACCTTCGCCGGGTTCTTTGTTTCACCGGCCGCGACACCGATCAGGTCTATCCCGGCGTAGGCGAACACGATGCCCTGGACGATGATGACGGCCGGCAGGAGCCCGTTCGGCAGCAGGCCGCCGTTTTCGGCGATCAGGGAGAAACCGGGGCTGTGGCCTGCGACGGGGAAATTGCCGGCGAAGAAGATGCCGCCAACGATCAGGAAGGCCACCAAGGCACCTACCTTGATGATGGCGAACCAGAACTCGAGTTCACCGAAAAGCTTGACGGAAATCAGGTTCACGCCGGTCACGACCGCCAGTGCAGCCAGAGCCAGGACCCACTGGGGAACGGAGCTGAAGGCCGTCCAGTAGTGGAAGTAGACCGCGATGGCGGTGATGTCCACGATCGCCGTGAGCGCCCAGGAGATCGCGTACACCCAGCCCGAAACATAGGCAGCCTTTTCGCCGAAGAACTCCCTCGCGTAGGAAACGAAGGAGCCCGACGACGGACGGTGCAGGACGAGCTCGCCCAGGGCTCGCAGGACGAAGAAGGCGAAGACGCCGCAGATCGCATAGACAACGGGAAGGACAGGACCGGCCAAAGCAAGCCGGCCTCCGGCGCCAAGGAACAAGCCGGTGCCGATGGCACCGCCCATCCCGATCATCTGCACCTGCCTGTTGGACAGGCCTTTCTTATATCCGGACTGTTCGTCGGAGCGGACAGCCGTTGGCCGCTCCTCGACAGGGATGTTGGTGGTCATCGAAAACTCCTGGCCTATAAATTTGGGGAGCCGCATAAAAATGGCTGACATCGATCGTCCCAAGCAACGGCGGCGCGGCCAATGACAACATCACCTCGGATCGGGGCCAATTAATGTACGAAGGTACAAGCGGCGTTTCCTCTTGGGGAGGCATGATGAAGGAGGACAGTGGAGGTGCCATGACGGACGATGCGAAATGGCGGGGCGTGGTTGCGGCGTTGTCGGAACTGATCCCTGGCATGGTGGATACATTCATCGCGAGAATCCTCCAGGATCCGGTGTACAGCGAGTCCGGGCTCACCATCGAGGACCTTCGCCGGAGCAGCCATGATTCCTTGGTGGCCATTCTCGGCGTGCTGCGGGATGGAGGAACCAACATGGACGCCCTCGAGTCCATCGCCGCAGAGCTAGGCAAGCGCCGCGCCAGGCAAGGGCTCCCCTTGGACAGCCTGGTGCGCGCGATCAGGTTGGACTTTTCGGTGGTGTGGGATGCGTTGTCCGCATCCGCCTTGGCGGTGGATCCGGCGCTGCTTGTCAGCAGGACCGAACTCGTCTGGCGCACGGTGGACACATTTGCCTCACGCGTCCAAGCACGGTACGTCGCTGAACTCGAGGATATCGAGCAGGCCAACGCTGATCTGCATCACCAGTACCTCTCGCAACTATTGGCCCCCGGTGAACCGTCGGAATCGGATCTTGCCCGGATCGCCGGAGCCCTACGCGTCGACGTCGGCGCACGGTTCCTTGTAGCAGCGGTCAGCAGGGAAGACAGCCTGAGCGTACAACGCCGCCTGCGTCACCGGACTAGGAGGATAGAAGCCTTCTTTACTTTCGACCAAGAGCACCACACCCTGGTCATCCACAAGCGGGGCGGGCAGGGCCAGGCCGAGCTTAGCGACGCGCTCACCTATGACGAGTCAGTCCTCTTCGATGGCATGGCAGTAGCAGTGGCCCCACTGGCTGAAGGGCTCGGCAGTGTGAGGACCTCGGCTGCCGCCGCCCGCGAAGTCATGCGCGATTTGCCTATGGGAAGCGTTGGCGTCTTCACCCTCAGGGACAGGTGGTTGTCCATCACCAGACACAGATTGTCCCAGCTCGGTTGTGATCCGGGGCAACTCGTGTTTCCCAAGCTGCAGGACTGTGCACCGCAGGAACGGTCGCGCATCCTCGAAGCGGCCACTACGTTCCTCGGGACAGGCAGCCTGGTGGAGACGGCACGCAAGCTCTTTTGTCATCGGAACACAGTGGTGAACCGGTTGGCGGCGTTCGAACGCTACACCGGGCTGGACCTCCAGAACCCCACCGATCTTGCGTTGGCGGTGTTGGCGCTGCGAACCGCTACAGCGGATCCGTGACGTCGATCCGTACGGCGCACGCATCTGCCGCAGCCCTGCGAAGGACAGTTGCGTTGGGATCGGCAACTGCCAGAAACGGCAATTGTTTCCGCGACGCGTACTCCTTCAACGCCCTTTCCTCCAGGACCGCGGAGGAAAGCGCGGCGTCTCCGCCCAGAACGAGATATTCAATACTTTGTCCGGCGAACACACCGGCGGCATAACCGGCCACTGCCTCAGCCAGCGCGTTGGCCTGGTTCTCCCGACGCCGGGCAAAGCGCTGCTGCGAGGATCCTCCTGCCGCCGAGCGTGACTGCACATAGCGCGAACCCGATTTGGACGCAGAGACTTTGCCGCCGCTCACCACACCCACCGCGTAGCCTCCCCGGCGGACCAGAATGACCCCAAGCCGCCTTTCCTGTGAAGCAAGCGATGCCAAACGCTCCAGCGTGTTGGTGCCCTTGCCGGGCCTTCCATCAACGGGCCAAGGGGCTTTCAGCAGCGCCGTGGCGCCATCCGCCGCCCGCAAAAGCGTACCGCCGTCGTCGGGCTCTTCCTGAAGCGCGCCATGGCTCGCGGCGAAGCGCTCCACCCAACCGGGCAACCGGGAACCAGGGATGAAGGCGGTGCGCCCCGCCCGAGGGGGTTGCTTTTCGTTGGGGCCGGATGGCCGGATCTCCACGTCGATGTCTCCTTCGCTGGAATCATGAGTAGCCTATCCATGTGGAAGATCTCTTTGGTGCCGGCGCGGACAGCGACGACGACGACGGCAGCCAGGCGGCCGATTCGAACCGTTCCGGCGATGGACGTGCAGGCACAGCGCGTCGAGCGTCGCCGCGGAGTCCTCTGGCCGTCCGCATGCGTCCCCGGACACTGGACGACGTCGTGGGACAGCAGCACTTGCTGGGCCAGGGGTCTCCGTTGCGGCAGCTTGCCGCCGGGGCCGACGCCGCCGGTCCCGCAGGTCCAAGCTCGGTCATCTTGTGGGGACCGCCGGGTACCGGCAAGACGACGCTTGCCCACGTCATCGCCCGCGGACCCGGCAGGAAGTTCGTTGAATTGTCGGCGATCACCGCCGGGGTCAAGGATGTCCGGCTCGTCATGGAGAATGCCCTGACAGCGCGGGATCTTTACCGGACAACAACCGTGCTCTTCCTTGATGAGATCCACCGCTTCAACAAAGCCCAACAGGACGCCCTGCTTCCCGGCGTCGAGAACCGCTGGGTAGTCCTGGTCGCGGCTACAACTGAAAACCCGTCCTTCTCGGTTGTCTCGCCGCTGCTGTCCCGGTCATTGTTGCTCACCCTGAAACCTCTCACGGACGCCGATATCGAAGGTCTCCTGCAGCGGGCAGTTGCCGACGCCCGCGGCCTGGCAGGGAAGGTGGAGCTCAGCCCGGAAGCCCTCGAGCACTTGGTCCGCTTGTCCGGGGGAGACGCGCGCCGCGCGCTGACGGCGCTCGAGGCCGCCGCCGGCGTCGCTTACGGGGACCGGAACAACGACGGCGACGCCTCCGAAGAGGAGGGGCTCGCGGGTGACGGCGCCCCCGAGGCTCCGGTCGTCGTCGAACTCCGCCACACGGAGCGGGCCCTGGACGTGGCCGCCGTCCGGTACGACCGGGCAGGGGACCAGCACTACGACGTCGCCAGTGCGTTCATCAAATCGATCCGCGGCTCGGACGTCGACGCGGCCCTCCACTACCTGGCCCGCATGCTCGAAGCCGGCGAAGACCCTCGCTTCGTGGCCCGCCGGATCGTCATTTCCGCTGCCGAGGACATCGGAATGGCCGATCCCACCGCGCTTCAGACCGCCGTCGCCGCTGCCCAGGCAGTGCAGCTGATCGGCATGCCCGAGGGCCGTATCATCCTCGCCGAAGCCGTGGTGCACCTGGCCACAGCGCCAAAGTCCAATGCCGCCTACATGGGCATCAACAAAGCCATTGCCGATGTACGAGCGGGGATGGGGACCGGAATTCCGGCGCACTTGCGGGACGCCCATTACCAAGGAGCGAAGGGGCTTGGCCACGGCCAGGGCTACACCTACGCCCACGATGCCCCTCATGGCGTGGCCACCCAGCAATACGCCCCGGATGACCTGGTGGGCAAGGACTACTACGAACCCACCGGGAACGGTGCCGAACGGGACATTGCCCCCCGACTCGAGCGGCTCCGCAGGATCATCCGAGGCAAGTAAGCCTCATGGTACGATGGATGCTTGTCTGGCAAGGCACGGACGCACATTCCATCAAAATTCACGTTTTGATGCTGTGCCCTGCGCCCCGTAGCAAAAGGCAGCGGTTGGCCGATGCTCTCCCTCATGGAGGCCAGTAACACTGACACACCGCAGATATTGGAAGGACACAAGTGGCTAACAACACTCGTGCTCGCCGTACCGCACGCCTTTCGCGTGCACTCGGCATCGCTCTGACCCCCAAGGCCGCCAAGTACATGGAGCGCCGCCCGTACGGCCCCGGTGAGCATGGCCGTGCCCGCAAGAAGCAGGACTCCGACTACGCCGTACGTCTGCGCGAAAAGCAGCGTCTGCGCGCCCAGTACGGCATCCGCGAAGCCCAGATGACCCGTGCCTTCGAAGAAGCACGTCGCACCAAGGGCCTGACCGGTGAAAACCTGATCGAACTGCTCGAAATGCGTCTCGACGCCCTCGTGCTGCGTGCCGGCTTCGCCCGCACCATCGCCCAGGCCCGCCAGCTGGTTGTGCACCGCCACATCCTCGTTGACGGTATCCGCGTGGACCGCCCGTCGTTCCGCGTTGCCGAAGGCCAGCTCATCCACGTTCACAGCCGCAGCGAAGTCATGGCTCCGTTCCAGGTTGCAGCTGCCGGCGCACACGTTCTGAACGTCGTTCCGGCTTACCTGGACGTCAAGATTGACGCCCTGCAGGCACGCCTGGTTCGTCGTCCGAAGCGCTCCGAGGTCCCCGTGACCTGCGAAGAGCAGCTCGTCGTCGAATTCTACGCTCGCTAAATTCCAGCAAGCGCATACAAAGAAGCCCGTGGCACGCGCCGCGGGCTTCTTTGTATGTAAGGTACTTGGGGAAGCCAAGCCGGGGACCGTCCGTGCGGAGCCGCACGGCGCGCCCACCGCAACGCAACAAATGCTAGGAGATGAGTGTCCATGACTGGTGGCGATATTGCAGGCCTGATCGCGGCCGGAGTCTTTGCGCTCCTTGTGTTGCTGCTGGCTGTCCCGATCCTCAAACTTGGGCGGGTCTTTGACGAAGTCCGCACCTCCATCCGCTCGCTGAGCGACGGAGCGACGCCCCTGATGGATGAAGTCACTGCAACGGTCTCCACGACCAACCAGCAGCTGAAGAAGGTGGATGGCATCACCTCCAACGTTTCCGATGCCTCAGCCAACATCTCCGCGTTGTCCTCCCTGGTGGCCGCAACTGTCGGTTCACCGCTCATCAAGGTGGCCGCATTCAGCTACGGAGTGCGTACGGCTTTTTCCAACCGCCGCAAATCGAGCAGTGGCCGCCGCAGCCGCTGAACCCGTTCGTAAGTCAGGAACATTGTGAAAAGAATCGTCTGGATGGGGATCGGCGTGGCAATCGGAATCATTGCCTTCCGCAAGATCACCGAAGCGAAGGCCAATATCGGTCCCGACGGCCTGAATCGCGCCGTAGCCCGGCTGGCTGATGGCGTGTATGACTTCGCCGACGCAGTGCGCGCCGGAATGAATGAGCGGGAAGCCGACCTCCGGTCCGCACTCGGCATCAACGAGCCCGACGCCGGCACCCGATAGCCACCGCGGTTCGCCCAAGCGGCCGTCAACAAGGCAGAATTAGAAGCTGCGGCAATGGCAACTGCCAGGGCTGCGCACAAACTCATGTGCAGTGAATTGAGAAGGGTAAGTAATCAGCTAATGAAGTCGCAGGAGATCACCAAACGCTGGGTGGACTTTTTTGTCAGCAAGGGCCATACCGCCGTCCCCTCGGCGTCGCTCGTATCCAGCGACCCTTCCCTGCTCTTCACTGTGGCTGGCATGGTTCCCTTCATTCCTTACCTGACCGCCCGTGAGGAGCCGCCCTTCGACCGCGCCACGAGCGTCCAGAAGTGCATCCGTACCGGCGACATCGAGGAAGTGGGCAAGACCGCCCGCCACGGCACGTTCTTCCAGATGTGCGGAAATTTCTCCTTCGGGGACTACTTCAAGGAAGACGCCATCAAGTTCGCCTTCGAACTGCTCACCAAGAGCGTCGACGACGGCGGCTATGGGCTCGACGTTGAGCGTCTCTGGGTAACCGTCTACGAGGAAGACGACGAAGCCCAGGATCTTTGGCTCAAGAACACCGGCATCCCTGCCTCACGCATCCAGAGGATGGGGAAGGCTGACAACTACTGGTCCACCGGGCAGCCTGGTCCCGCTGGTCCGTGCTCGGAAATCTACTACGACCGCGGCCCGGCCTACGGCGCCGAAGGCGGTCCCATCGCGGACGAAAACCGCTATGTCGAAATCTGGAACCTCGTGTTCATGCAGTACCAGATCGAGAACGTCCGATCGAAGGTGGACTTCGACATCGCTGGGGAGCTGCCCAAGAAGAACATCGACACCGGCCTCGGCATGGAGCGCCTCGCGATGATCCTGCAAGGCGTCGAGAACATGTACGAGACAGACCAGGTCCGTCCGGTCATCGACCGGGCCGCGGCGCTGTCCGGTAAGGAATACACCTCTGCCGAGTCCGCTGACGATCCCCACCACACGGACGATGTCCGGATGCGCGTTGTTGCCGACCACATCCGTTCGGCCCTCATGCTGATCTCCGATGGCGTGTCGCCGTCCAACGAAGGCCGCGGGTACGTCTTGCGTCGGCTCATCCGCCGGGCCGTCCGCGCCATGCGCCTCCTCGGAGTCGAAGAGGCTTGCCTCCCGCAATTGCTTCCGGCATCGCGCGACGCCATGAAGGGGGTCTACCCGGTGGTGGAGACTGACTTCGACCGCATCAGCCGCATCGCCTACGCCGAAGAAAAAGCCTTCCTGCGCACCATCGCCTCCGGAACCGCCCGCCTTGAAGAAGCCGTGGTGCTCTCCAAGGCTGCCGGCAGGCCACTGTCCGGCGAAGATGCCTTCGCCCTGCACGACACCTACGGGTTCCCGATCGATCTCACCCTCGAAATGGCTGAGGAAGCCGGCTTGAAGGTTGACGAAGCCGAATTCCGCAGCCTCATGCTGGAGCAGCGTCAGCGTGCCCAGGCAGATGCCAAGGCCAAGAAGGGTGGACACGCCGATGTCTCGGCCTTCCAGGAGCTCCTGGCCGAGGGCGAGACCGTCTTCACCGGCTACACCGAGCTGGAAGGGGAGGCCCGTGTCCGCGGCATCGTCAGCTCCGGTCGTCGTGTTGCCCACGCTTCCACGGGCGACGAGATCGAACTCGTGCTCAACGAGACGCCGTTCTACGCCGAAGCCGGCGGCCAGTCCGCCGACAAGGGCCTCATCACCGGCGACGGCTTCGTCGTCGAGGTCCTCGACGTCCAGCGCCCCGTGAAGGGCCTCAGCGTCCACAAGGCGATCGTCCGCGAAGGCGAGATCTCCTCGGACGCCTTGGTGCGCGCCGCCGTCGACCGCGAACGTCGCCATGCAGCTGAGCAGGCCCACACGGGCACCCACATCGTCCACGCTGCCCTGCATCAAATCCTCGGCCCGGAAGCCACCCAGCGTGGCTCTTTCAACAAGGCCGGATACCTGCGCTTCGACTTCGCCTGGGGCGAAGGATTGAGCGCCGCCACGAAGTCCGAGATCGAAGAGGTCTCGAACATCGCCATCCGCAACAACTTCCAGGTGGACACGAAGGTCATGGGCCTCGCGGAGGCGAAGGCCCTCGGCGCCATGGCCCTTTTCGGCGAGAACTACGGAAGCGAAGTCCGCGTCGTGGAGATCGACGGCGCGTGGTCCCGTGAGCTTTGCGGTGGCACCCACGTGGCCAACACCTCCCTCATCGGCAGCCTCTCGCTCCTCGGCGAACAGTCCGTCGGTTCGGGAAACCGCCGCGTGGAAGCCTTTGTAGGCCTTGACGCCTTCCGGCACCTCGCGGCCGAGCGTGCCTTGGTCACCGAGCTCACAGAGATGCTCAAGGTCCCTTCGGGCCAGCTGGCAGATCGGATCTCCAGCACCTTGGCCAAACTCAAGTCGACCGAGAAGGAACTGGACCGCCTCCGCAAGGAGCAGCTGACCGCGGCCGCGGCCAATCTCGTTGCCACAGCACAGTACGCCGCAGGCGTCCGGGTTGTAGCGCACGACGCCGGCCAGGTCGGGGGAGCGGACGACCTCCGCAGCCTCGCCATGGATCTGCGCAACCGGCTCGGCTCCGACGCTTCCACCGTGGCTGTGGCAGGTGTCAGCAACGACCGTCCCGTCATCATCGTGGCCACCAACGAGGCCGCCCGTGACGCGGGCGTGAAGGCGGGCGCCCTGGTCCGGGTGGCGGCAGGAATCCTCGGTGGCGGCGGCGGCGGCAAGGACGATGTCGCCCAAGGCGGCGGAACCGACGCTGCGAAGATCGCACCGGCCCTTGCGGCCGTTGTGGACGCGATCGCCAAGCGCTGATCTTGGAGGCCAATGCGAGCAACGACGACTACCCCCGGGGAATCAAGCTGGGGGTAGACGTCGGCACCGTCCGTGTGGGAGTTGCTATCTGCGATCCGGACGGGATCCTGGCCACGCCGTTCAAGACGGTGAGCCGGGACGCCAAGAAGAATTCCGACATCGGTGTGATTGTCCGGCAGGTCGCGGAGCTCGGTGTTGTCCAGATCTTCGTCGGGCTGCCGCGCACGATGAAGGGTGAGGAACACGCGTCCGCGATCATGGCCAACGAATACGCGGAGTTGCTGGCAGCCCACTTGCAGCGCCGTGGACTCGACGTTCCGGTCAACATGGTGGACGAGCGGCTCAGTACCGTGACAGCCCACCGCAATCTCCGTGAAGCTGGCATGAGCAGCAAGGATCATCGTAAAGTAGTGGATCAGGTTGCCGCTGCCGGAATTCTGCAGCACGCGATCGACATGCAAAAAGCCAGAGGTGCCGATGTGGGTAGGCGCGTGCAAGCGCCGGCGCCACCCCAACACATTGACGGTGCCAATGCGCCGCTGCCGGCCTCCGGCATTGATCCACACTCTCCAACGAGGGGAAGACAATTGTGAGCCCGGTCAACAACGACCCCTCCAACGACGCATCAGACGGCCGCACCCGGCCGCTGACTCGTCGTGAAATCCGTGCCAGGGAACGCTTCCTGGAGACTCAGAACCAGGAGGTGTTGCCACCGCCTGTGCCTGTCCACTTTGAACCCGTCGCCGTACCGAAGCCGCAGCCCGCGTATGTTCCGCACTACGCGGCGGCCCCTGAAACGCCGTCCCACGCCCCGGAACTCCACAATGACGGCATTCGCGGCGAAGCCGGGCCGTCCGGGGACTTTCCTCCGCAGTCCGATGTGGTCCAACCGGAGGAAAACGTGCAACAACACGAGGCTTCACCTGAAGACGCACTGCTCCACGACGCCGTCCACCAAGACGCCGTGCTCCCTGACATCGCTCACCAGGACACCGCGCACCTTGACACTGTGCACCCAGACACTGCGCACCCTGACGCCGCGCTTCCCCACGATGCCGGGAACCACGACGCCGTTCCGATCTACGACGCCGCATACGGCGACGAGTTCCACGAAGTGCATGCACATGACGAAGGTTATGAGCACCACGATCCCCACTTCGACTACGAAGTCCATGACGAGCACGATGCACATGAACTCATCCCGGCTGCGGCTGCGGTGGCAAAGGTTCCGTCGAAGAAAGTCCGGCGCCGTCGTCGCGTCCTTGCACTTCTGCTGACCCTCACGGTGTTCGTCGCCGCTGTTGCGGTCGGGGCCCAGTTCCTGAAGCCGTTGCTCGGCATGGACAAGGTCAGTGACTACCCCGGTCCGGGCACAGGTTCCGTCACGGTCACGGTTGCCCCGGGATCCGGACCCAAACTGGTCGCCACCAACCTCCAGAACCAGCACGTCATTGCCAACGCGGACACGTTCCTGGCCGCATTCACGGCGGCCGGGGGTGAACTCTCACCGGGCGATTTCACGTTCCGCACCGAAATGAAGAACTCCGATGCAGTGAATGTCCTCCTCAACAAGGACGCCTCCAAGGTGATGTACTTCGCGCTCAGTGCGGGGCTTCGAATCGGGGAGTCGCTCGATGCGATCGCCAAGGGGTCAGGTATCCCTGTGTCCGAGTTGAAGGCCCTCAGTGACTCGCCGGCCCAGTTTGGCGTCCCGGCCCCCGCAAAGAACCTGGAAGGCTTCCTGGCGCCGGGGGAGTACCGGTTCCCGCTTGGGACGCCGGCGAAGGACATTCTCCAGAAGCTTGTCACTGGGACCACCGATGAGCTCAAGGCGCAGGGCGTCACGGATCCGACCAAGCAGTACCAGGCCGTCACTGTCGCCAGCATTGTGCAGGCTGAAGGTGGCCAGGCTGACTACGGCAACGTAGCGGGCGCCATCTACAACAGGCTCAAGCCTGGCAATACGGAGACGAATGGGCTCATCCAATCGGACGCGACTGTCACTTACGGCCTCGGTACCAAGACCTTCCACTTGACCGACGCCCAGAAGGCTGACAAGAGCAATCCGTACAACACCTATGCCAACGTGGGCCTGCCGGTTGGCCCGATCGGCTCGCCCGGCAAGACGGCGATCGACGCTGCTGCGAAGCCAACAGCCAATAATTACCTCTATTGGGTGACCATCAACCTGGATACCAAGGAGACGAAGTTCTCCAGCACGTTGGCGGAACACAGCAAGTACGTTGAGCAGTACAACGCATGGTGTGCAGCCAACGCGGGACGGTGCGTGTGAGTAGACGTGCTGCCGTCCTGGGGCACCCCATCAGTCACTCGAAGTCACCAGCACTCCACCGCGCGGCCTACGCGAAGCTTGGGCTCGACATCGACTACTCAGCCATCGACGTGACCGTTGAGCGGTTGCCGGCCTTCATGGCGGCCCTTGAAGCCAGGGACAATTGGTGCGGCCTGTCCGTCACCATGCCCCTCAAGACCGCCATGGTGGACGAAGTCGACGAGGTCCGTGGGGCCGGCGCCCGCCTGGGCGTCATCAACACTGTCGCGTTTGAAGCCACTGAGCACGGTGTGCGGCGGATTGGCCACAACACGGATGTGGCCGGCATCGTTGACGCCGTCAAGAATGCCGGGGTCAAGGAGCGGCCGAATTCCGCGATTCTTGGCGGTGGCGGAACGTCCGCGGCGGCCATCGCGGCGGTCAACGAGCTGGGTTCAAAACACGTTGACGTCTACGTGCGCGACGCCGGACGGGCAGCTGAAGCGAAAGCCGCCGCTGCCGCCGTCGGACTCGCCGTTCAACTCCTGCCGATGGCCGAGGCGGCTGAAGGCCTGGCTGGAGCCGATCTGGTGATTTCCACCCTTCCGCCGCGGGCGGCGGACAGCATTGCCACGCAGCTTGACGGACTCCCCGACAAGCTTGCTGACGGCGTCTCGGGTGTCTTGCTGGATGTAGCCTACGATCCATGGCCCAGCCGGATCGCCGAAGTATGGCATTCACGCGGTGGCGTGGTGGTACCCGGGCTGGAAATGCTGCTCTACCAAGCCGTAGAGCAAATCCGTTTGTTTTCCGGCGCTGACGTCACCGCCGATGTCATAGATGTGATGTGCGACTCAGTCGGGCTACCCCGGCGGGTCTACTAGGGGCCTTACATGGCAGGATTGGTTATATGTTGCGTTGGTTGACTGCCGGTGAATCCCATGGCCCGGCATTGCTCGGAATTGTTGAAGGCGTCCCCGCCGGTGTGGAACTCACCAGCGAGGAAATCCGCGACGCCTTGGCGCGCCGCCGCCTCGGCTATGGTCGAGGAGCCCGGATGAAGTTCGAGCAGGACGAAGTGAACATCCTCGGCGGCGTCAGGCACGGCGTCACGCAGGGCGGACCCGTCGCCATCCAGATCGGCAATACCGAATGGCCCAAATGGGAGCAGATCATGTCTGCGGACCCGGTGGATCCCGCCCTTCTTGCCGACCAGGCCCGCAACGCACCCCTGACCCGTCCCCGTCCCGGCCACGCAGACTTCACGGGCATGCAGAAGTACGGTTTCCCCGAAGCGCGCCCTGTTCTTGAGCGCGCCAGCGCCCGGGAAACCGCCACCCGTGTTGCCCTTGGCACAGTCGCTTCCCAATTCCTGAAGCAGCTCGGCATCGAACTCGTCAGCCACACGGTTTCCATCGCGAGCGTCACTGTTCCGGAGGGTCGGCCGCTGCCTGTGCCGTCCGATGTCCTGGCCCTCGACGCCGACCCCTTGCGTTGCTTCGACCGTGAGACCTCGGACGCCATGGTGGCCGAGGTCGACGCAGCGCACAAGGAAGGCGAGACTCTCGGCGGTGTTGTCGAGGTGCTGGCCTACGGCCTTCCACCGGGGCTCGGCAGCTACGTGCATTGGGACCGTCGCCTCGACTCCCGCCTGGCTGCGGCCCTGATGGGCATCCAGGCCATCAAGGGCGTTGAAGTCGGAGATGGCTTTCTCACGGCTGCCCGCCGGGGATCCGCTGCGCATGACGAAATCGTCAAGGACGAGGCCGGCCGCATCGTGCGGAAGACCAACCGGGCAGGTGGCATTGAAGGCGGCATGAGCATCGGCGAAGTCCTGCGGGTCCGCGCCGCCATGAAGCCCATCGCTACCGTCCCCCGCGCACTGAAGACCATTGACGTGAGCACCGGCGAAGCCGCCAAGGCCCACCACCAGCGCTCCGATGTCTGTGCCGTTCCGGCCGCGGGTGTCGTCGCCGAGGCCATGGTCGCCCTAGTTCTGGCCGAAGCTGTTGCTGAGAAGTTCGGCGGTGACTCCGTCGCTGAAACCGCACGAAACCTTCGGGGTTACCTGGACAGCATTCCGGCAAACCTGGACTCGGTCGGCCACTAGTGGTCCGCGGTACCTCGGGCGCCGGTCACGGGCCTGCGATTGCTTTAGTGGGACCGATGGCCGTCGGTAAGTCAGTCATTGGCCACCAGCTCGCCCAGCAATTGGGCGTGCCGTTTGTGGACACGGACGTCGTCATTGTTGAGCACCACGGGACCATCGCGGATATTTTCGCTGGTCGCGGAGAGCATGCCTTCCGGGAGATCGAGGCCAGGACTGTCGCGCGTGCTATCGAAGCCGCGAACCTCAGCGGCGGGATTGTTTCACTTGGAGGCGGCGCGGTGCTGGATTCCGGCACCCAACAGCTCCTGGGCGATTGCACTGTGGTCTATCTCGAATGCGATGCGGAGACGGTCGCCGAACGCATCGCCCGCAACACCGGCAGGCCGCTCCTGGCGGGAGACGCCATGGCGCGTTGGGAAGCCCTGTTTGCTGCCAGGCGTCCCGTCTATGAACGCTTGGCAGATGTCACCGTCGATGTACGGTCCGGAACCGTGGCGGAAATCGCCCTCCACGTGGAGGAAAGACTGCGTGAATACGCGGCCTTGAAAGAGGAAGTGCAAAAGTGAGCAACGAAGCAACTGTCATCAAGGTCACCGGCCAGTCCGCGAACGAAAACTACGACGTCGTCGTCGGACGCGGCCTCTTGGAGACCCTTCCCGCGAAACTGGGGGAGCGGGTCAAGCGTGTGCTTGTGGTTCACCCGCGCGCCCTGCGGCTTACGGGCGACACGGTGCGCGCGGAGCTCGAAGCGGCGGGATTCACCGCCGTCACGGCTGAGATCCCCGACGCTGAAGAGGGCAAGCACATCCAAGTTGCGGCCTTCTGCTGGCAGGTGCTTGGCCAGAACGACTTCACCCGCTCCGACGCGATCGTTGCGGTGGGCGGCGGCGCTGTCACCGACCTCGCCGGATTTGTCGCGGCAACCTGGTTGCGCGGCGTCAAGGTCATCCACATGCCCACGAGCCTCCTCGGCATGGTGGACGCGTCCGTGGGTGGCAAGACCGGCATCAACACGGCGGAGGGCAAGAACCTGGTGGGGTCCTTCCACCCGCCCGCTGCCGTCCTGGCTGACCTGGACACGCTCCAGACGCTGCCGAAGAACGAGCTGATTTCCGGAATGGCCGAAGTCATCAAGTGCGGCTTCATCGCAGATCCCGCCATCCTGGACCTCGTGGAAAACAAGCCTGAGGAAGTCACAGACCCGGGCTCGGCGGTGCTCCGCGAGCTCATCGAGCGTGCCATCGCGGTCAAAGCGAAAGTGGTTTCCGAAGACCTGAAGGAATCCGGCCTGCGCGAGATCCTCAACTACGGCCACACCCTGGGCCACGCGATCGAACTCGTGGAACGCTACTCGTGGCGTCATGGCGCGGCAGTTTCGGTCGGCATGATGTTCGCCGCCGAGCTCGCCCGCAGCGTCGGGCGGTTATCCGACGTCGACGCCGACCGGCACCGCACGATCCTTGAGGGGCTCGGGCTGCCGGTCACCTACCGCCGGGACCGCTGGCAGGGCCTGCTTGATGGCATGCGCCGCGACAAGAAGTCCCGCGGCGACCTCTTGCGATTTGTGGTGCTCGACGGCGTCGCGAAGCCCGGAATCCTCGACGTC